>CAIUEN010000501.1 GCA_903898185.1 uncultured Verrucomicrobiales bacterium
GAGAATTACTGACTTGCTCTGGAGGAAGATGTGTCGAGGGGGCGGAGACCCCTCGAACCGGCAGACCAGAGGTCTGCCCCACATGGTTACTTTCCTGTCTCGCACACGCCTCCGCCTAATAGCCGAGTTTCTGCAACTCGCGTTGCAATGCGAGTTGAAACTCCTGCAAGTCGCCTTCGGGTGGTTTGTAGCCTTTTTCGGTGGCGCCGATGCCCAGCCGTCCGGTTTCGTCAAGGAACCATGTGGCTGATTTGCCATCGCTGAAAGTGACTTTACCACTGGCGACCGCGCCGGAACGCGCGATTTGGTCCACATCGACCCTGACTTTTCCACCGAGCTTGGGTTCAGGCTCGACATTGAGTGGATTGGTCGGTGGAGGTTGAATCGCTGTCTTTTGATCGGAGGGCGTCGGCATGGGATCCTTGGGCATGAGCTTGAGCTCATCTACCAAGAGACGCACATCAAGGTAAGTCATGCGCAGTCCATGTTCTTTTTCCAACCGGGTTTGGATTTCCGACAGTTTCAATCCTTCATTGATCCAAACCTTGACCTGTTGCCGTTGTGTCTCGTCCAAGTTCATGAAGCTATAATAGCACGTCTGCCCCCGGGCAATGCCAGCCAAATTACTGCAATGCGAAATGCGCCAGATGCATGACCGAAAAATAACTTTGGCTTTGTGGGGCAGACCTCCGGCCTGCCAGTTCCAGGAGTCTCTGACTCCGTGGACTTGCTCTGGCGAAAGATGGGTCGAGGGGTCGGAGACCCCGCGAACTGGCAGGCCAGAGGCCTACCCTACTTTCCGGTCATGCATGTCAGGCGCGCTTCCTGAAACGCTGCGGGACTAAAGCAATCCCAGTGGCTGGAACAATTTGACAATGCCATAGGCCAGAGCGCCAGCAGCGGGTAGAGTGAGGACCCATGCCCATACAATCCGCTCCACGAGCCCCAGTTTCAATGCGTTCAATCGCTTGGCCAGTCCAACGCCCATGATCGAGGTGGTGATCGAATGCGTTGTGGAAACCGGCATGCCTAAGACGGCGGTGATTGTGAGAATGCTTGCTGCGGTGGTTTCGGCGGCGAAACCATGCACGGGCTGGAGTCGCACCATCTTGTGGCCGAGAGTTCGGATGATGCGCCATCCCCCGGCGGCAGTTCCAGCGGCCATTGTGATGCCGCATAATACCTGCACCCAAACGGCAACCTCAAACTTGGGCGTGTACAAAAACTTCAGCATTGGAGGAAGGTTCTCCATTCTTCCACCAGCCGTGGCCGTGAAAAGCGCCAAGGTGATGATGCCCATGGTTTTTTGGGCGTCGTTCAGTCCGTGGCCCAGCCCCATGTAGGACGCGCTGAGAATTTGGAGTCTGCCGAACACCGTATGCACCCTGGTCGGTTTCCAGCCTCGGAGAAAATAATACAAGAGGCTCATGAATAGAAAACCGAAGATCAATCCTGCCAGCGGCGATGTGAGCATCGGCACGATTACTTTGTAGAGGATTCCACCCTTGGCATGGGTGATAGGGTCACTGCTCGTCCAGATAACAACCGACCAATTTCCATGCGCCGAGGCGATTGCTGCGCCGCAAAGACCGCCAATAAGGCCGTGGCTGGAGCTGGATGGAAGCCCAAGATACCAAGTCAGGAGGTTCCAGATGATCGCGGCGAGCATTGCCGCCAGCAGGGTGCTCATCGTAATGGACGCGGTGTTGACAAGGCCGGTACCGACGGTCTTGGCCACTGCCGTGCCTGCCAGGGCGCCAATAAGGTTAAAAAACGTCGCCAACAAGATCGCCTGCCTCGGGCTTAAGACCTTGGTGGAGACGACGGTTGCGATCGAATTTGCGGTGTCGTGGAAGCCATTGGTGTAGGTAAACACCAGTGTTGCCAGTACGACACAAAGAACAAGAGTCATGGCTGGCGCAATCTCAGGAGTTCTTCAGCACGATGTGCGAGACCACGTTGCCAGCGTCGCGACAACGGTCAACCACTTTCTCCAGCAATTCGTAGAGATCCTTCAGGACTACGACTACGAGCGTTTCGTGTTTGCCGCTGAACAGATCGCGCAAAAGTTCGAGCATCAGTTTGTCTGCCTCGCCCTCGATGCTTTGGAGCTTGGCATTGAGTTCCTTGACCTCTTCGAGGTCGGCAACCCGTCGGAGCTTCTTGACCATTGCCAGCACGGTGTCGGTTGCCAGTTCCAAGTGATGGATTTGCCGCGAAAAATCGACGTCGCGAACCCGCTTCTCAACCAGAATATAATGCTCGGCGAATTTTTCAACTGTCTTGGGAACCTTGTAAAGAGCGTTGGATAGCGCCTCGATATCCTCACGCTCGAGCATCGTTACGAACGTGCGCACCAATTCCTCACTGATTTGCTCGGTGATCTTCTTATCCTTGCGCCGGGATTCAACAAAAGGTTCAAGCGAGCCCTCCTGCCGGGCTTCGGTCAATTTCACCAAAGCCTGCACGCTGGCGCGCGCCTCTTCGGCACTGGCTTCCAGCAGGTCAAAAAACTTATCCTCTTTACCAAATAATTTCTGGATCGAAAACATAATGGCTTGTCATCGAATTGTAATAAACCCGTCGGTTGATCGTAACAATTGGAGCGACAATGTAAGAATATGCCGGATGGGAGGCAATACTATTCAAGTCAGTGGAATTGCTGCAAACGAATATATCAGGATTGCGCTTGAGCAAGAAGTGGCGCATAAACAACGCCCTGTTTTAAAACATGAAGAAAGAAAAGACCAAAGCTGCCCATGCAACCGAAGCTCAATTGCTCGATTTGCTCAAGAAAGTCCTGCCCAAAGCCACCCATGACGCGGGCTTGGCGGGAACGATTTACGATGCTGTGGCCAATGAACTCAAAGCTACCGCACGAGCTGTGGCCTTCGATAAGTTTTGTCAGCAGGTCGAGTTGCCCGACCTTGAGCCCAAGACATTAATGGAGGTGAAAAAGCAGTTCAACGCCGCGTTCGGCGATGGCGACGTGACCATCAAGCCCGACGAAAAGGAGCAGAGCCTTGCGGTTGAAGTCCAATTGCCCGACGGCCGCCAGTTCAGCAGCGAGATCAAAGTTCGCCCGATCAATGAAGATGCCGGCGAAGATGTTGAAATCAAACTTAAGTTCGTTCCATTCCCGGTCTGCATGCCCGGCGACAAGGAGTTGGTTTGGATATTGGCCAAGCGCGAAAACATGACCCCCGAAGAGGCGGCTGTGGCGCTGACCAAGGTCGAGGACGACTTCTGGGGATCGAAAACCGGTCAGAAATTGCTGCGTGACCGTGTGGAACGCATTTTCCCCGAGTTCATCTCGCGCGTTCCCACCGGCGCGCTTAACGAGTTGGGCCTCAAGCGTCATTACAAAACGCCCGAGCCGATCAAGGAGTTGCGCCCCATCCTCGTGGACACAAAGATCTCCAAAAAGAAGAGCGCGGAATAAAATTGGCAGCGCTCAGCGCCGTTCAAATCCGCAGTCCGTCATCCCGGTGGCAAGTGGCTCGGACGTCCCACCCGGTGGTGGATCCGAGGGAACGGAAACTCCGGCGGGACAGCAATTTTCATTTTGAGCAAGGAAGGGGAAAAACGCTGATCTGCCTGCGCACAAAGTTTTCGAGTTGGAAGATTCAAAATGCGGGTATTTTTGAATCTTCCAACGCCCTTAAGCTTGGAATGTGAGTTTTGGCAAAATCTCAAATTTGAAATTTGAAATTTAAAATCCAAAAACTGCAAATGA
>CAIUEN010000502.1 GCA_903898185.1 uncultured Verrucomicrobiales bacterium
AGTGAGCAATTCTGACAACAACTTCTGTTTCTCGTGCCCATCCGTATTCTCATGTAACGTCAGACATTCAGTTGTGGATTTCAAATTTCAAATTTGAGATTCAACCCAACAGCCTCCTCCCAAAATGCGAATTGCCTGGCAAAAGACTTCGGACAGTGAGAAAAGCGGACTGCCTACTTCATTATTGGACATTCCTTGTTCGATATTGGATATTCAATCTCCGTCATGCGCAGGCCCGGAAGGCGGAAATCTTCCATTGATTGGGTATTCTAGCTTGCCTGCCTGCCATAATGAGAACTGCTGACCCTACCCGAACGCTCCTTGACTTTCCCGCCGGGCTGTTCTTAATTCTCACCCGCAAGGGGGCATGGATTGTTTCCGGCCCCGCGACTGAAACTTGAATAAGAACCGTCTGCTGATCTTCACCGCGGCATTGGCCACCGTGCCTGGAATCTATCTTCGCCTGAATCATGTTTCCATGACTTCGCCGCTGATCTCCATGGGCTTCGCAGGGGTTGCCATCATGAGCGCGGCATTTCTGCTGTTGTGGGCCTGCGACGCCGCGCAAGCGGACATCCCCCAAGCGTTGGCGCTGGCCGTGGTGGCGATCATCTCGGTGCTCCCCGAGTACGCGGTGGACATGTATTTCACCTGGCAAGCGGGCCAGAATCCTGACAGCCACTACGCCTCATATTCGGTCGCAAACATGACTGGTGCC
The DNA here is from genome assembly GCA_903898185.1 of uncultured Verrucomicrobiales bacterium. Classification (GTDB taxonomy): domain Bacteria; phylum Verrucomicrobiota; class Verrucomicrobiia; order Limisphaerales; family Palsa-1400; genus CAIUEN01. The sequence continues at coordinate 719 of CAIUEN010000502.1, forward strand.
AATCGACTGGTCATCGGTGTCGCATGGTCGCTGATTGTCCTGATTATTTGGCTTAAACAAAGGCAGCCGATTCGGTTGGAACGGGAGCGGCGACTGGAGATTGTGCTGCTGGCTATTGCGACCCTTTACGCATTCTTCATTCCGATCAAGGGCACATTGGCGTGGTATGACATGCTGGTATTCCTGGGCATTTACTCTTGGTATATCGTTCAGGCCAGCCGCAGGCCGGTGATCGAGGTTGAAAACGAAGGGCCGGCGGAGGAATTGGTACGGTTGCCCAAGGTGTGGCGACGTTTGGCGACGGGGCTGCTGTTTCTCTTTGCCGGTTTTGCCATTGTCGCCAATGCAAAGCCGTTTTGCGAAAGCTTGATCGCATCGGGAAAGGTTCTCGGTATAAACGAGTTTTTGCTGGTGCAGTGGCTGGGGCCGGTTGCATCCGAAGCGCCGGAATTCATCGTAGCCATCATGTTTGCGCTAAGGGGCAACGGATGTGTCGCATTGGGTAGCCTGCTTTCCGCAAAGCTCAACCAATGGACGCTCTTGGTGGGGATGATTCCAGGGGTTTACGCCTTGTCGAGCGGCCAGATCAAACATCCAATTCCGATGGGCGACTTTCAGATGGGCGAAATCCTTCTCACGGCCGCGCAGTCGTTGCTTGCCCTGTTTATGATCGCCAACCTGCGGTTTTCAATGCGCTACGGACTCGTTTTATTCGCTTTGTTCGCGGGCCAGATTGTCAGTCCTTGGCTGGTCGAACTGCTGCCAGGACAGGCTTTCTTTGGGTTGCGCGGTCCTCAAATGCACAATGTTTTCTCGCTGCTTTATATAGGGGGCGCGATCATTATGCTGGTCGAACATCCCAACCGATGGCGCGCGCTATTCCAGCTAAAACTCCCGCGCACTGGACGCCTTGAGTGCCGCATCGCAAACGAGTTCGGATGTCATGAGTATCCCCATTGCATCAATTGCGGCAGAGCAAATCAACGACCAGATGTCGTGGACGGAAGAAAGTAACAAATCAAGTGGAGAAAAGGGTTTCATATACAGTTGACTCCCCCCTTGGAAATTGGACATTCCTTGTTGGATATTGGATATTCAATCCTTTCCTGTCCGCCTTCCCCCTTGGAAAGACAGTAACGGTTAGTCTGTCCTATGCCATCTCATTCACCTTCTTCATGACCGCGAACGCATCCGCAACATAGAGCACATCCGCCTTGCCGCGAGCCCAGCCGCAGTTCGGGTCCAAACTGATGGCTCGGCGTTCGTTGATGAATCGCCAACCGACCGTGTGAGGCTCTTCGCCGTGGCAGCAGGTGGACAGGCCCTTGGGATGACGCGGGGTTGCCCCAGTTTGGCCAACTTGGTTCAAATGCGTCAAGAACGGCAATACCGCTTCGCCTTCGCCGCCCAGGTCAACCAGCGACTTGCTGCTGCCCAAGGATGCTCTGGTTTTCTTGAGGAATCCGACGATGATCTCTTCGGCCTCCTTAACGTGAGTTTGGCCATCGGCTTGCTTCTTTGTCCAGCCCGCGCCGGTGACGAAAAGCAGATCCGCATCAGGCCGGATGGTTTGGGCATCCGCAGCCGGAGAGCGAATGCCGGTCACGGTAGTGCGTTTGGATGAATCGGGCAGAACAACGGCAACGGTTTCAACTACAGCGGTTCCAGCCGCGCCCAGCCACGTCGGCTGACTTCCCGCTTCCACCAGGATGATCCAAGGACGGGTGGTTCGCTGAACCACCGCTTCCATGCGCTGGCGATAATACCAGCGTGTGACCGAGAGCTTGCCGTCGGTCACGCCCAACCCGGCGGCATGAGTGTCCGCGCGACCGCCCAACCGTTGCGCAACGCCGGGGAGCGCGCGATTGGCGCGTGAGGTTGCGGGCGCAATGATGATCGTTGCCCCAGCCGCCTTGGCCAAGGCTTCGGACGCCGCGGCATCGCTGGCATAACGCGCCTGGGAAAAATCCGCGCCGTTGACCGCGAGAAACTTCGACGCGCCACACAAGGCGATTTGATTTGCCGCCGACTGTGTGTTTTCGCCGATTAATCCCACCACCAATCCGGCTGCCAGAGAGGCGCTGGTTGCCGTTGCCGCGCTCAATGCGTCAAGCGCCGACTTGGCCAGGGTTCCATCAATTTCGGTATGCGCTATAAAGAGAATCGTTTCCATAGTTTGAAATCACTTTTTGATCCACTCGACAATTTCGCGGGCAATCGCGTCCGCCGACTGATCTTTAACAATCCGGGTCTGGCGCATCTGCCTGGGGAGCGAAACGCTGGCAAAAGCCAGTCCTTCGCCTGCCAGTTTGACAGCCTTAGCCTTCTGAAGCGCGGGCATCATCAGTCGCATATTGGCCATGCCCACCTGTGGATTATTCTTGGGTTCGGGCAAATTTCCAGTGGCCCAACCAAGCAACGCCGGAGCGCCAGCGCAGCGCGAGACCTGATGCCGACCGCCTTCGATTCGTTCCAGAATCTCCAGAGCGCCGTCGGACTGGACTTTCAATTCGTCCACGCCTTGAAATTGATCGACGATTCCAAGTCGCTCACCCAGCATCTGCATGGTGGCTCCGGCTCCGCGCGAAGCCGATTCCCACCCGCCGAACACCAGCATCCGCGAACGATCCAGCCCAGGGATGGCCAGGATCGCCTCCGCCAGCGCGGCGGCGACATCAGACGCCTCGGTGAATCCGCCTGACGGACCATCCAACGCGACCAGTTCAAACGGAACCTTCTGCGCGACGGACATCATGACCTGCTGTAGCTTGGCCTTTGGCCCGAGACTCACCAGCCAAACTTTGCTGCCGGGCGTGGTTTTGGCGAGGTTTGCAGCTTCGTAAAGGGCGTGGCTGGCCCAGGGATCCAAGACCGCCGGAAGCATCATTTCGTTCTTGAGTGCCGGTCCGGTCGGACTTGATGCCGGCTCCAAAGTCTGGAGCGGGTCCGGCACAATACTGCCACAAACAATTATCTGATACGCAATGCTCATGATTTGTCTATTAGCCGATAAACTGGACACGAATGGCAAGCCGAAATATGATTGTTTGAGATTTCGCCTGTCATAAGAGCTGACTCAGAAAGGTTTTGGCCGGCACGACTACAGGTTGTCGCACCTTGAAGCAATCGGCCTGCTCATAGGGCAGATTCATCACCACCTGAAAGGCGTGGGAAGCCTTGGTTTGGGCTTGGAAGTAAGAAAGGGACTCTGCGAGGCTTGTGTCAGAGAGCTTGACCTCGACCAAGAACCAGGGTTTGTGATCTCGCACGACAATAAAGTCCACTTCACGTTTTTGTTTGTCGCGCAGATACCGCAGCTCGAAGTTGCCAAATCCAAGGTCGGTCCAGCCTTCGACCGCCTTGAGCAGATGGCAGGCGACGAAAGTTTCAGCCCGCGCTCCTTCGTCCGCGAGGCCGCTCCAATCGCGCAGGAACCATTTAGGCTCCTTGCGCAACGCCTTCGCAATATTCACAAACCACGGACGGACGATGAACCCGTAGTGCATCCGTCCGAGGAAATCAATCCACCGTTTGATGGTGTCCACTGCCACTTGGATTTCTTGGGCGAGGTTGGAATAGACAAGCTGCTGCCCGCTACGCTCGGCGAGCAGTTGCATGAGAATTTCCATTGTTCCAAGGTCGGTGACCCGGGCCAGTTCGCGAAGGTCCTCCCGCGAGAGCTGCTCCTGCCGCAACGAACGCCATCTGCGTGTGAAACGGCTGTCGCGCCGCAGAAACGGCTCAGGGAACCCGCCATGCTCCCAGAGCGCATCCCAATCGGCAGTTGCCATCTCGGCGGAGGGCTGGATCTCCCCCTTGGGCAAGTCCGTTCTCAGGCATTCACCCACGCTCCATGGATGCATGCGGTAAAGAAAATAACGCCCCATCAGGCTGTCGCCGCCACGGCGAAAAACGTTCATGCGCGAACTGCCTGTCACTATCAGTCGCAGCCGCGCTCCATGAGTATCAAAGAATCCTTTGAGCAACGCTTTCCATTTGGTGTATTTGTGCAATTCGTCAAGCACCGCAACGAGGGGGCGCGTCCGAAGACGATCCAACTGCAGCGCCTCGGCCAGCGACGCGGGACCTCGCAGGAGGATGCGGCGGTCATCGGTATTGTCCCAGTTCAGATATGCGTCGCCGATGGCCCGACACACAGTGGTCTTGCCGACCTGGCGCGGCCCGGAGACCATAGCCATCTGACGATGTTGTTCGATGTGATCTCGCAAGACAGCGGTGTAAAGACGCGGCTGTTCGTTCATGGGACCATTATCGCGCGCATCGTAAAATAGTCCAGACCGTTTTACGATGCCCGCGATAATGGTACTGGGCGCCGAATGAAATTTGATAGTACAGAAAGTCGTTAATTCGTGAGTGGGATGGACGATGCTTTTACCCAGTAAAATCTACCAAGTCCTTGCTCACGAACTTACGAATTACGGTACTAACTGCCCAAGTGGCAATGTTTGTATTTTTTGCCGCTGCCGCAGTGGCATGGATCATTACGTCCCAGTTTAGGCGTTGCGCGTCGGATCGGCACGGGTGGATGGTAGGCGGGAGAGGGCGACGGAGCGTCTGGGTAGTGCTGTTGCTGTCTGGGCAATAGGCGCTGGTTGCATTGCACCATATAGCGATTCAGCGCTTCTTGGTCGGTCACGTCCACCCCAGCTTCAATCGCGCCCATGAACAGGGTCTTCGCCATTCCCCAATTAGAGGAATCATCCGCCATCTCCACAATTCGCGGTGAGATTTTCTGAGCAAAACTGGCGAGTTTTCCAGCCTTTGGTAGAAGCTTTTCGGCATCCAAGTAGCGAAAAAACGCCGCAAGCACCGGCCCCACCGCTTCAAAAAAAGAGGAGTCCGCGGTAATTTTGCGTGGCAGGATTTCCAGACAGCATTCCTCAACCGTCGAAACATCCCAATGTTTTGGTTGGGTGCCGATGTGATCGAAAGCATGCGATGCAAAAGCCCCAATCACACCCCAAGACTGATTCTTCTGCTGTTCGTTTAAGCCCTTATGATACTCGCTTTCGACAAAGCAATCATACCAAGGTTCAACGATTTCAATGGGGTTAAAGTCTTCTGGGGCGTCGTCGTCTTCCATATCTGCTAAGAATAAATTAGCAGCGACCCAAAAGTCAATTTTGGGATAAACAAAGTTTTACTGACCAGCAATTCTAATTTTGGCTTGGCCGCAGGCGTAATTGGAAGCTGGCACTGGACTTGCGTTGGCCGCTTCCTACTTCATTATTGGAAATTCCTTGTTCGATATTGGATATTCAGGAGCACTCACGCGGAGGCGCGGAGAGCGCGGAGGCTGAAATCTTCCACTCAATGTTGGGTATCTTGCCTGCCTGCCAAAATGAGAATTGCTGTTTACTGACCGAGAAGCATGGACGCGCGTTCGGAGTCGGCACCCAAGCCGTAGCGTGGGAATGCCTTGAGCGAGAAGCTCACAGCCACCGTCACGTCCGATTTGCCGCCAACGCGGTTTTCGCGAAAACGCAACGTCAGCGCCGAGGTCCAACTGCGCAGATCACGATAAACCGTGTAATCCTGCTCTTCGAGAACACTGGACTGCGCTTCAAACCGATGCGAGATACGGGCGCCCCAGTTCTCGTTGAGCCGGTAAAAAACACTGCTTGTGTACGTATCGTGACCATAATCGGGAGTGGGATCGAACAGGTAACGATGGCTCAGACTGAAGTTCCATGTCGTGTTCGGTTTGAGCAAAATTCGATGATAGGTTTCGGTCAACCGACTGGTGATTACGTCGCAGCGGATTTGGGAATTGAGAGTGATCCACGACTTCGGTTTCAAATCCATCTCCGAGAACACCTCCGAAAACCGGGTTTGATTTGTGCGCGGATCGAGGCGCCAGTCGGTGTAAACGGCCCAATTGATCAGGTTATCAACGCCTTCCCGACGCTTGGTCTGCAACTTGTTTCGCAATGCAAGGCGGATGACATTCTGGCTGTCAATTGAGTCAATGGCGTTGTAGTCGGGGAAATCAATCGGCAACAGGCGCAAGGTTGGCGACTCATAATCGAATTGCGGCAACTGCTCTGGGCGGCGTGTGGGCGTGGGAACGAAAACGTAATTAAAGTCCGGCTCAACAATATGACGCAGCCCGTCGGCATCCCAGAAATCGCTCTCAACATTGCGCCAGACGCGCGAGAATTTGGTCGAGACCTCCATTCCGGTATTGAAAACGCCTCTTACCTGCTCGTTGGTGGCGACGCGCGTCCCATAGACATCGCTGTAGTAGGTGAAGCGCCCGCCGACTCGCGGCGCGAGATTGAGAAACCCAAAGCAGGTCTGCGGCAGAACCAACTGGTGGAACGTGTCGCCGCGCGCGGCTGCATAGGACGGGAAATCATTGGTGTGTGAAAACTCGCGACGAAAATAGCCGAACGAATTCTCGCCCTCGTAAAAGACCGGGGTCACGCCAATCTGTTGGCGCGCGGCGCTCAGCTTGACGTCGGGCAGCCGCTCCACCGTTTCGAAGAAGCTGACGATCTGCGGCTTGGCCATGACGTCCAGAGTATAATTGGGCCAGAACTTGGAGACTTCCGCAAACGACGCCGGCTGCACATTGGTGCGATACTCATTTTCGAAAAAGTCGCGGATGACTTGAGGATCGCTTTGATACCGGGCGACCAGTTTGACAGTCAAATTGGTGACCGGCTCGGCGACATGAAAGAAACTCAGACGCTTGCGATCCGATGGCAGCGGCTGAAGAACCGCATCCGCATTGGGGTCCAGATCCCGGGTGTAGTAGTATTTGAAGAGGCCATCGCCCGCGCGCCCCAAGTGGTAGCTGAAATCCGGCCCGCCCGCCAAGCCGCGTCGTTCGCGCCAGTCGAGATGCACCGCGCCATCCAGGTTTGTGTTCAGATACCAGTTAAACGTGTTCAACAAAAAGGGGCCGTAAGTGCCCTGGTAACCGGGCATGACTGCGTAATTGTTCAGATGCCGTCCCAGAGTGCGCTTGTAGTGCGGCAAATAGAAGACGGGGACGTTTCCCAAAAGAAACGTGGCTTCGTATGCCTCGACATACTGCTCTGGAACGATAATCAGCACACTGGCGCGGATTTTGTAAATCGGGTCTGAATAGTCGTCGGTCGTAATAAAACTTTGATTCGCCGAATAAAACTCGTTGTTATGAAACGAATTCAGTCCGGCTCCTTCGATGAAGACCGGCCCCATGCCGGTTCGAAACTCGCCGGCTTTCATTTCGTCGGTCTTGAAATTGTAAAAGATGTTGGTTCCTTCCCAAACATGTCCCTTGCCCACAATCGTTACATGGCCTTCGGTCTGGACTTCGCCGGTCTTTTCGTTGGCTACCAACCGGTCCGCATCCAAGGTAACGCCTCTATAGGTAATGATAACCCCTTTATTGCCGACGATTTCACCTTTTTGGACATCATAAACAAACTCACCATCGGGCGGGCGGCGGCGGATTTCCCAGCCGGTTTCAAATTGGGCAAAGGTCGAAAAAGCCGAGGCAATCAGCAGCAATAGACTAATCAGGGGGCGCAGCTTGTTCATTAACTCGCTGAGCTAATCAAAAGGAGCGCCTGCCGCCAAGTCAAAATACGCGACAGTAATGAGAATTGCTGGGGTGGCTGTAAATTCCTTGCATTTCCTTGGCATTAAGGTCAAAATTCTTTTTGGCCTAGCTATAGATATGAAAAACCAAAAAGTCACCGGTAGTCTAAGAACAGTTGGAGTTGTCATGGCTGCGGCCACTTGCCTCTTGGCCGCGCGAGCGGAAGTCCCAAATCAGACTGCGGCGGTGGCGCTTCAGCCAACCAATAGCATTGAGGGGCCGAGGGAAATGACTCTCGACGAATGCTTGGTCGGTGCCATGCAGAACAACCGCAGGCGGCGGGCTTCCAAGTTTGCGGTGACCATGGCGGAGGCTCAGCATCGCCAGGCATTGGCGGCTTACTGGCCGCAGATAACTGGCAATGTGGGATACCAGCGGGTGGATGAATCGCCTAATTTCTTATTTCCGGCCTCGACCATGTCGATTCCCGCTCAAACAGCGACAATTACGATACCCGGACTGCCCACTGGTCAATACAGCGCACCAGCCAGCATTGCCAACATCCCCGCGCAGGACGTCAAGCTCATGGACCCGGATTCGGTCATGACGTCATTAAACACCACATGGCTGCTTTATGACGGCGGCATGCGCAAAGGATATCGCGAACAAGCCAATGGCTTGGTGGCTATGATGAAAGAGGACGCCCGGCGCACCGATCTTGAAATAGTTGACAGCGTCAAACGGCTCTATTACGGATCGGTGCTGGCGCGGCAGCTCCACCAAGTTGGCTTGGACACGCTTTCCCGCATGGAAGCTACTTTGAACCTGACCGAAACCATGTACAAGGAAGGTTCGGGGAAAGTGAAGAAGACCGATTTCCTGGACAACAAGGTGATGGTGGAAACGCTTCGCGCCATGGTTGCTTTGTTGGAAAAGAATGAGGAAATGGCGCAGGCTGCCCTGGCGAATACGATGGGGCTTGCCTGGAACACCGCCATCAGGCCGAAAGACGCTGAACTGCCGTACACGCCATTTGCCGAAAACCTCGACAACTTGGTGAACTCAGCATACCAGTTCAGCCCGGACTGGGCCAAGGTCGAGGCTGGCATACGGGCGGCTGAAGGCTCGGTTCGCACTGCGAAAAGCGGACACTACCCGAAACTGGCTGTCACCGGCGAGTTGCACAAATGGTGGAATGACTACGATGCCGGTTTAGCCACAGATCGAAACAAGGAAGGATGGACTGTGGGGGTGGGGGTTGAGATTCCAATCTTCAGCGGATTTCTAACGAAAAACAAGGTCGCCGAAACCTGCGCGCGGGTCGATAAGATCCGGGAAGAGCAGTTCCTTCTCAAAGAAGGGATTGGCCTGCAAATCAAAGACGTTTTTCTTGGTTTGAGGGCCGCCCAGAAGTCGTACCGAGCGACGCTTGATGCAATGACCGCCGCCCAAGAAAACCGGGACTTAAACACGCGGGCATACCAAAACGAGCTCGTCGAGACGGAAAAGGTCATTCGCGCCCAGTTAATGGAAGCTTTGATGTCAGCCCAACATTACAAGACCTGCTACGATCACATTGCTTTGCAGTCGCAAATGACCCTGCTTGTGGGCACAGAAGTTCTTAAGAAGTTGCGTCTGTAAAACTTTCTTTCAGAGTAGAACAGGCATCTTGCCTGTTCCGGGGGGAAAGTTAGCGTCTCACTGACGCTCGACGGAAGGAGGGGCACAGGCAAGGATGCCTATGCTACGTGAATCTGAATATGCGCAATCGCTCTGCAAATAAAACCGATTGGAGGAGACCCTGTGGCGTGGGCCGATGGAGCGTTTACGCCTTGCTGCTTGTAGTGGCTGCCTGCCAGATACTTCTCCATGCGTACGAGGCTCCCGCCGTCGATAACTCCAATACCGTGCTGCGTTTAGGTTTTTCATCAAGCATGTTCGCCGGGGTTAACGAGAACGACGCCAAGGCGGCTCTGAAAATTTGGGCACAGGCCCTTCTGCTGGAACATAACGTTGCCGTGATTGCGGAATCGCAAGTGCTGAACGGCAACGATGAGATCGCCAACGCTGTGCGAAACAAACTTCTTGATGCCATAAGTTTAACAGCCGAGGAATACCGTGCCTTGGGCGGCGAATGGATGTCCACCAACGCTATCCTCGGAGTTAATGAAGGGCTGATCACACAAGAGTATCTGGTGCTCGTCCACGCAGACAGCCACATGGAACGGATTGAGGATTTGAAGGGACATAGCCTTGTTTTTTTTCAGAATCCGACGGCCAGCCTGGCTCCTGTCTGGCTCGATACACAGTTGCTCAACTCCGGCTTGGGTCAGACCCGTCAGGCTTGCATCCGGGTGACGCAAGGCGCGAAGCTCTCGCAGGTGGTTCTGCCGGTATTCTTCCGCCAGATAGACGCGTGTGTGGTGACTCGGCGTGGATTTAAAACCATGGTTGAGCTCAATCCGCAGGTGGGGCAGCGGTTGAAAATCCTGGGAACATCACCTCCATTAGTGCCTGTTGTGTTTGTGTTTCGGGCTGATTATTCCGGTAGAGTCAGAGACCGGATTTTGACCAATATTAATAGAATGCATGCCACGGTTGCCAGCCAGCAAGTCTTGACGCTATTCCAATGTGAGAACTTGGAGGTTCACTCGGTTTCTTGTTTGGTCCCGGCCTTGGAGTTGCTGGCAACCCATGCGCGCCTGTGCGAGCGTACAAGCCAAATTGGGTTGTCCCATACAAACAGCCCGATTTTCAATACCAAAGGGGGCGGATTGTGATCGTGAGGCTGATCCTGTGTTTGGCGTTCCTGCCCTTCGTGGTCACGGCTGCAGACACGGCCGCAGTTGGCGCGAATGAGCCTGCTGTGCGCTTTGGCATGTCCAGCCGATTGTTTCGGGAGGTCAACGAAAATGATGCCCGGATGTCAGTGAGAGCTTATGCGAAACGGATCGCTGACAGCCGCGGGATTGTCGCCGATCCGAACCCTAGAGTCTTCTCGGGCATTCCCGAATTAACCAAGCTGTTGATCTCCGGGACGGTGGACGTGGTCTCCATGCCAACTCAGGAGTTTCAGGCGCTGGAACAGAACCTTGTGGCCGAGCCGCTCTTGATTACGACTATCAATGGCGTTGATTATCAGGAGTATGTCCTGCTCGCGCGCTTTGATGGCGGCATTAATGCCTTATCCGATCTTAAAGGACGCCGGGTGTTGGTGCTCGACAGCGTACAAGGGGACCTGGCCGGAACTTGGTTGGAGGTGCTGTTGGGCCAAGAGATGCTGGCGCCGCCGGAATCGTTTTTCAGCAGCGTCACGCGGCCCATCAAGGTTTCCCAGACGGTACTGCCGGTGTTCTTCCATCAGAGCGATGCGTGTGTTGTCACCCGTCAAGGCTTTGCCCTGATGGGCGAACTCAACCCGCAAATCACCAATCAACTCCGCATCCTCGCTGCTTCGCCGCAGCTTGTGCCGACAGTGACCTGCTTCCGCGCTGGGTTTGAATTCTCGCTCAAGGAAAAGTTTGTCGATGCCATGACAGCGGCTCATACTATGCCCGCCGGTCGGCAGTTGATGACGATCTTTCAATGTGACCGGACTGAAGTAAGGCCGCTTTCAAGATTGCAGAGCACCCAGAAATTGCTGGCGACCCATGCGCGCCTGTGCGAACTCACAAGCCAGGCTGGGTTAACCCATACAAATGGCCTGATTTTCAATGCCAAAGGGGGTGGATTGTGATCGTGAGACTGATCCTGTGTTTGCTGTTCATACCCTTCGTAGTCACGGCTGCAGACACGGCCGCAGTTGGCACCAATCAGCCTGATGCGCGCTTTGGCTTGTCCATCCGAATGTTTCGGGAGGTTAACGAAAATGATGGACGGATGTCAGTGAGAGCCTATACGAAACAGATCGCTGAAAGCCGCGGGATTGTCGCCGATCCGAACCCTAGAGTTTTCTCAGGCGTTCCCGAATTAACCAAGCTGTTGATCTCCGGGGCGGTGGATATAGTTGTCCTGCCAACTCAGGAGTTCCTGGCGCTGGAACAGAACCTTGTTGCCGAGCCGCTCTTGATCAGGATTATCAACGGCGTTGATTATCAGGAGTACATCCTGCTCGCGCGCTTTGATGGCGGCATTAATGCCTTATCCGATCTTAAGGGACGCCGTGTGTCGGTGCTCGACAACCTGCAAGGGGACTTGGCTGGCACTTGGTTGGAGGTGCTCTTGGGCCAACAGACGCTGGCGCCGTCGGGATCGTTCTTCAGCAGCGTCACGCGGCCCATCAAGGTTTCCCAGACGGTACTGCCTGTGTTTTTCCATCAGAGCGATGCGTGTGTTGTC
>CAIUEN010000503.1 GCA_903898185.1 uncultured Verrucomicrobiales bacterium
ATGAAATCAACTCGTGACAAGCCGGCTATTTCAGCAGCTTTTTCCTGGGAAATCATCGTCATTTCATACCATTTAACAGCTGCTGCAAGACGCAACTCTCTTCCAAATTCATCCGGGCTTTTATGTAGTGCGGAAAACGCTCCGTCCGGCAACTCAAGTTTCAATGCAATTGACATGATATTCACCTCGTATTCTTCATACTACACAATTTCTTTCTGCTTCACCCGCAGAATTTGTGGGTGACTACCGGTTCGGGTAGCTTTCCAAGTGTATGATATAATGCTAGTTTTATTACATCAAAGCTCTTAAATCCGTAGGCTTTTTTAGTAGTCACTTTGGCCTTGTTGTTGAGACCCTCTACGGCACCCAGTGCAATCAGCTCTTTTGCCCGAAACCAGTTGAGAATTAGATTCCGGTGAGAGCGCAGCATTTTGGCAATTTTCTTCATCGGATCGATGCGTGAGCGCATGGTTCGCTTGCACCACTGGTCGAGGAATTTGGCTGCCCAACCGGCGCTTTTGTAACTCCAAAATCGCTGGAAGTCCTCCTTGAGGAGATAGGCTCGGACTGTCTTCAGGTTGATGGCGACAAGTTCCTGAAGTTTGACAGCCTGCTTTTCCGTACAGTTTTCAGGTCGTTTTAGCAGGCACCATCGACTGCCGGTGAGTATCGCCTGTTTTCCTTTAGCTTTGAGCACCTTGAACTCTGTCGCCCGTACTTTATCAATGGCCTTGTTCATATGGCTCATAATATGGAAACGATCCAGAATATTCATGGCTCGGCTTGCCTTCTCTGCCACAACCAGCAGGTAAGGTTTCCACATATCGGTGCAGACGAAGCGCAACAAAGACGAACGAATCGGGCCAAACTCATCGAAGAAGCCAATCAAGGTTTTCTTCGTGCGGTCTTTACCAATCCAGAGGAGTCGCTTGCAGCCGTTGTCTATCTGGTAAACCAGCGTCAGAAACTTGGAGCCTTTCTTCTTCCAACAGATTTCGTCGATGCCGATTGCGGTTATGTTGTCTAGGTTACGGTTGGCCAGACCCCAGGCAACAGCCATCTTTACAGCGCGAAAAACGTTATCCCATTTGGTGTGGAATGCATCAGCCGTCTCTTTCCAGGAAAGACGTTTTGCCCATTTTGCAAGAAACCAAGCATATGTGGTGGTCAGGTGATTTTTCCCTTCGGCCCAGGGAATCCGCTCCACCTTGATGCCACAACGAGGACAATCAACCCGTCGTCTGGCATACAAGAAAAAGACGGAGATACCCCACAGCGGAACAAACTCGTAGCGCCGCTCTTTCAAAGTGTCGTAGCCAGGCTCAGGGCTACCGCAAGATGAACAAATAGGACGACTTCCTTTGCGTGATCGGATTTCAATTTCAAGGATCAAGCGCGTTGCCTTTTCAATCAGACGAACAGCGCCGTAGACAAAACCATGATGCAATTGAATACGATTCAGTATAGATTTGAGCAGCATCCCGTTCTCCTTTTCCAGCAATGGTTTTCTTGGTCGAAACCCATACTGCCGGATTTGAAGACGGGATGCTTCTATTATCAACAACCAGGTAGAGAATCAGGCCAAATCTACCCACAAATTTTTCAAGAGAACCAAAAACTTCAGAA
>CAIUEN010000504.1 GCA_903898185.1 uncultured Verrucomicrobiales bacterium
CCTCATGCAGATGCGCCAAAGACATCGCCTCAGACAACAAGCTATCGAATCGCATGCGCGCGCGCAAAAACGCCGTGAAAAAGAAGACGGTTAAAATAACAAAGTCAAACTAATATGACCGTCTATTATTTGCCGGGGAAAACGAACTGGGGATCGACGTTTTGCGGTCGTCCAACAAAGCTATGGAAGCCGCAAATGCAGGCCCAAAACGCCCATTTCGGTGTGGGGTCGAATCAATTCGGGTTCAACATCAACTGGTCCAGCGGGCAAGTAATTGTAGTGGAAGCCTGCACGAACCTAACCAACCCCGTTTGGTATCCCATCCAAACCAATACGCTCACCGACGGCGGTGCCAATTTCAACGATTCCCAGTGGACAAATTATCCCGGTCGCTTCTACCGCGTCCGCTCGCCATAGAGGGAAGATCGCCAAGGGTGCAATACGATTTTGCCAATAACAATAGGCATGTTCTTGTGTTAATGCGGCATGCTTGTCAGCGAGAACGAGAAAAGAAAACATGGAAAACGGAAACGAATATCCAATATCGAACAAGGAATTTCCAATGATGAAGTAGGAGGGGTTCGGGATATAAGTTGGTTCTTGGTCAATGACTTTAGGCAAGAAGCACCGATTCGACTCCAATCCTGTATTCAGTATTATCCCCATGTTCTTGTCATCGCCAGTGCCTTTCGGCAAGGAGCACCGCCCGGCGAGAAATGCCATCCCAAACGCCTCAAAGAAGGTTTTGTCATCGCCAATGCCTTTCGGCAATAAGCCTGTCCGGCTCCCCGTTCTTATAACTCGTTGATGTTGTTTCGGCAAGAAACGTTCCAAGCCGCCCAGCAATTCTCATTATGTGGGGTGAACTCTGGCCTGCTACCACATAATGAGAGTTTGATCGCACTCATGGGACATCAATGACTGACACAGCCTGCTTGGCGCGATTGCTACGGATTTTGAGAAGGTCGTTGAGCAACATGCTTACGGACTGGGTTTGGCCCGGTAAAACCAGATCGGGCGCAATTTCACTCAGCGGCGCCAGGACAAAGGCCCGAACATGTGCGCGAGGGTGAGGGAGAATCAGTTGCGGTGTCGAGATCGCGCGCGCGCCGAAGGCGATCATATCCAAGTCGAGCAACCGGGCTTCGTTAAGAACCTTCTTGGGCTGCCTTCCAAATTCCCGCTCAATGGCTTGCAAGGGCGCTAGAAGCATCTGAGGCTCATCATGATCGTGCGGCATGAGTCCGACAACCGCGTTGATGAAAAACGGCGAGCCCGGCGGACAATCAATTGGCGTGGTCTCCCAGAGCGAGGATTTTATGAGCGGTCCGGCGGAAAGCAAAGCCAGCCGGTTCATCGCCTCGCGGACAATCCGAATCGAATCACCCAGATTTGAGCCAAGAGCTATGTAGGCGATTTCTGTAGCGATTCTCATGTGGTTAGAAAACTGTTAACCGCAGATGACGCAAATTAACGCAGATGAAGAATAAGACATTCAATCCATTTCCAAGCGATGGCAAAAGTCTCCCTATCTCTTTGATTCATAATATCTGTGTTCATCTGCGTTCATCTGTGGTTAGAAAATTGTTATCCGCAGATGACGCAGATTAACGCAGATGAAGAACAAGGCATTTATACTTTGGACGAGTAATCCAAATTGAAGATGCTTTCTAAAGTTTCAAATCCCTGAGTCCCAGCACATCCTGCATATCATAGACTCCCGGCTTTTTGCCGATGAGCCATTGCGCGGCGCGCAAGGCGCCGTTGGCGAAGGTATCGCGACTGGAAGCCTTGTGGGTCAATTCCACGCGTTCGCCGAGCGTCGCAAACATCACGGTATGATCGCCCACGACATCCCCGCCGCGAATCGAGTGCATCCCGATTTCCACTGCTGTGCGTTCGCCAACCACACCTTCGCGGCCATGCCGGATGACGTCGCTGAGTTGCTCATGGCGGACTTCTGAAAGGATTTCCGCCAAGCTCCTGGCCGTGCCGCTGGGAGCGTCTTTCTTGAAGCGGTGATGCATCTCGACGACTTCCAAGTCGTATGCAGGCCCAAGGATTTCAGCGGCCTTGCGTGTCAGCCAGAAAAGCGTGTTGACACCAGTCGAGAAATTCGAGGCCCAGACAACGGGAATTCTCTTTGCGATATCGAGCAATGCTCGCCGTTCATCATCGGAATGACCGGTGGTGCCGATCACCATAGCTTTTCCGTGTTTGGCGCAGAGTTCGGCAAAGCCAACCGTGGTTTCGTGAAACGTAAAGTCGATGAGCACATCGGCTTTTTCGATGGTGTCAGCCAGGTTATCTGCCAAATCGATTTGAGCCACGACCTCAATGCCGGGAATCGCGGCGGCGCAACGCGCCAATGCCTGCCCCATCCGTCCTTTTGATCCCGAAATTATGACTTTGGTCATGACAAGCCTACTTCAACAAACCGCATTGTTTCAATGTTGCCGCGAGGGTTTCGCGGTTCTTTGAACTGAGCGTGGTCAGCGGGAGCCGAACATCCTCCGACATCCGGCCAAGCATCGCCAAGGCGGCCTTGACGGGAACAGGATTCGATTCGATAAACAGATCTTTGAATATCGGGTACCAAGCCTCATGCAATTTAAGGGCGCGAGCGGGATTGCCTTGACTGAATGCATTGACCATCTGGGCCACCTGTTTGGGGATGATATTGGAGGCCACGCTGATGACACCTTGGGCGCCAACCGCCATGAACGGCAGCGTCAGCGAGTCGTCACCGCTGAGGATGATGAACTTCTTGCCGAGAGCCGCGCGCAACTGGCTGACACGATCTGCATTGCCACCGGCTTCCTTGATCCCGACGACTTTTGGCGTGGTGGACGCAAGGCGTCGGATGGTTTCCACCCCGATCTCAATCCCGCAACGGCTGGGGATGCTGTAAAGCACCAGCGGCAGTTTGGTGGCGTGGCTGATCTCCATGAAATGCTGGTAGAGACCTTCCTGTGTCGGCTTGTTGTAATACGGCGCGACTTGCAGCGAGCCATCAGCGCCCGCTTTTTCGGCGGCTTCGGTCAAAAAAACCGCTTCATTGGTGGAATTGGCGCCGGTTCCGGCCAGAACCTTGATCTTGCCAGCGGAAAATTTCACGCAGAGTTTGATCACCTCAACGTGTTCCTCGTAACTGAGGGTGGGAGATTCACCGGTGGTTCCCACCGGCACAATGCCATCCACTCCGCCTTTGATTTGCGCCAAAATAAGACGCCGCAGGGCTTCGGCATCAATCTGCCCGTTGGAAAACGGAGTGACGAGAGCTGTGTAAGTTCCGGTAAACATAGATCACCTCAGTGCTTGGGACGCAGAAGAATGGCTTTTTTGTTGGTGCCTTCCACTTCGACGCTCTGTGTTTCGATGCCGACTTGCTCGCGCAGCGCGTTGTAGATGATGCGGCGGTCGAAGGCGCTCATCGGTTCGAGTTCGACAATATCGCCCCAGCGCCGCACCTTTTCAGCGGCGGCCTTGGCCTTTTCCACCAAGGCATCGCGGGCCTTGGCTCGGTATCCGCCGACGTCGATCATGACTTTCGGCACGCTTTGGTCCTGCTGGTAGAGCATGCGGTTGGTCAGGTATTGCAGGTCGGAAAGTGTTTGTCCCTGGCGGCCGATCAAACGGCCGGAATCCTCTGTCTTAACGTCCAGAAACAAACCGTCTTCCAACGGATGTTCTTCAACGGTGACCTCGAACCCCAACATCGTGAGCAGTTGTTCCAGTGTGGCTTTGGGTTGAGCGGGCATAGTTTTATGATTTGATGGACCGGAGCGGCGCGCACAGAGCAACTTCGCCGTTCCGCTCTGCTATTTTTTCTTTTTGAGCAATGCGACCAGGCCTGCTTTGGTGCCCGGGCCGCTTGGGTTGGTTGTTTTTGTTAGTTTCGTCTGCACGATCGTTAAAATATTCTGCACGGTCCAATAAAGAGTCAAGCCCGCTGACATGTTGTAGAAAAAGAAGAGCATCATCACAGGCAACCCCCAGCGCATGATCTTTTGCTGGGAGGGGTCCATGCCTGGAGAGGCCGGTGTCAGACCGCTCTGCCATATCATGGTGATTCCCATGAGCAGTGGCAGGATGTTCAGAGGGACGCCCGAAATGTAGGCAACCGTGTCTGGCTGCGAAAGATCGACCGCCCACAGGAACGACTCGCCGCGCAATTCGATGGCGCTACGGAGCATGTAGTAAAACCCGATAAACACCGGAATCTGAAGGAGCATCGGCAGGCATCCGCCCAGCGGATTGACCTTGTGCTCTTTCATAAATTCCATCGTCTTTTGATTCTTCTTGTTCGGATCGTCCTTGTACTTGTCGGCGATGGCTTTGAGTTGGGGCTGAAGCTCCTGCATCCGCTTCATCGATTTGGTGCTGGCATTGGTCAACGGCCAGAAAAGCATCTTGATGATGATCGTAATGAAGATGATCGCCAGCGCGTATTTAATGCCAATGGCATGAAGGCCATTCATCGACAGAAGCAGCAACTTGGAGAAGAATCCGAAAAAGCCGCCGAATCCCATGATCAGGTCCAGGTTGTTGTTGAGCTTTTGTCCAATCTGAGCCAGGCGATCGTATTCTTTCGGTCCCGCATAGAGGGTATAGCTGCGCTCAATCGACTTGCCAGCATCGAGAGCCGTCTCCGGATAGGCCAGAGCGGCTTGAAAGCCATTGGTCATCGCGGATGTGTCATTCAAGCTGCCACGAGGAAGTTGAATTTTGTCAACAATAATTTTTGGAGCGTTGGTGGCCGGGATCGTTGCGAGAGTGAAGAACTGGCTGTGAACCGCTGCCCAGACGACATCGCCCGCGCCGCCCTGGTACTCAGAGCGCGGGCTTCCGGGGACGCAGCCGCCAAGCGAACTGTTGACAAACCAGTCGTCTTTGAGATCTTCGAGCTTTGTGCCATTGTACCAATAAACGCCCACGACCAGCGGATCCTCATTCAAACCGATGGCATTGGCGGTTCCTATCACCACCCGTTGGGCAGGCAGGGCGATGGGAGTCGCCGAGATGTTTTCCAACCGGATTTTTGCGGTCACTTGGTAATTGGTGAGGATTTGAAACTCCTTCACCACCCGCAGGCCGCTGGAGAGAGTTTTTTCAGCGCGAACCGTATGGTCGGTCTGGCTCAGGACGTAACTGTTGTCGCCCTCAAGTTGCGCTCCGCCCAAAACGGCCATGATCGGCGCAAGTGCGCGGGCATTCATCGTCGCCCGATTGGTGGGCGCAGGCTTGCCTGGCATGCGTTTGACGGCATCCGGGTATTTTTGCAGTTCCACCAGTTTGATGCCGCCACCGTGCGAAGTAAAGTGAAGCACAAGGCACTGGTTGGAAATCTGGATGGTCTGCTCCGGTTCTGCCGGGGTCGCCATTGCCACCGGGCCATTCGCTGTCCAAGTCGTTTCAATCGCGTTGGAGCCCGCCTCGGACGGAGCGTTCGAGCGCATTGCGACAGGATTAGTCGATGGCCGTGGCATGGCCGGACGCGGCACGGGAGGGTAAAGATGGTCGATTCCGAACCATGCCCCTGCAAACACGGTCGCTGAGACGAGGAGAATAATTAGCGATTTGCGATCAATCATTGGCTAAGCCTTAACACGGGGGCGTCTAAAAAATGAATGTTGTCCAGCGCTCTCATTTGAACGCCGAAAAAATGGAAATCGAACGGTATCTGGAACTGGATCGTCGCCACAGCCACCCCATGGGTGGCAACGTCCCAGCCTCGCCGCAGTCAGAAAAAGTCCCTTCAAAGCACCATACCGTTGCACCGCCTCCATTGAGTAACACGAACAGGTTGGCTCATAGCGGCAACCGGCGCCCGGCCCAAAGAGCGACGTTAGCAGCGGCGAGAATACCGCCTTATACAGGCGGAGTGACGCCACCAAACTATGTTGCGCAATATTCATTCGGCTGGTTTCAAGAGCCGCAGCATCTTCAAGGCGCGCAAGAAATCCCGCTCCACTTCGGCGAAACTCTTGCCAGCGATGGATGGGCGCGCCACCAAGACCAAGTCAATCGGCCCCGCTAAATCGTGCTGATGCAATCGGTAACTTTCGCGCAACAAACGCCGGGCGCGAGCCCGCCCCACCGCCTCGCCGACTTTCCGGCTTGTCACCACTCCCAACCGCGTGGGCAATCCACCGGGTCTGGGCGCGGCATTGGCGATCAGACAGCCGTTGACCGCGCGCTGTCCACGCACCCGTGTCCGCTGGAAATCGCTCTGTCGTTTCAGGCGGCTTGAACGGGGTAGGCGCAATCGGGGCATAAGCGTGCCGCCGGTCTTGATTTAGACAGGAGTCAGGCGTTTGCGGCCAACCCGTCGGCGATTGGCAAGCGTGGCGCGACCGTTCTTGGTGGAATTGCGATTCAAGAATCCGTGCTGCCGTTTGCGCCGGATTTTTGACGGTTGATACTGTCGTTTCATGATCTTTAACTAAGTTTTATGCTGCCACACCATTCGTGGAGGGCGTCCAGACGCAGCCCATTCGCGCCCGGAAATGTGAGAAGATACCGATCTCACGGAAGGTGTCAACCGTTCATATTGAGAAGTTTTAGAGCGACACTGTTGCATCCGCACTGCGCGACTGCTGTTTGGAAGCAATCGTAGCGCTTATGCAATCTCCCCAGCCAAATAGGCATTTCGCACGGCAGGAGTGAACCGCTCAATGGCGTAACGCAGCGTGGTGCGCGGCATTTGACGATAAAACTGCCGCAGAAACTGCTCCAGCACAGGCTGGTTGCGTTTGCCCACTTCGCGCAGCATCCAGCCACAGGCTTTGTGAATCAAATCGTGTTGGTCGCCCAGGAGTTGTTCGGTGATGCGCAAAGTGTCCACGAAATCGTCCTGTCGAATGAAGGCAAACGTGGCGACAATGGCGATCCTGCGGTCCCAAAGAGACTTCGATTGCCCGAGTTGGTAAAGCATCACCCGGCTTCGGCGCAGCAGGTGGCCCCCTGCAATGTATGGCGCGGACGCATCGACCAGGTTCCAATTATTGACAAACTGTCGGCGCTTCAAATACGTTTCAAACACCAGTCCTTGGATTTGATCATTCCCCTTTTCATAATGGTTCACCAAGATGATCAGAGCCAGCAATCGCGCGTCATTGTATTCCGACTGCAGAAGTTCTTCGCAATCCGGCAAGGGTAGATTATGAAAAAACTTGGCTACCTTCCGGATGCTGGGAACATTGATGCCGAGAAACCGATCTCCTTCTCCGTATTGGCCTTTTCCAGTTTTGAAAAAGCCAGCCAGAAATTTTGCTTTGGCAGGATCAGCCAAAGCCATCAACGCATCGCGAGCCTGCGCGGCAGTTTGCTCTGGTCTTGTTGGTTGTGATCTGACGGATCCAATTCGCATGGCGTACAGTTTGGCAACTATTCACGTAGCATAGGCATCCTTGCCTGTGCCCCTCTCTCCGGCGAGCGTCAGCGAGCCGCTAATGTCTCCCCCTGAACAGTTACGTTATTTGCTCGTTCTGGCAGGGCAATCATGGGCAAGGATTACGAATTTTGCACTAAAAAAGAACAGCAATTCTCATTATCGAGATGCAGTGATTATTGTGCTGAATGTTGCGGTGCCTCTGGCCCGTAGAAAACTGTCCAGTTTCCCGCTTCAAGAAATTCACATTCTTTGGAACCATCAGCCGTACTGAATTAGGGCTCGCGCATTTGTTGTCGGGGGCTTCTTCTTCCCCCTCGCCTGGGTTTCCCCAGACCGCCGCGTTTCGCGGGCTTCATCTCTTCGGCTCGCCGCCGCGCATCTATATGCCTGACTTCGAGGTCAAAAATACTCACTACAATTCGTTAAGAACGTACCGTCGTTAAATTTCATAGGGAGATTTTCCATTTTGTCCTTAAAATTAGCTGGCAGGCATTAAGCCATGTAGTGAGCATATTACTCACTAC
>CAIUEN010000505.1 GCA_903898185.1 uncultured Verrucomicrobiales bacterium
AAGAACCCCTTACGAAGAATGTATCTTTAATCTAACGGATGGCATCTTCAAAACCTCGTTCTGTCTCTTTTTTCCGCGTATTCCGCGTGTTCTGCGGTTAACCCAACTGCGGTTTCCAAGCTAAAGCAAATCGATTCACTGACGTGCGCCTGATACCCATCTGTGACTTTCAAAATAAGCCTTTCACTTCTATTTGATTTGATACGACATGAATAATGCATGACCTTTCCAGAGCAAAAACCCGATCAATTCAACCCCCTGCCCCGCCCCGTTGACGCATGATCGATATTCTAAAATCCCGTCAGGCGCAAGTGATTCGAAATGGCGCTGACACGCAGGATGCCGAAATCGCGTGCGGCAAAGTCAGTGTGGCCGGTTCCGTCAGCCAGCGCGCCTGCGTGTTCTGCGGTTCGCGCGTGGTGCTCTATCCCATTTCCGACGCCTTGCACTTGGTGCATGGCCCGATTGGCTGCGCGGCGTACACTTGGGATATTCGCGGCGCTCTCTCCAGCGGGCCGCAGTTGCATCGCAACAGCTTTTCGACCGATCTCCAGGAAATGGATGTCATTTACGGCGGCGAAAAAAAACTCGAAGGCGCTCTGACCGAACTGATCGCGCACTACCACCCAAAGGCGGCATTCGTCTATTCCACCTGCATCGTCGGTTTGATTGGCGATGACGTCAGCGCCATCTGCAAACGGGTTCAAGAAAAGACAGGGATTCCCGTTTTGCCTGTCCATTCCGAAGGATTTAAAGGCACCAAGAAGGACGGCTACCGCGCCGCGTGCGAAGCGGTTTATCAATTGATCGGCACCGGCGACACAAGCTCCATCGCTCCGCACTCAGTCAACATTTTGGGAGAATTCAACCTGGCAGGCGAGACATGGATTTTGCGCGATTATTATAAGCGCATGGGCATTGATGTGGTCGCCTGCATCACGGGCGACTCACGGATTGACGACATCCGTCGCGCTCATGGAGCAAAGCTGAACCTGGTGCAATGTTCCGGCTCAATGACTCATCTGGCCAAAATGATGGAGCGCGATTATGGAATCCCGTTCAAGAGAGTCTCGTATTTCGGGATTGAGGACATGGCATCGGCCCTCTACGATGCGGCGAAATTCTTCCCGGACGATCCCTCCATCCTGAGCCGAGCCCAAGAGTTGGTACGCAAGGAAATCAGCGCGCTCTACCCGCAACTACAGAAATACCGCGCCAAATTGGCTGGCAAGAAAGCCGCCATTTATGTCGGCGGCGCTTTCAAAGCCTTTTCGCTGGTGCGCGCGCTGCGCCTGGTCGGAATGACCACCGCTGTTGTCGGTTCGCAAACCGGCGACAGCGACGACTACCATCGATTGCAGGAGATTTGTGATCCGGACACCATTATCGTGGATGATTCCAATCCGCTTGAATTGGCCAAGTTCTGCCTGGAAAAGGATGTGGATTTGTTCATCGGAGGCGTCAAGGAGCGTCCTATTGCGTTCAAACTTGGAATTGGCTTTTGCGATCACAACCACGAGCGCAAGGAACCGTTGGCGGGCTTTGTGGGAATGCTCAATTTTGCGCGGGAAGTCTATGCTTCTGTCGCAAGCCCAGTCTGGCAATTCGCCCCGCGGCGAGCCCAAGCGGAAGCCAATGTAATCGAGCCGTTTTGACTTGGAAATCGCAGTTGGGCTAACCGCAGAATACGCGGAACACGCGGAAAGAAGAGGCAGAATGAGGTTTTGAAGATGCCATCCGTCAGATTAAGAATACATTTGTCGCAAGGGGTTCTTATTCCGCGTGTTCCGCGTATTCTGCGGTTTATGCAGTTTTTGGATTTCAAATTTCAAATTTGAGATTTCACCAAAACTCACATTTCAAGCGTTAACATTCGACTAATGTCGGGTTTTACTGAAAAAGACAATTATCAGCATGAACTATTTTCCCTCAATTCAACACCCTCCGGCGAGCGTCAGCGAGACGCAAACATTCCCCCTGCGAACACTTACAATTTACCAAGACTAATGGCCAAGTCCACCAGTTCTTGTTCGTTGGCCAATTCTTTCCTCTCGCGGCTCCGTGCCCGCACAATCCGCATCAAGACTTCGAGCGTCTCCGTACTGACTTCCACGCCTTGCTGACGCAAAACCCAGCGCACCACTCGCGAACCCGAATGCGATCCGATAACAAATCGGGACGGCGCGCTTCCACTTTCCCCAGGAGCAAACGGTTCATACGCGCGTCGGTCTTCAAGCAGCCCACCGCAGTGAATGCCTGATTCATGGCAAAACACCGCCGCGCCAACCACTGGCTTGGTGTCGGACAAAACACGCTTGGAAGCGCGCGCGACAAGTTGACTGAGATCGTGAAGATGCCGCGACCGCACCCCAGAATCCAAGTGAAGCGCGATTTTGAGCGCCATGACCACTTCTTCCAATGGAGCGTTGCCCGCTCTTTCACCCAAACCGTTGACAGTCACGCTTGCGCATTCAGCGCCGGCCTCCAGCGCCGCCACAGTATTGGCGGTGGCCATTCCCAAGTCATTGTGCCCATGGAATTCCAATGGCAATCCCGGCGCGGCGGCCCGAACTTTCGTCACCAAATTGAACGTTTGAATCGGAGTCAATACCCCGACAGTATCGGCCAGACGCAATCGCGCAAGGCCGGCATCCTTGGTGGCAGAGGCGAATTGGCACAGAAAAGAAAGGTCGGCTCGCGATGCATCCTGAGCTCCAACGCTCAACTGATTAAAGACCGGTAGATAATCCTTCGCAATGGATGCAAGGTTTTCCAGAACCCAAGCGCGATCCTTGCGCCAGGCATTGAGATGAATTTCCGAGACCGGCAATGAGAAGTGAGCGCCGTGAACGCGACACCGAGCGGCGGCATCGAGATCCTCCCGCTTCGCCCGGCACCATGTGATGATGCGGCAGGGAAGACCCAAATCACACACTGCATTGATGTCATCGACTTCCGCCGACCCCATCGCCGGAATCCCGACCTCCAACTCCGGCACTCCTGCGCCAACCAAGGCGCGCGCGATCTGTATCTTATCCTGGCGGGAAAACACAACGCCGGCCGCCTGTTCGCCATCGCGCAAGGTCGTATCAATAATCCAAGGCTTCATAGTCGTAACAAACACGTTATCCACACCACGATGCCGCTGCGTAGAATCAGGCCGTTCAACAGCCAGAGCCACCGAAAAACGACGACTCGTTTTCTTAGAGAATCGAATCGAAGCATCTTTGGCGGGCCCGCCCGGTTATTCTCGCGTGATTTCATGCAAGCACATGCTCCTCCGCAACTGTCCCCTTCTCAATTGCGTCGAGAATGGCGTCAGCCGCCTCTTCATTAACTTTCTTGTACCATACATTCTGCGGATACACGATGACTACTGGACCATCGTCGCAGGTCTTTAAGCAGCCGGTGCTCGAAACCATCAGTCCGTCCAACCCGCGATCGGTGACCTCCTGGTCAAAGTACTGAAGCAACTGAGCGGATTCCTTTTTATGACAGACGCCCTGGGCGCCGGTCGCGCGAAAACTGCCGCAAACAAATATGTGATATGTCGGTTTTGTCATGATAATTTTGAATTTGAGTTTGTCGTAACTATTCAGGTAGCATAAGCATCCTTGCCTGTGCCCCTATTTTCGTTGAGCGTCAGCGAGACGCTAATTTCTCCCCCCTGACCTGAATAGTTACAATTTGTCATTGTTAGCCGCAACCCGTGCCAGTTCCCCGGCATCCGGCACCCTGCGAACAGCCGGTAAATTCACGTTTCATGGCGGCTGGGATCGGACGGTTGGCATAGATTGCCTTGAGTCCTTCATCAATCAGCCCATCCATTTCCACGACGCGCAGTCCCTTCGCCGCCAAAACCCTCATGGGACTGGGCCCGGCTGCCATTACAAGAAGCGCGCGGCAGTCGCTCAGCATTTCAGCCATCGATTCCCATCGCTCGTTTCCAGAGCCCGGCTCTGGAGCTTTGCGAATGCTCTGCAACTCGAAGCCGTCTGGTTGATCGGGATGGCGTTGATAAATAAGAAAGCGTTCAGCCTCGCCCAAATGCATATTCACCAGCGCGCCTTCCATTGAGGCGACAGCCACGTAGGGCCGGTTGGCGTCGTCCTCCGGGGCGATGCTTATGTTTGCGTAATGCTCAAGCGCCTGAATTTGTTGGGCGCTCATTTTTTCGTTAATCAGTCCGACCGAATCCGCCCGACAGCGCGCGCAATGACTCATCTGCGGAAGATGCAGTCCCGATTGCAGCCGCACTCGCGCTGTCATCAAGCCGTCCGGTTGCGGGATTTCGGCAAAGGCGGCCCCCTCCACAGGAACCATTGGCATGCAGTTCATGATGTCAGCGCCCAAATCCTTGACAACTTTGGCCACTTCGGGGATGTGCTCATCGTTGATGCCTGGAATAAGGATCGAGTTGATTTTGACAATGATGTCGCGAGCCTTGAACTCCGCCACGGCTTCGAGCTGGCGGGCAATCAAGGTGCGGGCGGCTTCCGCGCCTCTCAAGGGCCTTTTGCCATCACGAATCCACGCGTAAATCTCCGAGCCGATTTCAGGGTCCACAGCGGTGATCGTCACCGTGACATGGCTGACCTTTAGATAGGCAAGCTCGTCAATGTAAGGGCCGACGTTCAGGCCGTTGGTGGCGACGCAGAGCATGATCTCAGGGAAATTCCGGCGCGCCAGGCGCAGCGTTTCCATCGTCTCCTCGGGGTTGGCGAAAGGATCGCCCGGCCCGGCGATGCCCACCACGCTGATTTCTGGACGCGCCGCCATGACATCCTTCAAGTATGCCAGCGCCTGGGCGGGACTCAGCACCGCGCTGGTGACCCCAGGGCGGCTCTCGTTAATGCAATCAAATTTGCGGTTGCAGAAATTGCATTGAATGTTGCAGCGCGGCGCCACAGGCAGATGAACGCGTCCGTGCTTTTGATGCGCCTCACGGTTGAAACACGGATGAGTGTTGAAATCGAGTTTCATAGGTAGCTATAGCCGATATCGGACAGTTCTTGTTTTCGTTCCATAAGCGTGTTGACAATCTGATCGAACAACGCCTGCGCCCCCCGGTAGCCCAGGTGCAAAACACGTTGACCGCCCACGCGGTCGTGAATCGGGAAACCGACGCGCACCAACGGGACTTTCAATTTACGCGCCACACTGTACCCCTTGCTGCTGCCCAGGAAGAAATCGGGTGCCAGCGACGGCGCAACATCAGCCATTCCGGCGAAGTCGAACCCGTCTTCAATGCGCGTCTCCTCTGGCAAACCCGGCGCGGCCTCGCGAAGACATTCAGCAAACCGGCCACTCTTGCCGCCGGTGGCGCAAAGGATCGGCGTCACGCCAATTTCTGTCAAAAATGCTGTCAATCCAATAACCAGATCTTCCTCCCCGTAAACCACGGCTCGTTTTTCAAACACATACTTGTGGGCGTCAATGAGCGAATCAACCAACCGCCCTCGTTCGCGCTGATGTTTTGATGGAACAACGCATCCCGAAAGCGATTGAAGAACGGAAAAGAAGAGATCGGTTTCGCGCAAACCGATCGGGAGGCCAAGGAGGTGGCGCGGCACCTGGCAGGTCTCATGGAGAATGCCTGCGGGGGTTTTGGTGGGATGTAAAGTGCGTCCAAATTCAATCGAGGCGCGGGCGTGTCCCATGGCGGCAATCGCCAAGACCGGGGTGCCGCCGGATTGGAGCTTTTCGTAATGAGACCACGATTCGCCATCCATCGTTTCCGAATAGTCGGGCAGCAGCGCGCTCGGAAGCTCAAAATCGGAAAGAATCTCTTTTAAATAGCGCAGATCCGCTGGCGATACCATGCCCGGAAACACATTGACAGAGGATGTTTCGGCGTTCTTTTCAGCGGCGATTTCCGGCTTTACGGCCAATTGTTCCACCAGCGCGCACACCGCCGAATGAAAACCGTCCATGTGCGTGCCGCGATAGCTGGCTGTGGAAACGGTGACAATCGGGAGCGAGCGCCCGGGGTTTTCAAACCGCAAGCCGTGCAGCAGTTGAGGCATATTTTCGCCAATGGTTTCCGCCAGGCAGGTCGTCGCAACTCCGATGAGTTGCGGTTCGTATTGCGCCATGACATTGCCGATGCCTTGCTTGAAATTGGAGGCTCCGCCGAAAATCGCGCTCTCTTCGTGAAAGTTGGAAGACGCAATGTCAATGGGCTCTCGAAAATGACTGATCAGGTAACGGCGGATATAGGTCGCGCACCCTTGCGAACCGTGCAGAAAAGGAATGCAACCCTCGACTCCCCGGAACACAAGGCAGGCTCCCAGGGGAGTGCAGAGTTTGCAGGCATTGCGCGTGGAGGTGAAATTTCGCGATTCGAGCTCGTCTTGTTCACCGTTGTCTTCACGTAACTCTGCCGTTCCGCACCCGTGACAGCCGATGCAGTCAGAGCCCTCACAGGTTTCCGGGCCAGCCGCTTTCGCAATGTCATTTGTCTCAATCGTCAACACAACGAAACGTTGCTCATGCAAAAGGGGTGCCAATCATTGGCAAACACGCAAAATTCCGAAGAATGCCTGTGAACCCGAAGGGGCGGCAGGTTTTAATGCGGACGCTGTGACATAATCAACATCCTCCGAACCGACATTGATGTAACTTCCAGAGCTGGAAACTACAATTCGGTCGTTCTCATGAGGGTAACTGACAATGCAAATTCTGCTGAAAAACCCCCTGTTCTTGAAAACTGGTAACAGTATATCAAAATAGGTCTTCTTTTCAGTAACACCTGGCTTTAGCCAGGTGTCAGGCGCAAGCCATGAAATCGAGCCGTTTTAACGGCTTTCCTTGGGCTTTGAAGCCGTTAAAACGGCTGAAGACTCACATTCCAAGCGTAACACCCGACTCAAGTCGGGTGTTACTGAAAAAGGCGATTCAGCATGAACTATTTTTCCTCAATGCAACACCTGTCAGCACCTCGCTATCGAGATGCAGTGATTATTGTGCTGACTGTTGCGGTGCCTCTGGCTCCGCAGGGAGTCGAAAACTTCGTACGTAGGCAGATCAGCGTTTTTCCCCTTCCTTCCTCAAAATGAGAATTGCTGCCGAAATCCAGTCTGCTCAAAGCAATGTGACGGGATATTGCCGGATGAGCGGATCGGAGGATGCGAGCGTCAGTCCGTGCGCCTGGGCCTGACACACCAGCATCCGGTCAAAGGGGTCGCGATGCAGCGCGGGCAGTCCGCCCAATTGCGCGACGGCGGTTTCATCCAAGGCCAGCGGCGCGATGAAATGTTTTTCGCGTTGCTGCAGGATGAATTGCGCGGGCGGCTGCGGCAGGGGCAGTTTGCCGAGGTTGTGTTTGACGGAGATTTCCCAGAACGAAACGGCGCTCAAAAAGACCTGATTGTTCGGGTCGCGGATTGCAGCGGCAAAGGGGACGGATAATTTGGCGTCGCCGGACACGAGCCAGAGGAATTCGCAGGTGTCCAGCAGGATTTTCATTTGCCTTCAAACGTCTGCAAAACGTCCTCCGGCAGTGGGGCGTTGAAATCACTCGGCACGGTGAACTGACCCTTGGCGAGACCGATGGGGCGCAGTCGCGGCAGCGGCGTGGGGTCGATGATGGTGAGCAGGCCGGAGGCTTTTTCGGGCAGGCGCTCCGCACCTTTCGATACGACGTGTCCGTGGTCAAGTTCGACTTCAACGGTCAGATAACTCATGGCGTGAAATTACGCCGCTGCCCAGATGCCCGCAAGCGGCGATTTGCCATCACAGCAATTCTCATTATGGCAGGTAAGCAACGCGGAGTTCACCTTCCGCGTTCCGTATTCTGCGGTTTCAATTCAGATTCCAAGTTTGATGACTTCCCCACTTCATTATTGGACATTCCTTGTTCGATATTGGATATTCAGGCAGAAACCTTCCACCGCACATTGGGTATTCTTGCTTGCCTGCCATAATGAGAACTGTTGCGCATGAGCACTCGATGTCAGACGTAGGGGGTAAACTCCTCCAACAGGGCGTTAAAATCCGGCGCGGCCTGCATCGCTCCCGGATGGAGGGGCGATACTCGACGGGTTGCTGACTTCGAACTGTTCACCGTGCGCTCAGCCATCTGACAAATGCTTTCGCGCAGCCAATGGTCCAGAGGCTGATTCATCACCCGGCCTGCGGCCCGCGCCAAGCGGGCTGCCTCATCATCCAAATTGATCGTCAGCGTACTCATTTATTGGAAACTACCGCATATCTCATAAGATTTCCAGTTCGTTGAATTGTTGAATCGATAATTCGTTAAACCTAAATTCGGCAGTTGGAACCTCCTTTGTTTTGCAACTGCCTCATCTGAGCTGATTTCCAACTGCTCTGCGGTTCACCTTTTCGGTGAGAACCGTTTCTTAGGCAAAGGCTTGCAACATAAGTCGAAGGGCGGTTTTTGAGGGAGCCAACTGCCGAATTTAGGTTAAATCGTTTAGATCGACACATTTTTCTTCGATTCAGCGATTCAACGACGCCTTTTAGCCAAAGCGTTTGTGGCGCGGATTAAATCGCAGCGTGTAAGCGCTGAATAACCAGCGCATCCCCGCCACCAGATTCCCATTGGGCGTCTCGACCACTAAATGAAAGGGGTTGCGCATCAGGCAGTAGGCGTGGATTTCAAAGCCGGTTTTCTCACACGCCTCCGCCAAGGTTTTTGAAAAATCGTGACGATCCACAACTGTCTCAAAATGTTCCCTTTTCCCGTTTGCCCGGCTCATCAGATGATAAATGGCTCCGGAATACTTAACTCTCGGTTTGCGCGGCATGAAAAACAGCCATTCCAGTTCCGACTACGTGTCAAGACTCTAGTTTGACTCCCGTTCGTTTTATCTGTTGACGAGTAGCCCTAATGAGTGCCCCATCTTTTGACAGAAACGGGATTCGCCGGTTTGGTTTGAAGGATGTCAGAATCCGCTATTCCACCTCAAATAGTATGGCTCCACTTTGGTTCGTGCCGCAGAACCACCCACCGGCATTGGTTTGGTTTTGCAGGATCACTCCGCTAAAGGAAATTAGCTGTTTGGGTTTAGCCGGATTAGAAAAGGTGCCACTCAGGGTACCGTCTGCCTTTATGGTGCCCAAAAGTTTATTGGTGTAACCAGTTGCGCTTGTGAATGTGTTGTTTGCCTTGATGACGACCGGGTTCGTGATGGCAAAGGGCAGGTTACCTCCGGATAACATCACGAGAGCAGTTGTCGCTCCGAACAATGGCCGCTGGCTCGACACAAGAGGAGAAGCAAAAAGGGTGGCACTCTGGTTTGTAAATCCGCGTCGATACAGGGCCAAGGCACTCGTGTTGGTGGCGTTGATCCAACTTAATCCGGTAGCGGCGAAGACTGAGTGGTTGGTAAAAAATCCCCAAGCCCACAGGGAACCCTTGCCACCGTAAAGTGATACGTAGATGGGCCAAGAACCATCCTTGGAAACCATACTGGATTGCATGACGACAGTCCCATCCGCAAGGGATCCGTTCAACCTGATGTTGCCCAACGAGTCCACCTTAATTGTTCCATAGCTGACTCCATAAGGCCCGACGGTGGAGTCTTCCGCTCCTGTTATTACCATCGTGTACTGGCCGGCGTAAGCGGTGGCTTTGTTGCGCGTGGAGAACACTGCTCTATCCCCTTGGAGGATAGACGTAAACTTCCCATCGCTGACAGTGCCGGTCACCTGCTGCGAATCAAAGTCCATTTGCAATGTTGTGATCAGCTTATTTGTTCGGTACCGCGTTGACTGAATTGAAGCGGCCCCCGTTGCATCAAATGAGCCGAGTAGGGTAATCCTAGGGTGTTGAATTGATGGGGATTTGCCTTGGTCGATTCATTCAGAATTTGTTCCTCAAATCACGATACCAATCAAGGAACAAGCTCCTTAAGCCTGTTTTTGCTCAATTCAACACCCTAGCCTGGATTTCCACGGGAAAGAGTTCAACTAAGTAATACTGAGAATTCGGGTCGATCCTCTCTGATTTCACCCCGTAAAACAGAGGCTTTGGGATAATCCGCTGTGTTCTAGCACTTACAAATATAGCGCGCTCAA
>CAIUEN010000506.1 GCA_903898185.1 uncultured Verrucomicrobiales bacterium
GTAGTGAGCATATTACTCACTACGTTGGTAAACATACACGTACATTTTTGAACAACAAAACACGTAATCTACCTATGAAATGTAGCAAGAATTTATTCTCAGATAAATGTAGTGAGTATTTTTGACCTGGAATTCAAGTTATTGGGCGCAGTCGATTCCGAACTTGTTATACTATAAACGGGAAATATCGTTCCTTGTTCTTGGTCCAAAAAGTAACATTCTTACCCGTTCAAAGAATATTTTTTTCCTCTGACCTGAATAGTTCCCAGTAAAATTCCAAGGACAGGCTTCAGCCTGTCCTTGGAATATGCTCAATGGATTTGACCTTTTGCTATGGAGCTTGGATCAGCCGAACCGCACCGCTCTGGTTTGTGCTTTGAAATGCTCCAGCGCCCTCATTCTGCTGCTGCAAAACGGCGCCGGAGAACGAAGCCTGCTTTTTGGTCGTCGGGTTTGTGATGCTCCCGCTGAAAAGGCCAAGATTTGTGTTGAAGCTCAGCTTGAGACCGTTGTCCTTTGTGATATTGGTGGCGATGTTGTTGTTGGTCAGCGAAAATCTGTTTGTCAGATTATCCACCAAACCTCCACCCGAGAACACCAGGAGTCCTCCATTAGTCAAGTTGAGGATCGCCTTTTTGTTGGTGTAGGTGCTGCCAACCAGATTCGTGGTATTATAGGCGATGCCTGGCAGGTGAAGCGCGCTATTGGTGGGCTTGAGCCAATAAGCCCAGCCAGTCAAGTTGGTGGAACCCGACAGAAGAGTTTGCCAGCCAAACAGAACTCCGTTGCTCACTGTTGAATACAGCGGCCAGTAGCCATGCTCCGAAAGGGCCGTGCCTTCCGAAACAGTTCCGCCATCGGCGGCGTGGCCACCGACCAATATGCCACCGTTGTTGCTAACGGTGATGGACAGAGTGCTGTATCCGGCGGGCTGAGGTGGTTCGCCTCCGGCGATGGAGAGTGTGTACTTGCCGGCCAAGGGCGTCGGCGCGGACGCTGAGAAGGGAGTGCGATACGCTGCCAAATCGGAACTCCATGTATTGGATGCCACAGTTCCGGTTAACTTGCCGACCTCCGTTGCATCCCATTGCAATGAGAGCGAAGGCTGCTTGGTCGAGACCGGGATGGATGCGGTTTTTCCTACTGAAAGCGGGCCTGAATAGGTATAGGTCTTGGAACCTTGGATCAGTCTTGCTGTGTAGGCGCCGTTGGTGGTGATGTCAGCTTTGAACGCGCCGGAATTGGTCAACGTGATGGAGATGGCGTTGGTGAACAAACCTTCGTAATGCCCTGCCACAGCCGGGAATGGATTCGGGATAAAGGTGGCAACGAGATGGGTGTCGGTTTGCATCTGGAATGTCAGAACATTTGTGGTGGCGGTCACAGACCCGCTCCAGTTCGAGAAGACATATCCTCTGGCAGGTGTGGCCGTGAGGATATAGTTGGAGCCAACCAGCAGCAGTTGATTATTGGTGTAGGACTTGACCGTGCCGTTGGTGAATAGGAGCGCCAACCGGGCGGCTTGCATATAGATCACGCTGACGTTGGTCACCTTGGAGACGTTGTTGGTGGTATCCACAGCGTAAAACGCCATTTGGTTGGTGCCGGGAGTCAGTGTGACCGTTGCAGTCCAATTGCTCCAGTTTGGGTTAGGAGTCACAGTGATTGCGTTGGTCAAGCCGTGAACGATGAGTTTCCCAATCACATTGGAAACGGCCACATTGTCCATTGCCTTGCCCGTTACGGTCAACACGGGGGGTGTCTCGTTGGTGATGCGGATGCCGGATTTGGGAGAGGTCACGGTTAGCGTCGGCCGTTGAGTGTCCGGAACAAAGACTGTCAGGTTGGCATTGGAACTGACAACCGAATCCACAGAGTTGGTGATGCGCAAGGTATAAATACCGGAATCATTCGTGGCGAGCGATTTGATGGTGAGCGAGTTACTCTTGACACCGGAAATATGGCCGTTGTTGCTCAGATCGTGTCCGTCCTTTCGCCATTGGTACGCCATTGGAGGCGTGCCGGAGGCGCTCACCGAGAAGGTGACAGTGTTGCTCACCGCGAGAGTTGTTTGACTCACTGGCTGGGTTTGAATCACAGGAGGCTGCGCCATGGCCAGGGTGATGATGCTGCTGGTGGTCGAGCCGTATGAACTGGTAACGACAACCTGGTAACTGCCAAGGTCGGCAATGCTGACAGACCCAAGGTTGAGCATGCCATTTTGAACAGAAACATTCTGGTCTAAGTTGACTTTGCGAACACGATTATTGTCGGAATCGGCGATGTAAAGATTGCCTGGTGCATCGACCGCGACGCCATAAGGGTTGTTTAAACTGGCGTTGGCAGCTTGCTGACCGTCTCCCAGATAGTCTGGTTGACCATTGCCCGCAACGGTCGTGATGATTCCAAAACTATCCACCTTGCGGACACAACTATTGGCGGAATCGGCGATGTAAAGATTGCCCGATGTATCGAACGTAATGGCCAGTGGAAATCTCAACGTGGCGTTGGTGGCCTGCTGACCGTCTCCAGAATAGTCCCAAGATTGCCCGATGCCAACTACTGTAGTGATGATTCCTGAACTATCCACCTTGCGGACACAACTATTTCCAGAATCGGCGATGTAAAGATTGCCCGATGCATCGACCGCAACGCCCCAAGGGTTGTTTAAACTGGCGTTGGTGGCCTGCTGACCGTCTCCCAGATAGTCTGATTGACCATTGCCCGCAATGGTCGTGATGATTCCCGAACTATCCACCTTGCGGACACAATTATTTCCGGAATCGGCAATGTAAAGATTGCCCGATGCATCGACCGCAACGCCATAAGGGTAGTTTAAACTGGCGTTGGTGGCCTGCTGACCGTCTCCCAGATAGTCTGATTGACCATTGCCCGCAATGGTCGTGATGATTCCCAAACGGTCCACCTTGCGGACACAACTATTTCCAGAATCGGCGATGTAAAGATTGCCCGATGCATCGACCGCGACGCCCCGTGGATCTCCCAGTGTGGCGTTGGTGGCCTGCTGACCGTCACCTGAATAGTTCCAAGATTTCCCGATACCGGCTACAGTGGTAATGATTCCCGAACTGTCCACCTTGCGGACGCAACTATTGTAGGAATCGGCGATGTAAAGATTGTTCGATGCATCGACCGCAACGCCATAAGGGTAGCTTAAACTGGCGTTGGTGGCTTGCTGACCGTCTCCCAGATAGTCTGATTGATCATTGCCCGCAATGGTCGTGATTATGCCATAAGGATCAATGTATTTCCCATTATGCAACCACTGGTATGAGAACGCTCCCACGCCGGTGGCCGTGACGCTCAACATTGCGGAACCTCCAATACGCGCGAGTTGATTGGTGACCAACTGGCTGATGGCAGGTGGAAGCAAAACGGTTACCACAGCAACATCGCTGGTGACTTTTCCATTCGCATTTTGGACAATCACCTGATACTTGCCGACATTTTCGGCAACCAGATTTGTAAAATAAAGGCTCTGATTGGTTTCTCCCAAGACGCGAACGTTATTCTTGAGCCACTGATATTGCAGAGGTGAATCGCCAACGGCCGACACGTAGAGATAGTTATAATCAGACCCTTTGGCGTCGGTGAAACCCGTTGGCTGCTGTGAGATCGTCGGCACTCCGGTTAGCGACAGCTTGTAGAGGCTGCCGTTGCCGTAAGCGCCGTCATCGCTCGCAAGTCCGTAGAAACTGCCATCCACACCTTTAACCAGCGGTGTGCTTGGATAGGTGCCAGTTGGGGCTGTTTTGATTTTTTCAAACCACACCAGCGGCACAGCAATAGCGGATTCAGATTCGGAAATGGACGCCTTAAAGATGACACCTTTGCCGCTCCCACCGCCTTCGGTCGTCACACCAAGAATGTTCCCTTTCCCATCCAGCGTGATTCCAACTGGCGCTTGCGCTTGGAAGCGACCGCCAGTGACTAAATCACCGGTCAGGGAATAGTAAGTCACCTCCCCGTTGGTTGTTAGTTTGTAGAGCATAAACCCGGAGTATAACATCGTATAACTCATGTCATCCCAGTATTGCCATCCGCTAATCCCGTAAAAGTCTCCGTTACTGTCTTGCGCCAGAGGGCCGCATGGGGTTCCGTCGATTGTCGAATTTAAAAAAAAGGTGCCGTCCGGAGAAATGCCGAATGCTTGGCCTGTATTGTCTGACGAATTGGGATTGGCGAATGTCCCGTAAAAATTTCCATCTTTGCCGAGGATCAGGGGACTGTAGGTTTGATATCCTGAGTATCCTGAGACATCTATAGACCCTATTCCTTCGTAAATCTCTCCATTTGTGGTGGCTTGAAAGAATGAGTTGCCTTCGAATCCGTAGAAGTTCCCATCATTCCCTTTGATCAAACTGCTGGGGGATCCAGAAAAGGAGGCAAGCACAGTCAATTTCTTTTTGACCGGGGCGATTTTGAAGAAAGTGCTGGAGCCGTTGTCACCCCCGGAAGCGGTGGTGCCGTATAGGTAACCATCTTTGCCGTCCACCAGAGTATTTGGATACCTTCCATTGGGAAAGTTTCCATCGGCGTCATTGGTAAAAGTGGTCACTGTCGAGAAAGCTCCCGAGGAAGAGACCTTATAGATTGCGCCGGAACCTGAATAGTAATCGCCTGAAGGCCCACCATGGGGCGAGGCGATGTACCAAGATTGGTCAGATGTTTGGATCAATGTGGGGGTAATGCTCCGGTCCCATGAATATGACACGCTCTCAGTGAATGACAAAACGCTTGACAATGTCACCCCTGGGGGCCCGCAAAAGCGGCGATAATTTTGAGGCGACGGTTTTTTCCACTTCACTTCGCGTCAAGCCCGAAACGATTCCGCCAAACGTGGGATCAGGCAGGCTGCCGAGGATAAATTCTTTTCGGCCAAAGGATGGCAAGAATGAGCGGATCGTGTTGGTAGCATTGAAGAATTGGGCTGCATTGACGCTGCAGTTCTGGTTTTGGGAAAGGGTGACAGGTCCCGCCAGCGAATTGGTGAGATCAATGAGAGTGAGGCGAAACTTCTCCTCGGATGAACTCATGCTCGCATCCCAATTGAAAAGCTGGTTATCAACCGCCGTCCGGTTGCGGATGAATTGAGAACCGGTCAGGTAAAGGCTGACGGCGGACTGAAATGCGGCCTTGGCCGTGGCGAGATCAGCAGTGGTTGCATAGGTCAAAAGTTTCGGGTAATTGTCGGCGATCCCCTTCAACCCACTATCGTTTGCCACTTTGATGATGTCCGCAATCTGCGCATCGAGGTTCCATGCATGTGTGGTGTAAATGAAGAGAGCGCCCACCTTCAGGCCGGCTCGGAACAGTTGGATGTCCCCGTAATCCAGCGTGACAGCGCTTGATCCTGTTTCTTCAGCGGTCAGGGTGAGTGTGAAATTGGTGTCGGTGATTTTGGCAAGGTTGGTTTCCGCCCCAAGCCAGTCAGGCAGAATATTGTTGCGCAGCAGATCCGTTGCTTCACTCGCTTTCATGGATGGCACCTTGACGCTGCCATCGCTGGTTGTGGCAATTTTGGCGGTCCAATTGAAGAGGTCCCTGCCCTGTTTTGAAATACCGATTTTATTCAGAAAATTGCTGCCGGCGGACTGGTTGGGCAAGACCAGCACCCGGGTTATCGCTCGAAACACGTTGGCATTGGGATTATTTGGCTCTTGGGCGACCGCATTTGAAAATTTCAAGTTGGCGGCGTTGATGTTTCTTGGGGATGCCTTCAAATAGTCCCGCCCTTGAATGACTAAATCGTCAGCCGTGGTGCAGTGGCCTGCCGTAGCGAATGCAATGAAAGCCGCGATGATTAGAGGTGCAGTTTTTCTTATCATACAATGACTAATGTTGTTTTGTAACCATTCAGATAGCATAGGCATCCTTGCCTGTGCCCCTCTTTCCGGCGAGCTTCAGCGAGACGCTAATTTCTCCCTCTGACCTGAATAGCTACGTTGTTTTTTTGTTTAATAGCATGACAAACAATGGCTGACCTCTGCCAACAAGGCAAACGCCACCACCAATAGCGCAAGAATCGAATCAACGAATCAACCGCGCTAAATTTATGCCTGTTATGCCTGAGTTGGAGACTGTGCAGGATTCTGAAATCAAGTCAACCAAAAAATCAACACACGAAAATCGATGCGATTGAATCGCTTGCGGCAACCTGCCTGCCACCCGTAAACAGCGGTTTCAGCCCGCCATTTTTCCATTGGCTTAGCCTGTATAGCGTGGCAAACACGAAATCCGGCGCGGCGCGTCCCTGGGCACCGGCCAATTCAGCCCCGCGTCGGACGTTGTCAATCATCCATGCCGGCAGCCGCAAATGGAATGGGTTTCGCTGAACCTCGCCGACATGGAACGACAGCGCCGAAACCAACTCGGCCACATCCTGCGCGCTGGATTCAATCATCAAGTTTGGCGAGGACATCGGCGCCCAGAATTCGGTCTCGATGACAAAACAACCGAAATACTCCGACATAGATTTCAAGGCGTCATTGACCAACAGATGCGCGCCAATATGTGTGGAATTGGCGTCGTGCTCATGTGGAAAAAAGATGACGCGCGGTTGATGACGCTCTAGCGCTCCGGCGATCACCCGAACCGCCGTTTTCCAGTGCGCCGGGTTCCCGGCTCGTGTCTTGGGGTTGATCTGTTCGAGACCGTTGGGCGCGGTTTTCTCCAGCCCGAAACCAATCCAGTTGCACGCGGCCGAGAGTTCCTTCCACCGTTCCTGCTGGCGGGCTGGGTTGCTGCCCAAGGTTATCGCAATATTGATCACCCGCATCTCCGCTTCGCGCAGCAGTCTCAAAGGCAATGCTCCGATCACGCATTCGTCATCGGGATGCGGCGCAAAAATCAAAGCCACCGGCGCTTGGACATTCGTCTCGGACGACGATCTCTCAGATCGGGGTTCGTGGTTTCCCAGCGGAAGTGTCTTCCCGGAAACGAACCGTTCCTGAATATCAGAAACAAACTTGTAATACGGATTTATATGCACATCGGAAAAAGTTCGACTAATCTGTTTTATGTCTGAACCTGGGGGGTTTTACAAGTCCTTGGCAGCAATTCTCATTTTGAGTAAGGAATGGGAAAAACGTTGAATTGAGGAAAAATAGTTCATGCTGATAATTGTCTTTTTCAATAAAACCCGACTTTAGTCGAATGTTAACGCTTGGAATGTGAGTTTTGGTGAAATCTCAAATTTGAAA
>CAIUEN010000507.1 GCA_903898185.1 uncultured Verrucomicrobiales bacterium
TGAACTATTGTTGGGGAAAGCATTTCCGCGTGGGAACGCCGGTCTGTGCATCGTAATTACCTCTCAAATTCAGGACGGTTATTGGTTCCAAAAAGTGGGCATTTCTTGAAGTGGAAAACTGGTCGTTTTTCTACGGCCTAGTCTGCCTCTGAATCCACTGAATCCAAACACCCCAAAACAGGAAATCAAAACACCATGAAACTTGGACTATATGGACAGCAACTGACTCTGATGGAGGAACTCAAAGCGGCTACCTTCTTGCCGCATGCGCGCCTGCAAGCGTTGCCTTTCTTTCAGGCGCTGATGGCGTGTCAATTGCCACTGGAATCCTACGTGGGACACCTGCGCTCATTGTCCATTGTTCATGGAATTCTCGAACAGGCGCTCGAAAGCTCAAGCGATGACCGAGTGGCGTCTGTTTGGAAGGATGACATGCGGAAGCTGCCTCTGCTCCAATACGATCTTGGGTTCTTTGAGCCGAGGATCGTGGCGGACGTCAAGGATGCGGTCGATGCTGCGATCAAGATCGCCGAGCGCATTCGCTTGAGATCCATTCAGGAACCGGTAACCTTGTTGGGCTATTTGTATGTTTTGGAAGGATCGACCTTGGGAGCGGCGGTGTTGCGTCCGCAATTCGCTCGCGCTTTTCTGCTGACGGGAACGGATGGCCTCTCTTATCTGGGCAGTTATGGCACCGAGATTCATGTTCGCTGGAAACAGTATCAACAGCGCATGAATGCCATTCAATTGAGTCTGGAGGAGCGGGAACAGATCGTTCAGGCGGCTGGCGGTTTTTTTACGCAAACACAGGCAATTTTTCAAGCGCTCTACCCGGTTAAACCGGATTCGATGACCTATCACGTCACATCCATCAACCCCGAGGCCGGTCGGCATCCCGTGCCCGCTGACACGCGCGAAGTCAAGGCGTCACTCCACGCTGCTGATTTATGCTGGCAGCGGTTTCCCTACATTGAGGCTCGTTATGGTGAGCGGGGACGTCGGTTTACGCGGAGCGACAGCGCTTGGCTGGCCACGTTCCATCAATTCGATCCCGTGGGCATTTCCCTGCAGGTCCGCTGGTTGAGCCGCATTCTCTCCAGTCGGGGAATGCCGACCCTTCTATTGCAGGAGCAGTTGGAAATCTTGTTCGCTGAACTAGCATGTGCCATTCCCGAGAAACGACCTGATTACGAGAAACTTCTGGCCGCTGCCGCCGAGTTGCGCGAGTCCCGTCGCATGCGCATCAGCGATGAGCAGCTTGAGGCGCTTGCTACTGATTTTGATCGGGCAGTGGGGCCGGAATGGAGTGAACGAATGGCCAATACCGGGGCTTTGATCGCAGCCGCCGTGGCCGACGAAAAGGGCGGGATCGCAGATGCCGTCGTGAATATCAAGGCATGGATGATGGATGCTTCTCGCTTCCCGTCCGAGTGGATTCAAGCAGTTCAGACCACCCTGGACAGGGCTCAACAAATCGGTGAACTGCAATGATCCAGGAGATTGCGAATGGTCTTTGCCATTACAATCGGACGACACGGTTTGGGCAAATAGGTGATGTTGGCACCGACTTTCACTGCATTATTCAGTGATTCCTGGCTATAGCCGGAGGAAATGACGACCGGTAATCCGGATTTTTTCATGCGCAACTTTCTCGCCAGCTCCAAACCAGTCACCCCTTCCGGCATTACCATATCCGTATAAAGCAGGTCTATGTCCCGGAACTGTTCCCAAAGCTGCTCGGCCTCGATGCCATTGCCAGCCTCGATCACCGTATATCCATGATACCGCAGAAATGACGCGGTCAGACTCCGAACGCTGGAATCATCCTCCACCACTAGTACATTGAACATTTAAAGACGTGGTATATATTAGGGGGTAGCTATGCGTCGTATTGCTATCCAATTATCAGAAGAAGAGCGTAAGACTTTAAATTGTTTTCGCCAGAAAGGGTTACA
>CAIUEN010000508.1 GCA_903898185.1 uncultured Verrucomicrobiales bacterium
CCTCTGGTCTGCCGGTTCCAGGAGCCTCTGGCTCCGTGTTTCATGCAGGGCGACTTCAGAGTGCTGAGGCTGACCCTGGGGTGCGCCAGAGTCGCTTGGCGTCCACGGAGCCGGAGGCTCCGGGAACCGGCAGACCGGAGGTCTGCCCCACGAGGGGGCAGTCGCGCGAAATCGAGACACCGCTTCGCGGTAATTTTTGGGATCCTCCAATTCGCAGTAAACTGTGCTGACGCCAAGATCGATGGCTGCGTCCAGTTGCTCCATGCTTCGCACTAGGACGATCAGCTCTGGTGAGATGGCTGGCTGGGGCTGCTCTATGGTCGAGGGGTGTCCACGGAGCCAGAGGCTCCGGGAACCGGCAGACCGGAGGTCTGCCCCACAAGGGGGCGGAATTTCAGATTTGAGATCTGAGATTTCAGATTTGAGATCTGTAAGCGTGTATTTGTTTCCCTGCGCCCGGAGATCTGTCAAACGGTCAACCAGTTCCCGCCTGAGCCGATTGAGTTCGCTCATCGGCAGCATTACAGACCCATCCAAGAGCACGGTCAGCTCTCCCAGCCTGAACGGAGTTCCGCCAAGCCTGCCCAACTGGTCGCGCAAACGTTGTGCGGTCAATGGCTGCGTTTGCGCCACCGCCAGGGGCATCTCCGATTCCGCTCGGGCCTCATGACCGTCAGAATCTTGCGCGACAATTGACAGCGGCAGTCCCGCGCGTCCGGCAACTTCCATATCAATGGGACGCTGAAACTGCGGCGCTTCACCCGAAAAAGTCCGCCGCAACCGCTTGTCCAGCTCGGGGTCGCTGGTTTTCCAGACCTTGTCGCCGGGATGAATGTTGCTGAAATCAAGATCTCCCCGGCCAAAGCCAATCTCCGCCTCAGCATTCTGCCACGGGCGCTCCAAACTCACACCTTCGTGGGGCAGACCTCCGGTCTGCCGGTTCTCGGAGCCTCTGGCTCCGTGAGCCATGCTATGCATCTTTAGCGCATCCCTGGCGTTCGGCTTCGAAGACTGCATTCTGACCGTATATACGCGTCCGCCCTCCTCCTCCGCCTCTGGATGACCGGCATCAAAGACAACGCCATCGCCCGGCTTCAACGGAGCTTCCAAGGTCATGCAGATAAGTTCGCGATCAATGCGTTGAACTTCGCCCAGGTAAACGCCGCGTTTCTTGCCGAAACGCGCATGCACCAATTCCTGCGCATTGATGCCGCGCAGCCAACCGGTGTAAAGCCCTCGCGAAAAGGCCATTTCCATATCGTATCGCGACTCCGCCGCGACCGCGCTGGCCAATGACTGTTCATCCCGTGCCTCTGCTGCCATGAGCCGGTCCAACGCCTGTCGATAAACCCGCGTGATGTTTGCCACGTATTCCGGCGATTTGAGCCGACCCTCGATCTTGAGCGACGTCACCCCAGCGCGGATGAGGTCCGGCAGCGCTTCGATTCCCGCCAGATCCTGCGGGCTGAGCAGGTATTTACGGTCACCCAACGGCACTGGTTTGCCGTCGCAAATCAAATCGTAAGGCATGCGACAGGCTTGGGCGCATTCGCCGCGATTGGCCGAGCGCCCGCCAAGGGATTCACTTGTCAAGCATTGGCCGGAGTACGCCACGCAGAGCGCGCCGTGAACGAATGTCTCAATCCGGCAGTCGGTTTGCGGCATCTGCCCGATGTCCTTGATCGAACATTCCCGTGCCAACACCACCCGGCAGCAGCCGAGCTCGCGCGCAAACTCAATGCCGGCGGAACTGGAAACGGTCATCTGAGTCGAAGCATGGATGGGCAAATCAGGCGAAAGCTTTCGGATAAGCCTGCAAATTCCAACATCCTGCGCCAGCACGGCATCCACGCCGGCGGCAATCAATCCGCGCAAATAACGTTCGGCCTCGGGGAGTTCATCGGTAAAAACCAGTGTGTTGAACGTAACATAGCCTTTGACACCGCGTTTATGCAGAAATCCAAGCAGTTCGGGCAGATCGGCTTCCGTGAAATTATCCGCTCGCATCCGGGCATTGAAACGGTCGAGCCCGAAATAAACCGCGTCCGCGCCGTTTTCGACGGCGGCCTTGACACATTCCCAATCACCCGCTGGCGCGAGCAATTCAGGGCGCTGCCGACCTGAGACGGTGGTTGCCACTACTTCAAGTTCTCCGGATTGAGCGGCAGCAAGTCCTTGGGGACGAACAGTCCGTCTTTACGAATCAGATCATCGCCGAACCAGATTTCGCCGCCACCCCAATCGGGACGCTGGATCAGCACCATGTCCCAGTGAACGGCCGAGCGGTTGCCGTTGTCGGCGGCTTCGTAGGCTTGGCCCGGGGTGAAGTGGATGGAGCCGGCAATCTTTTCGTCAAACAGAATGTCGCACATCGGGTTCTGAATGTAGGGGTTGAACCCGAAGGCAAACTCGCCGATGTAACGCGCGCCGGGATCGGTATCGAGGATTTCGTTCAGGCGCTTGGTGTTGTTGGCGGCGGCTTTGATGATCCTGCCGTCTTTGAATTCGAGCCGGATGTTCTCGAATTTCGACCCTGCGTAAATGGTCGGCGTATTGTATTGAATGAAGCCTTGGACGGAATTCTTGACCGGGCAGGTAAATACTTCGCCATCGGGGATGTTCCGCTTTCCCTCGGCCAGCAGAGCGCCGATGCCTTTGACGCTGAAATGCAGGTCGGTGCCCGGCCCGGTGATCCGCACTTTGTCCGCCTTGGCAATCCGTTTTTGCAACGGAATCATCGCTTTGGCCATTTTCAGGTAATCCATCGTGCAGACGTCGAAATAGAAGTTCTCGAAGGCTTCGGTGCTCATGCCCGCCGCCTGGGCCATGCTTGGTGTGGGCCAGCGCAGCACGCACCACTTGGTCTTATTCACCCGATGGTTCAAGACTGGGCGAATGATCTTGGAGTAGAGCACGTTTGTCTCGCTCGGAATGTCCGAGGACTCGCTGGCGTTGTTGCTGCCGCGCACGGCGATGTAGGCTTGAGTCTTCTTCATCCGGAAGAGCTCAATGTCGCGAATCAGCGTGGCGTGCTCGCTGTCTGTAGCC
This sequence comes from uncultured Verrucomicrobiales bacterium, assembly GCA_903898185.1. Classification (GTDB taxonomy): domain Bacteria; phylum Verrucomicrobiota; class Verrucomicrobiia; order Limisphaerales; family Palsa-1400; genus CAIUEN01. Next base: position 3,049 of record CAIUEN010000508.1, read on the forward strand.
CTGACCAATTCCCGTCCGATTCGCGCATGCCGCGTCTCGACCAGCGGCAAACCGCCCACACGGCGAACGGCCCGCATCAGCTCGATGGTGAATTCATCGGGCACATCAATCATGTCCAACAAAATACGTTCGCCCTTTTTCAGAGTCACCGAATAGCCAATCAACAGGTCCGCCAGCTTTGTAAAACGAGGATCATTCATAAATCGATAAACGACATTGCATTGAAGAGAACACACCCGCAACCGCGTGAGTGCGAATGAATATCCAATATCGAACAAGGAATGTCCAATAATGAAGTGGGGAAGCGCGTCAAAAACAGCAGGCTGAGCGATCTCTGTATTTGCTTGCCGCCGCGCTTGAGAAGCGCGTAGCATGTTCTGAATGATTTGAGTCGGCATAGGCTTTGACTTAATGAACGGGTTGCGCGCGTAGCTCAATTGGATAGAGTATCGGCCTCCGAAGCCGCAGGTTGTGGGTTCAACTCCCGCCGCGCGCACCATTTTCGTTGAATCGGGGAATAGTAATTCGTTGAATCGTTCTGTGGAAACCGTTTGCCATCGGCGATTTAATAGCGACGATTGATTTGGTGCTGGGGAGCGGTTGATTCGTAGTTTCTTGCTCTGACCTGAACATTAATTCGTAACTATTCAGGTCAGAGGGAGAAATTAGCGCCTCGCTGACGCTCGGCGGAGAGATGGGCGCAGGCAAGGATGCCTACGCTACGTGAATAGTTTCATTAATTCTAAGCGGTCAAAGCCGCATCCCAATCCTTCCATACTGGCTCGTAGCCCATGCGCCGCAACAAGTCGGCGACCTCTGCCGACGAACGTTCGTCGGCGATTTGAAACTGACCTGCGGCCTGCGCCGTGCCATCTTCGCGCGAAGCCCACTCGCTTGATCCTTGGGTCAATTCAACGACCCTTCCGTGTTGGGTGTGATGCAGTTTCTCGCGGCCCGCGCCGGTGTAGCCGCCCGGTTCGGTGTGGCTTCCCGCGCTGATCATGGTGATGCCCAAGGGAATGAGACCGTCGCGCAAAGACGCCGACTCCCGCGTGGAAAGCACCAGGCCGACATCGGGAAGAAACAACCGAAACGCCGCCACCAACTGCGCGAACTCGCGGTCGCTCATGACGCTACGCGGCTCAAACTCACCCGCACAAGGCCGCAGGCGCGGCATCGAAATGGTAATCTGCGATTTCCAGCAGTTGCGCAAGAGATAATCAGCGTGCGCGGCCGTCGCTAGGGCTTCGAATCGCCAGTCGCCCAAGCCATAAAGCGCGCTGATGCCCAGTCGTCGGAAACCGGCCTCGTAGGCGCGTTCGGCTGTCTCGATGCGCCACTCGAAATCCCGCTTTGGTCCGGCCGTGTGCATCTCGGCATAAACCGCGCGATCATACGATTCCTGGTAGATCACCAAGCCGTCGGCGCCCTGAGCGACAATTGGCCGGTAATCCTCGGCGCTCAACGGGCCGACTTCCAGCGAGATGCTCGGAAACTCCGCATGTAGAGCGCACACGCAATCGGCGAGGTATTGGTTGGAAACAAATTTGGGATGTTCCCCCGCCACCAGCAGAATATTGCGAAATCCCTGCGCTTTGAGAGCATGAGCCTCGCGCATCATTTCATCCACGCTCAAGGTAACCCGCAGGATTTGGTTATCGCGGGAAAAACCGCAGTACTTGCAATTATTGACGCATTCGTTTGACAGATAAATCGGCGCAAACAACCGGATGACTTTACCGAACCGCCTCAGGGTCAGAGCCCGCGACTTCTGGCAGATCGGTTCCAGCAGCTCGCCAGCCTCCGGGGCAAGCAGGCTGGCAAAATCCATCAGCGACAAATCCGTTCTACCCAAACTGGCGCGAGCCTCTGTTAATGCCCCGTTACGTGTCCGATTCAGTAATGCGCTCATCGGCAGCGCGTCAAATTCAGCAACAAAACTCATTCTTATACCTTCTTAACAGGAGCGGTAACTATCAGGTAGCATAGGCATCCTTGCCTGTGCCCCTCTCTCCGGCGAGCGTCAGCGAGACGCTAATTTCTTCCTCTGAACACGGAGCCAGAGGCTCCTTCAACCGGCAGACCAGAGGTCTGCCCTACGTTAGGGCACCTTTTCAAGCGTCTCGCAATGCGCGGGAATTGAAAACGAAAAAGTGGAACCTTGTCCAACCACGCTGTTCACCCACACTTTGCCACCATGACTGGCAATTATCTTCTGCACAATGGCCAAGCCCAGCCCTGTATTCTTTTCACCATCCGTGCTTCGCACGCTGGTGCGGTGGAACGGCTTGAACAGCCGGTTCAATTCGCTTTCTGGAATGCCCTGCCCTTGATCCTTCACCGACACAATCACGCTTTCATTTTCGTATTTCAGAGAAACCTCGACACGAGTTTCAGGGTAAGAAAACTTGATCGCGTTGCCGATCAGATTGTTGAGAGCCTGCTCAACCCGGTTTTTGTCGGCTACAACTCTCGGAAGCGCTCCGGGAATCACCATGCTGATTTCGATATTCTTCCTGCGGGCGAGCACCTGATTCAGATGAACAATATTCTCAATAATCGACGCATAATCAATTGGCGCCAGTTCCAACTCCAAGCGCCCCGACTCAATGACCGATATATCCAGAAGATCGCTAATCATGCCCAACAGAAAATTACTGCTCTCCTTGATCTTATTGAGGTAACTGCGCTGCTCATGACTCATTACTGGACGCAATTCATCGTCCAACAAATCGGCGAAGCTGCGAATCAATCCAAGAGGACTTCGCAAATCATGCGCTGCCATCCCCAAGAACTGGTTTTTTTCACGGTTCAACCGCTCCAATTGCGCATTCTTCCGCGCCAACTCGCGCTGAAGCACCGCTTGATCGTTGTTGAGCCGGGTCAATTCATCGAAATACCAATCGTTCTTATCGTGTGGAAACTGGTCATGCCGCACCAATTCTGTGGCAATAGGGAGCGACACAGAGGCGTGGTCACCCAACGCAGTCACATCATCCAACTCGGCATCGAATCGAGACAGATCCTTCATGAGGGAATCCAACTGCTGGTTGGCAATCTCAACAGCCTGCCTGGCGTCGGGCGCGTATGCGTCAGCGCCCAATGTTCGCCATAAGTCCGGCGATGTGTTAAATGGATAGCCTCCTACCATCACATAAATTGAACTGCATTCCTTGCGGATGAGCCTTATTTGGGACTCAACCAAGGGGACGTGCTGCGTGAGCGTGGCGGATATTGCCAGCACCTGCGGTTTTCGATCAATGATGGTCTTCACAATGCTCTCAGCCGGTGTGCTCGCGCCCAAGTAGTACGTTTGCCAACCGTTGAGCTCGAAAATGTCCGCGACCATGCGCAAACCGATCTCGTGCAACTCCCCTTCCACACAAGTCGCCACCATTCGGCCTGGCCCTTTGTTGGATGAGAGAATATGAGGATAAAGCTGCGACATGACCGACTGCGTCACAGCAGTGCAAAAATGCTCCTGAGCTACGCCGATTTTGTTGGTCTGCCATAGCTGTCCAACCTCATACAATACGGGTTGCAACACCAACATGTATATATCGATTACCGGGACACCCTGGCACACAGCACCCAAAATCACCTGGCTGGCCATGCGCCGTTGTCCACTTAGCAAGAAATCGAGATAACGCTGGGCAATAGTACGCAACGCGTCGGGTGCCGACGCCTCCGCAGCAGGAATTCCAGGAAGAAGCTGGCTGACTTCTTTTTGTTCCATAATTGTGATAAACATCCAAAGGACTCTCCATACAACCCTTGGAAACGATATTCAACGATAACCCGAAATGGGCAATAGTAAACCAGCAATTCTCATTATGGCAGGCAAGAAAGAATCTCCAATATGCAATGGGTATTTCCACCTCCGCGCCTGCGCATGAATGGGATTGAATATCCAATAGCGAACAAGGAATATCCAATGATGAAGTGGTAATCGCCATAGCTTATTACTTCGCGTCTTTCTGGGGCAGGAGATCGGCGATTGCGTCCAAAACGGATATGATATCCCTGTGAATCTCGCTTTCCGTCATTTGTTCTGCAATCAGGTAGTAATCATTTTTCTCCAGCTTTCGCTCTGTTCTGTCAAACATTTGTGGCAGGAGTTTCTTGGATGCCGGGATTTCGACCACTGCCTCCGTTTCATCTGATAGTGGATTGCTGAAGACAGCGGGGGGTAACTGTTTCTCGAGGTAACCAATTGCCTTCTTGGCATCTTGACTTGTCATCGGCTCGCCCTTGCTCGGACAACAGCAAGTCCAGCGTTGAAAGTCTGCCCATCGCTGCTCCAACTTGGTAGCGCTCTTGTTCATGCACCAAACGATGAGGAGTTCCAAGGAAGGAAATGACACGAGTGGGCGCAGTCGAGTCCAAGATTACTTCCGAGTGCGTGGCCACTATCAACTGGCACTGCCGTTTGGATGCCACGCTGCGAAGTTTGTCGTAGGTCTGCTTTTGAAGGATGACATGCAGATGCGCATCTGGCTCGTCCAAGAGGAGTACGGACGCAGGCCGCGCATAAAAGAAGGACAAAAGCAACAATGCCTGATGAAATCCGCTTCCTCCTGAAGCAATATCGTAGCGCTCCAAGCCATCTTTCCCCTTGCTTCTTGGCACGCCAGCAAGGTACTCGCAAACGATAAACGGCATCGCTTCATTGTATTCTGGTTTCACCATCGGCGAGCACAGGTTTGACGTAAATCTGTTCCGTGCTTTGATACCGCAGTTCCATGGTCAAACACCACGGCCTTTCGCGTGTGAGCCCGGAAGAGCCCTCAACCGTAATGTGAATGAGGCGAGGTTCCCCAAGCCGTTGCCCGGGTGCCAACTCCGCTTTGCTCAAACCGGTTAAACACTTGTTCCATAACATGTCGAATTCCCGCAAAGGCAGTGCCGTGAAATCCTTTCTTGTTATCGCTTGGCCGTACGAACGGCGGCTCCGGACTTGCCTTTTCCCAACCGCCAGCGCTCCAGCGCGAAAGCCCAGGTGGCCAACGCCTGCAGCAAAGTGGACTTGCCGCTGTTGTTGGGCCCCGCCAATACAACGGCATCGTCAAAGGTTATTTCCTGGTGGTCATATCGCTCGCAACTCTGCGGCCAGCATGACGTTGCGCTTGTCCCCTTTTGGCGTTTTCGCCAAATCCTCTTCGCAAAGCCCCATCTTCTCCATGCCTTCGCGAGTCATTCGTTCCGCTCTTGCTTCCAGTGCCTCCACTACCTCCTGTCCAAAGTGACGTCCAGACGTACCAACCTCCATTTGTTCAAGCAACTCCTGTCTAAAGGCGCTGTCTCCCAAACACCAGCCTCTCTTGATTGGCTTGAATTCGTTACAGATCAGTGTAGGTTCCTAATGGAAATTCGTTTCAGTATTTGGCCGCCAGTATTGTATTCAAGAGCCCGGCCCCGTGAGATTGCTCGTCCAAAGCCCCAGCCTTTCTGAAGTATTCGAGAGATTGCTCAAAGGATCCGAACGGCATACGGCTATTAACATCAATGAGCTTATGGGTGAACGAAATAAATGGATCGGGATTGCCGTTCATGGTCAAGGCTTCGAGCACCGTCAGATAGTCGTTGCGAAGCGATGTTGGAATGATCAGTCGCGCCTGCCCAACAGCCTCCAGTTCCGCATTCATGCCCAAACGGGATATACGACCGTTGCCGTCATTGAAGGGATGCACTTCAGCGATCAGAAAAAGGACGTAAAGGGCGCGAGCGGTGGGTGAAAACAGGTCGCAACTGGCTGGCCAACCATGCGCCAGAGTTTCGGCTACCAAGTCCGGAGCGACGAACATGCGGGAACCGAATTGGTTGGGGGTGTTTTTGAAAACGCCGGGATCAATGGCTGAACGGCTGGCCATCATTCGGGCATGTCTTCGCCTGAGTAATTCAAGCAGATGGGTTTTGTCCTTGGGAACTTCGCTGCTGATTTTGGGATCAACGATCAGTCGATAGGTTTCGAGGATGTCATGAGCGTCGTCGGGACGTTTATTCTCCAAAGCTTTGGCTGCCTCCCGGTCATAAACAATGACCCGGGCTTCCTCAACAGTGAATTTGGTGCCTTCGATGAAATTGGAAAAATAAGCTTCCCAGAAGGCTCGATTTTCCAATTCATTCGGCTGAGGCCTTGGTAATTCCAAGAAACGCTCGGCAGCCAGACGGGCATGGAGAGTTCCGAAAAGCGTCATGCGTTCGGGATCATAAGGCTTGCCTTGGGCGCGAGAACGCATGAAGTCGGTGGTGAACCGGTAGCTTGAGGTTTCGCCTTTGATCGCAGTCACCAACTCATTGAGCTCCTGATGTTCGCGGTTCCAGCCAAAAGCAGCGGATAATCCTTCTGCCTGCTGGCGAAGCGTATCAAGCCAGCCAACTCCGAAAATGCGGAGGTAACGATCTAACCATCGTTCCAACTCGGCGGCAGAAAGTGTTTTTGCCTCGTCGTTGCCGTGCGCCCGAGCAATTTGCAAATTCTCAAGCACCGCCCGAGCCTGGCTGGATGTGAACAATTCTCTACCATCAACCAAAGGTGTTCGAGCATCGCCGACTTGAGGTGCGGGGCCACGCCAAATACGAATCTCCAATCCTGGAAGTTTACGCACCGGAGCTACAGCATTCGGTAAGGTCAAATGCAGTTTTCCCCCAGGCGAAATGTTGCCTTCCAATGCCGATCTATGACTGATTAAAGCCCCCGGATAAAAATGAGCGGCGATTTCAAGCCGATGCCGACGCACAATTTCATCTGCTGGGGAAGTCAGGTCGTCCGTGTAAAGCTTGGAGGCAAGCTTCCGCATCCTCCCCGCCTTTACGGCGCGAAAAACTTCCGGATTTCTGGCGATGCTGGCAAAAATTATGGCCATACTATTTTTTTATAATTTGGCGACTAAAAGAGTCCTAAATGTCGATATTTATAAAATTAGACGCGTTTTTTGTCTATTTCCATATAATTAGACCCGCCACAATCCGTGAGGACTGTTTGCTGAGTGACACCTTTCCTGAATGATTTTCTGGCCCTGCGAGAGCGGGGAAGGGGCGGCCAGCAAACAGTTCTCACGGATTGTGACCGGTCTAAATCCAGATGGATGACAGGACAAAACGTAACGAAGGGCGGGGCAACGGGGCAAGGGCGGCGGAGGTTGGAACCGAACCGAAGAAGTTGTCGGCGCAATGCAACGACCTCCTGGCGAGAGCAAGCGTGCGGCGTGTCAAAAGAAAAACGTTTTGGCAATGGAATCATTTTCTGTATTGACACGAACCTTTAATGGATGACTCCCGATGATTGAGGGAGTGTCAAATGGCTTGTTCGAATTCCTTCAGCGGAACTTGCGATTGAAGGTATCCAATCAGGGCCTCGCGCTCCTGTGGGCTGAGCTGGGAGAGTGAATTGTATAGGCTGGCGTCGCAAGCGCGGAGTTCGGCAAACTTGCCTTCCTGCAGAAGGTGTCGGCAGGCTTCGTCCAGCAGGAACGCAACGAATACGACCTTTAATTCTCGGCTGTGGACCGCATTAGACGGTTGCGTAGCAACGTATTTTTCAAAGGCTTCGTCGGCAAGCTGGCCGCGCGTCGGAATTCCGGGGATCAAACCAAATACGCGAGCCAGAATTTCACGGAGGGTGGGAAGACGGTCGGTTTTGTAAATTTCCTGGAGCTTGGGTAGATTCCAAAATTCCTGGGCTTTCTCGAAGAGCAATTTCCGGACACGTTCCTCGACCGCAGGCCAGTTCTCGGCGTCATACGCCTCCCGCAAGGCACCATCGGCTGACACGGCTTCGCTGGCTTGCTGAGCGAAACGCTCGCGATACATTTCCCGGTCAATTCTCATCCCGAATAGGCCAATTTCATCGCGCAAGACACTGGCCATTGGGTCCTGGCGAAGTGTTGGTAAAATCGTCCGTCCGCCTACCACATCTACCTCCGTCGCCTTCTTCTTCATTGCCTTCAGCGGTCGGGCCTTTGGGCAGGGACAACTTTTTGTCGTAGTCAAAATCCTTTTCAAAATACTCACAGTTGGCGAAGTAGTCAAAAAGGGCAAAGGCATCCTTTTTGGCAGTTCTTTGGCTTGCCCCGTCGCCGTGTTTGAAGGTAAAGAGCCGGGGGTGCCACGACCTTTGATCTGAATGAAATCAGTGGGCGAAAAGATTGGCCGCGCCAGCGCCACGTTGAGAACATCTTCGCAATCGTATCCTGTCGTCATCATGCCGACGGTCACACAGACGCGGGTGCGGCTGGTGTCGTAGTCACGAAAATCATCCGCCCGCCATTTCGATTTGCCGTTGAGGTTGTTGTTGGCGAAATCGATGGTCATCTGCTGAGCGCCGGGTATGCCCGAGGTGACCTGTACCGCAAAAGTGGATCCGGCAGCATAGCTTGAATTCCAGGTCAAAAATACTCACTACATTTATCTGAGAATAAATTCTTGCTACATTTCATAGGTAGATTACGTGTTTTGTTGTTCAAAAATGTACGTGTATGTTTACCAACGTAGTGAGTAATATGCTCACTAC
>CAIUEN010000509.1 GCA_903898185.1 uncultured Verrucomicrobiales bacterium
GAACACCCCGCCGAAAGGCATTGGTGACTGTAATAACGCGGCAGACTCCTCGGGTGTGGTTGAAGTTCAGAAGAACACCCCGCCGAAAGGCATTGGTGACATTCATGGAAAAGAAGAAAGTATAAATGAAGAAACCAGTGTGTGTTTGGAGCGTGCTTGACAAACTATTGCTGCGTTCTATTTTCTGGAAGTTTTTCGGCTTTGGTTCAACAAGGCGTTGGTGACTTTTCGGCAGGCAGAGGGGCGGACATTCCCGGACGTCCAGAGAAATGACGGGAGCAGGGATAGGTGCGATATATGGATGCATGAAAAATAAGAAACGTTCTGCAAGACAAACCGCAAAACAACGCGCCCTATTCGAGCTAAGGCTTGATGAAGCTGTGGCAATAAACACGCCACGGGAGGAGATTTTCACCAAGCTGATCAGTTGGGGGGTGCCTGAGGAGTTCGTATTCCGCTTTGGTAATCTGTGGGATCAGACCTGTCGAATTGGCCGACGGATACTCCACATTGGCAAGTTGGTGGTTCTGAGAATCGTGGAGTTCGTGGAAGCGCATCCCGGCCTCAGCATAGGGGTCTTGTTGGGAGCTGCGATCGGAGCGCTGGCAGGCTCAATTCCGCTCATTGGGGCATTGTTGGCACCGTTGGCCAAAGTCGTGATGACGACCTTCGGCGCACTCCTGGGCAACGAGTGTGACAGCACGATCGGCACCCAGCCAGGTGGGCCCGCGAAGAGGTTTTCTGGAACGATTGGGAACCTAATAGATATCGCGCGCTCATTTTTCCATCTCTTTATCCAGATTATCATGGACGTGGTTTCGGATGTCCAACGCTCTGAAATGGCTTGATTCAGGAAAAATATGACAACCAAGAACTCACCGCATTATTCCATCATGACAACCAAAGCTGAGCTTATCAAAGTAATCGAGAAATTGGAAAACAATCCCCACAGTTGGGGGGAAATAGTCGGCGAGAGCAGCGCCGTTGTTGCCGGGGGCGTGGCATTGGCGGCGAGCGCAGTTCCGGTGGCAGGCTTTCTGGGGGTGACCAGCATTCCTTGCCTGACAACCATGGGATCCTGGGTGGGGCTCACAATCGTGTCTGCCACCCCTGTGGGCTGGATCGTAGGGCTTGGAGCGGTGGGCGCGGCTGCTGCTTTTGCCATTGCGCGGGGACTGAGCAGTGCGGGTGAAATAAAGGCCAAGAAGAAACACACACTGGAATATGACCGACAACAATTGAGATCGCTCGAAAACACCGACAAACACCAACCGGCCACGCAGGAGCAAAAAGCGCGCCTGGCAAGAGCGCTCAAGCACGGACTGGTCAACGATTGGATTACAGTGGAACGATGCGCTCAATTTTTGGATCAAATGACGAAACACTCACTATTGAGGGAGGATGTCGTCCGGTTGATGGAGCTGATGCCTGATGAGAACGAGGTCGATATCAAACCACCTCGAAAGCGAAGATCGACAACACTCACATCATCCGAACTCAATTGAATCATGGGGATGGTTTCTAAAGTCAAAGACAAGGCCCTCGCGGTGGGCTTGAAGTATTGGATCAATTCAGAATTAAAGCGCTTTGGAACAGTGGCGAATTTTGAGATCGATTCAACAAAACGGACCATCCGCGCCGAGCTTGATCTCAAAGGGGAACAAACCTCAATCATCCTGACTGTGGGTTGTTACACGTTGCAGACCAGAGATGGCACGACTTTTATCAAGATTGCAGGCGTGAAGGCATCCCGCGAATGGATTACCGTTCTGCTGAATACGCTTGTCGAGGATAAGGAGTTTCCGATTCCAGACGTGGCAAGAATTGCACTTTGATGGGTAAGTTCTACAGTAAGCTGCAAGGTGAACCAGAGGGAAAGCAGGAATTACAGGAATTACAGGCTCGTTGCCGAAAGGCATCGTAAACGGATAAGATTGTTCCTTGTTTTCAGTGCTAAAAGTAACATTCTTACCCGTTCAAAGCATGATTCTTCTTTAATCTGTGTAAATCTGTGTCATCTGCGGATTATTCTCCGATTGCAGCCCGCGAAGGCTTTCTCGGTAAGTTTGTCGATGGCATCAAGTTCCATAGGAGATTTCACGGAGTGTTGTCCGCAGATTGCGCAGATTTTCGCAGATCAGAAGGTAAGGTATTATATTCATCAACATATCCTCAACAACAGCGGTCAGTGACAACATTCTCCGTTGATTCTGGACATAACCCGTTTACAGAATATAGGTGACCCTGTATGGTTATAAGGAGTCTCCAGTAAATGAGACGCGCGTCGCAACTCACTTTTTATCATGAAGCAAACGAGCGTTAATCAACGCGCCAGTCAGGCGTTTACCCTGATTGAACTTTTGGTCGTGATCGCGATCATTAGCATTTTGGCAGCCATGATTTTGCCTGCTTTGGCTGGCGCCAAGCGGTCTGCGCAGGTCAAAATGGCAAAGGCCGAAATGGCTAACTTGATGACCGCGATCCACCAGTACCAGAATGACTATAGTCGGCTGCCAGCCTCGCAGGACGCGATGAACGCGATAAACGCAGCGAATCCGGATTACACGTTTGGAGTCTACCGCAATGACGGTTCAAGTGTACTAACTCCAAACGGAACAAGTGTCTTCACCAAGCTTGCTGGGAATTGGAAGAACTGCAATGCCGAAATCATGGAGATCCTGCTTGGAGCAGATACATTCCCCGATGGAACAACCAATCAATTTACGAGCCTGAATCCACGAAAAACCCCATACTTTAATGCCAAATTCGTCAATAGCACCAATTTGGCTGGGATCAGCCTAATCGACCATGTTTATCGCGATCCTTGGGGCAATCCTTACATCATCACCTTGGACCTCAATTATGACGACCGATGTGTTGACGCGTTTTACAGTCAGCCCGTTACGAATAGCATTACCAACAGCGGCAGTGTGATGATCTGGTCTTTCGGTCCTGACGGCCAGATCGATTCGACCGTAAAAGATCTCAAGAAGGGCGCGAATAAAGACAACGTCCTGAGCTGGCAGTAGGTTTTTTGACAGTAGGTTGCAGCCTTTTCAAATTTCCTCTCCTCATGCATGCGCTTAGGTGCTGTGGGGTGTGACCGGAAAGTAACCTAAAGCAGAAATACGACTTCTGATGGCGTATTTATTGTGGTCTATCCTATCAAGTTGGATAGAATACATTCCATGCCTTCCACATATGCCAGCCTGCATTATCATGTTGGTGGCCTTTCTCCGAAAATCCGGCGTCGAGTTCGACGAGCGGTATTTGAATTGATGGCGCTGGCGCTGGCATCCCTTCGGGATGCCCTCGTGCGGGGCATCCGCTTCCGGTGGTATCGCTTCGCTCAACCACCGGCTACAGGCTTTCATGCCTCCGGCATGAGGTTTCGTCTGCATAAAATCGAAAGTCCGGTCACTTTCCGGTCACACACCCAACGCTTTTTCTCGGCGTATTTTTTTATTGAATATTATATCCGCCAAGATATGAGTTATGTCTATGACAGACAATATCGATCAACTCTGCGCCCAGCGTGAGGCCATCATTGAAGAACTCAAATCCATTGACCGCATGCGACGGGGCACTCTCACTAAACAGGTTTTTTCAAAGAAACAGGGGGATAAGACCGTAACACAAGGCCCCTATTTCAATTTGCAAGGCTCCCACAAAGGCCAAAAGTTCAATCACTACATTGCGGCCGACAAAGCCCAAGAGGTACAGCAACAGGTCGATAACTTCAAACGCTTCCAAGAGTTGAGCGACCAATGTATCACCCTTACCGATAAAGTCACCCAATTGAGCCAAGGGCTTCAGGGCAGACGCATTTAAATTCCCAATAAACGGAGCAAATAGGCATGATTCCAGCTTGCATCAAGTTGCTTGCCCCTGATCCCGCGTTTTTTGCTTTTCTCCTGTTTTAGCAAATTGAGAGCCAGTCGACGCAGGGTCGCC
>CAIUEN010000510.1 GCA_903898185.1 uncultured Verrucomicrobiales bacterium
ACATACAGGGTAAGACCATGACCGAGTTGTATCCGCCTGCATTAGCCGCGCAGATTGCCACTGACGACCGTACCGTCCTTGTCAGTGGCAAGGTTATGAGTGTGGAAGAAGAGTTCAATGGGCGCAACTACCATACGATCAAGTACCCGATTGTGCGGGGCGGGAAAACTCTGGTGGCTGGTTATATTATCGACATCACTGAGCGCAAACGGGCGCAGGAGGCTTTGAGGGAGAGCGAAGCCATGCAACGCGCCATTCTGGACTATCTTCCCGCCGGAGTGGTCATTGCAGATCCAGAGACGCGGGTCATTGAGCGGGTGAATGATCATGGCTCCGCCCTCTTTGGCAGCACTGCGGATAGACTGACAGGACAACAGTGCGACTTGCTCTTCGAATGTCCCAATCGGGTGGCTGGAACTTGTTCCCGATGCGATTTAGCCTCCTCGGAACAGGATATTCTAAAGACCGACGGCAGCCGGATGCCCGTTTTGCGAATGGTAAAACACATCCAATGGCATGGCCGGTCGAAAATGCTGTCATGCTTTGTGGATTTATCCGAGCGCAAACAGTTGGAGAAAACTCTCCGTCAGGCCAAGGAAGCCGCTGAGGCGGCCAATGCAGCCAAAAGCGGGTTCCTGGCCAACATGAGCCATGAAATCCGCGCTCCTATCAACGGGGTAATTGGCATGGTGGGACTACTGCTGGACACAGATCTGACCGAGGAACAACGCCGCTACGCCAAGATTGCTCACGCCAGCGGAGAAACTCTGCTTGCCCTGATCAATGACATTCTGGATTTTTCAAAAATTGAGGCTGGGAAACTTGAGCTGGAGACCATGAGTTTCAGCCTGCACAACCTGCTCGACGATGTGGCCGGTATGATGGCGGTGCGGGCTTACGACAAAGGACTGGTATTGGGATGCGTGGTGGCACCGGATGTCCCATCTGCGCTTCAGGGCGATCCAGGGCGTTTGCGGCAGATTCTCATCAACTTGACTGGAAACGCCATCAAGTTTACGGCCCAAGGCGAGGTCGTCATCCGCGTGAGTATAATCTCGGAAATGCCCGGCGAGGTTCGACTGCGGTTTGCTGTGCAGGACACCGGGATTGGCATTCCCGCAGACAAGATCGGACGGCTGTTTGGAAAGTTTTCGCAAGTCGATTCCTCAACGACGCGCACCTACGGCGGCACGGGGCTGGGGTTGGCGATTTCCAAGCAACTGACAGAGTTGATGGGCGGTGAGATCGGAGTTCAGAGCGAGGATGGCAAGGGGTCTGAATTCTGGTTTACGGCGCTCTTGGTCAAACAACTCAAACCTGACAAAGCATCATCTTCAGCCAACCTGCGCGGCGCGCGCGTTTTGATTGTCGATGACCATGCCATCAATCGGGAAATTCTCCTAATTTTGCTGAAGTCCTGGGGAATGCGCCCCTCTATGGCCACCGACGGCCCCTCCGCCCTGCATGCGCTGGCTCAGGCGCAAGGCTTGCGGGATCCTTTCGAGATTGCCATCATTGACAGCCAGATGCCCGGCATGGATGGAGAATCCTTGGGGCGGGCCATCAAAACCGATCCCAAGCTCGCCGCCACCCGGTTGATGATGTGCTCATCCCTGGGCCAAATTGGCGGCGATAAGCCGTTGGAAAAAACTGACTTTGACGCCACTCTGCCCAAGCCAGTTCGCAGACAGGAATTATTGGAAGTCTTGACGGCTATCGTCAGTGGCGAAAAAAACGTTCCACCCCGGGTGAACCCAACGGTGAATTCCGTTATTGGGAAGAATTCAATTGATGCCCGAATCCTGGTGGCTGAAGACAATGTCACCAACCAGCAAGTGGTGGTGGGGGTTCTCAAGAAAATGGGGGTTACCGCCGATGTGGCCTCCAATGGCGCTGAGGCTGTCAAAGCCCTCGAAACTCTGCCTTACGACCTGGTGCTGATGGACATGCAGATGCCGCACATGGATGGCCTTGAAGCCACCAGAGCCATCCGCGATGCGCAATCCCGCGCGCTCAACCGCCATGTGCCTATTATTGCCTTGACGGCCCATGCCATGCAAAACGACCGGGAACAATGCTTGCAGGCGGGCATGGACGATCACCTTACCAAGCCAATCGAAGTGCCGGCTCTGGTTTCGATTTTGAAGAAGTGGTTAAAGCCGAAAGGCGACGTAAATCAACCGATGGTAGAGAGAGCTTAAGCAACACTAATTCTGTATTCATGTCGTATCAAATCAAATAGAAGTAAAAGGCTTGTTTGAAAATTACAGCTTGGCGTCGGGCGCAAGTCAGTGAATCGAGCTGTTTTAACTTGGACACCGCAGTTGGGTGTACAACGACAATTACTTTTCCTCCCCCATTGCCGTTTCTAATTGTCGCTGAACATCTGGGTGTTAACCGCAGAACACGCAGAACACGCGGAATACGCGGAAAGAAGGGGCAGAATGTGGTTTTGAAGAGACCATTCGGCAGATTAAGAAGCATTCTTCGCAAGGGTTCTTCTTTCGCGTATTCCGCATGTTCTGCGTGTTCTGCGTGTTCTGCGGTTTCATTTGCAGTTTTTGGGTGTCAGCAATCTCCGGCAAAGCCAGAGGTTGCTGACTAACATTATATGTTCTCGTGTATTTATGCGTCGTATTTATGCATAACAATATATAACAATATTAAATAGTTACATTACTAGTTCTTGAAATGTTCTCCTTCGGCTCCAAATAGCAGGAATATTCTGAGGCTGAAAACTGCTTGGTTTTCGACTGGCTAGGATGTGCCTGAATTTTCGATGGAGATCGGCTCCTTAATTCCAGAAACCTCGTCAAAATTCCTCAGACGCTCAAGCAGTGCCTGCGTGATTTGAATTCCAGCCACGACAATGAGGGTACCATCCTTGGTCCTTACATCGGAGCGCAACACATGACCAACCCGTAGCTGTGCGAACTTAATTTCCAGCGTAGGGTATTCCAGCGCAGGACTGAAAAGAGTGATGACGGCGTTCAGAATCTTGGGATCATACCAGCCCTCTCGAAATCGTACCCTCTCCAAAGCAGCGCCACGGGTAACGCCTTTGTCTTCCAATTCGATCAGATCACAAAGCAGTTTGAGCAGGCGCGCTCCAAAAGGAATTTGATTACCTTTGACCTGATCGCCCGGATGGCCTTCACCATTGAACTGTTTCTTCTGATAGCGAATGATTGATGAGATTTCTTCCATCCTTGGGATCTGGCTCAGCAGTCCAGCTCCAACCTCGGGAATGCGGTCATACATTATCTGTTCCATGCTGGAAAGCGGATGTCCTGAGCGGACCTTCAGCGCCACTTCGGGCGGAATCGTGACCCTGCCAATGTTCACGAGCATAGCCGCCGTTTCCAGCGTCCACGTTTCCGTTATTTTCATTGCTATGGCCACTTGGCGCGCATTGTCGCGCAATCGCTCAGCGTGAGAGAATGATTTGGGATCGATAATGGCCAGAATATCGGTGAGAACCTTGATGCTCCCGCAAAGGGTGTTCTCCAAAATCTCACGCTCGGCTGTAATCAACTGATGTTGCCGGAGTGCGGCCTTCAGCGCTTGAGTCAGTTTCTCTTGCGAACAAGGCTTGTTAAGAAAGCGGAAAATGCTGCCTTGATTGATGGCTTCGATGGCCGTTGCCTGATCGGCGTTGCCCGTAAGCATGATGCGCACCACGTCGGGGGCTGCATCCTTTATTCGAGACAGAAACTCCACCCCGTCCATCCCTGGCATTCGCATATCTGCCACCACTACAGAATAATTCTGCCAGTCCTTGAGGGCCGCCAGCCCGGCTTCCGGTCCAAGAGCGGTTTCAATCAGAAACTGGTTTTGCAACTGGCGCTGAAAAGCCGACAACACATTGGGTTCATCATCGACGAACAGTATTTTTTTCATATGGTAAAACTCAAACGTCTCTTTCAATAACTTTTGGCTCATCACAACGAGTTCTCGTAACGAGTTCCCTATGTTCAAGAGCTTCATGGATGGTCTGTGTGAGATCTGCGGTATGGCAGGGCTTTTTCAAGAATCGATAGATCGCCCCCTCATTAATGGCCCGGATGGCCGAGTTCAAATTGCATTCACCTGTCAGCATAATCCGAATCGTATCCGGGTAGAGTTTGGCAACCATGAGGAGAAAGTCCGACCCTGGCATACCCGGCATTTGTTCGTCAGAGATCACCACATCCACAGATTCACGCGCCAGAATTTCCAGCGCCTCTTCAGAAGAAGAAGCGCTCAAAATCTCATAAGACTCATTGCGCTGAGATCGTGTTAGCGCACTGAGAATGTTGGGTTCGTCATCTACAAACAGGACTTTTTTCATCGAGAAAATTTAGAAGTGACAGGCGGCGGATTACAAACGAGCACAGTGCCCAAGTGAAGACTCGAAAAACTCTCGATAATATCCCGATATTGGGCCGCGCTCTTCAGCGTCGTCCTCATCATTCCTGCCCTCAGTGATAATTTGATGGTTTTTTGCCACAACCGTTATTGAAAACTGTTACAGCTATAGCGAAAAACGCAATAAAATTGCCATAGAAAATTGCCACTATAACTGCCAAACAGGGGAAGGCTCACACGAAGACACAAAAAGGATTGGGTTTGGCATACCAGTCTGTTTATACTTTGAACGGGTAAGAATGTTGTTTTTTGTGCCAAGAGCAGGGAACGACCTTCGGACGTAGCGCAGACATTCTTGTCTGCCGTTGCGCCGACTTTCCAGTCG
>CAIUEN010000511.1 GCA_903898185.1 uncultured Verrucomicrobiales bacterium
CTGTTGGGTTGAATCTCAAATTTGAAATTTGAAATCCACAACTGAATGTCTGACGTTACATGAGAATAAGGATGGGCGCGAGAAACAGAAGTTGTTGTCAGAATTCCTCACTTCATTATTGGAAATTCCTTGTTCGATATTGGATATTCATTGGGTATTCTTGCTTGCCTGCCATAATGAGAATTGCGGATGAAAACTCCGCTTCTGCTCTACCGGTTAAATCAACTTCAACTATTGTTGTCCCAAACGAGCTTGCTGTATTGCTTGCGCGCTACGAAAACGACATGGATTCATCACGGGGTGGAAATTCAAATTCCACCTTCTGCTTTTCGCCCAGAATCAGGAACGCGGCGAAGTGCGTGCCTCGCTTGGACATAAAACCCGGAAGCAGGTCAGTGCGGCCAGCGGAAATGAGCTTGCGCAGTTGGTCTGTCTCAATGCTAAGGCCCAAGATCGTCTTGCCACACTTGAATTTGCACGGGTTCTTTGCGGCCTGGCTCTTTTCGCAGATGTATTCAGTGTCAGTCTCGAAAACGCCCGCGCCGCATGAAGGACAAAGGGCAACCGGTTCTTTGCCAGTGAAATCGAGTTTCTCGGTCGGGGCAGCGGTTTTTGCGGCGGTCTTGGATTTTTTCTCGCGCGGCTCAAATTCAAAACTGACTTTGCCTTCCTTGAACACTAGGTAAGCCTTGAACGGCCGACCTTTTTTGGAGATGAACTTCTCAAGCAAGTCAGTCTTCCCGACAGTCAAGAGTTTCTGAACCTGCCGAGGCTCAATGGCGCGCTGCAAAATGATTTTTCCGGTGCGGAAATCGCAGCCTTCCTTTCGCGCGGCTTTTTCGCAGGTGTAGTTCATCCCGTTTTCATAGACCGGGGCGCCGCACTTGGGACATTTTCCCAGGGGCGTTTGCCCCTCGAAACTCGCGTCAGTGGCGGCTGGCTTGTCATCGCCACTGCCCTGGCCGAAGTCGAACTCAGACTTGAACTCAGGCGTCAGTTTGAGAATTGCGGCGAACGGTTTGCCAATCTTGCTGCGGAATCCTTGAAGCGGACCAACCTGGCGCTTGGAAATGAGTTCTTCCACCTCGGCAATTTCAAGCTGACGTCCAGCAACGATCTTCCAAAGGCCAAAATCACAGGCTTGGCACTGAAACTTCTTGTAGTTTTCCCTGATCACAGCGCCACACTTGGGGCAAGGAACGCTCAGTTCGGTGAAATCGCCGGGCACGGTGTCACTCTCGTAGCCTCGAGCTTTGTCAACAATTGTACGGGTCATCTGTTCAATCTGGGCCATGAACTCAGGCCGCAGAAGCTGGCCGCGCTCCATTTGCTTGAGCTTGAACTCCCAGTTGCCGGTCAGTTCGGGCGACGACAGCTCGGGAATTTGCAGCCCGCGCAAAAGCGTAATCAGCGAGAATGCCTTGGCCGTGGGCTGAAGCTCGCGCGCATTGCGAAAGAGGTATTTTTCAAAGAGCAACCCCTCGATGATGGCGGCGCGAGTGGCGGGCGTGCCGAGCCCTTTTTGACTCATCGCTTCGCGCAAATCCTCGTCTTCGACTAATTTGCCTGCGCCTTCCATGGCCGAAAGCAGCGTGGCTTCCGTATAGCGGACAGGCGGCTTGGTCTGGGTGGCAAACAAGTCGATGCTTCGGGTCTGGACAACTTCGCCCGACTGCACTGGAATGAGGCTGGGCGTCTGATCCTCAGTCTGGGCTTCGCGGCCATATACGGCGAGCCATCCCGCCTGAACCATGACCTTGCCCTCGCTCTTGAACGGTTCCTCGGCCACACGCGTGATGCGGGTGGTCAGGAGATACTCGGCGGCGGGA
The DNA here is from genome assembly GCA_903898185.1 of uncultured Verrucomicrobiales bacterium. Classification (GTDB taxonomy): domain Bacteria; phylum Verrucomicrobiota; class Verrucomicrobiia; order Limisphaerales; family Palsa-1400; genus CAIUEN01. Next base: position 1,830 of record CAIUEN010000511.1, read on the forward strand.
TAAAACACCGCCAGGAAACGCCGGGTTACCATGTCGTAGAGCTTCTGCTCTGGCTCGGACAGATTGCGTGGTTCCAGCGATGTCGGGATGATCGCAAAGTGATCGGAAATCTTGGCGTTGTTGAAAATGCGCTTGTTGGGCCGCACCCAGCCCTGCTGAAGAATGCTGCTGGCGAATTGTTTGTACGCGGTGCCCGCGAGCATATCGAGAGTTGTGCGCACAGTGCCAAGGTAGTCCTCGGGCAACGCGCGCGCGTCTGTTCGCGGATAGGTGAGAACCTTATGCCGCTCGTAAAGCGCCTGCGCCAAACCCAAGGTGTTTTTGGCCGAGAAACCGAAACGGCTGTTGGCCTCGCGTTGCAAGCTGGTCAAATCGTAAAGCAACGGCGAAAGCTGCGCGCTGGGCTTGCTTTCCTCGGTGACGACGCCCGGTTTACCAAGGCATTTCTGCCGGATCATCTCCGCCTGTTTGACATTCCACATCCGCTCGGCGCGAAGATCGCCGTCGGTTTTCTCGCGCGAAAAACGTTCGTCGAACCAGCGGCCCAGGTATTCGCCGGCCTGCGCCCCGAAAGTTGCGTGCAGTTCCCAGTAATCGCGCGCGACAAATTTTTTGATCTTCTCCTCGCGTTCGACAAGAATGGCGAGGGTCGGCGTTTGCACGCGACCGACGGTAGTCAACTGAAATCCGCCGGACTTGGAGTTGAAGGCGGTCATGGCGCGGGTGCCGTTGATGCCGACCAGCCAGTCGGATTCCGAGCGGCAGACGGCGGCGTCCGCCAGAGGGCGCATTGATTGATCGTCACGCAACGTGGCGAACCCCTCGCGAATGGCGGCGGGTGTCATTGACTGCAGCCAAAGCCTCTCAATTGGCTTTTTTGACTCTGCGTGCTGGACGATATAGCGGAAAATCAGTTCTCCCTCCCGACCGGCGTCGCACGCATTGATAAGCGAATCGACATCTTTGCGTTTGATCAGGCGAAGGAGCACTTTGAGCCGCGACTCGCTTTTCTCGATGGGACGCAAGGCAAACTGCGAAGGAATGACAGGCAGATGCGCAAAAGTCCACTTGCCTCGTTTGACCTCGACTCCCTCAGGCGCGCACAATTCAAGGAGATGCCCAACCGCTGAAGACAAGACGAAACGATCACTTTCAAAATAGTCGCTCTCACGCTTAAAGCCGCCCAGCGCCTTGGCGATATCCGCGGCGACCGACGGTTTTTCCGCAATAATCAATGCTTTTCCCATGGGCTTTGTTTGTTCAATTATTTCTCTTCTGCTCTATCCGCAATTCCGTTTTAGGTTCGCGAAAGTGGCGCAAACCCGTGCGCAAGTCAAAGATGTATTTAGAAAAATTCTAATTATTCAGGCAGGTGCCGATGCAAGGATGCTCTGACTATTGGGCAAGCAACCCAGTCAAGGCCACACTGCCTGCGCATTGCCGATTAACCCGGCAAAGTGTTTTTCATTCCTAGTCAAGACTACTGAAGCGCCCGCTTTCATCGCAGCTACAGCATGCCCAAAATCGTAGATGCGCGCTCCCTGAACTCCCAGTTCTCTGGCCTTGGCCATCGCGTCAAGAATCTCAGGAACCTCCAATTCAACAATAGTCACCTTCGAGGCAAACTCCCGCAGCCATTGTGCCGCATCGGCTTGCGAAAAAACCAAGCGCGACGGATTGCCGTCGGCATCTTGAACTTCCAAACCCCTGCCGGTCATCGTCGAGAAAAACTCGAAGAACATGTGAGGACGCGTGACATGTTGATCACGATACAATCGCGCAAAGACTTCCGGCGACAAAGCTGCATTAATGGCAGCCGAAGTATCCCAATAAAACTTCACATGGATGCCCTTTCATCAGCGACAGCTTTGGCAATGGCCTCAGGGGTTACTTCGAAGGGTGATTCAAACACAAGATATCCACCCCGCCGTACAAGTTTGGCATAAACCCGTTTCGGCTCTTCGGAAATCAGTCGCTTTAGGATTATCCGTCCGTGGGTATCCATTTGCGGTTCAAAACTTGTTCCGGGAGGAAACAACTCAAGGCTGGTTATTCGCCCATGTGAATCTGCAGTTAGCGTCATAATGGGATTATCACATCACTTGCCCACCAGATCAAGCTTGACTTTGACTCATTTCCCAATGCAAAACTGGCCAAAAATCGAGTCCAGCAAATCTTCCGTGGTGGTTTTGCCAACGATTTCACCGACGGCGCTGACGGCGATTCGCAGGTCCAGCGCGGCGAGTTCGATGCTGGAGTTCTCCAACAAAACACTGATCGTTCGTTGGGCAGCAACGAGGGCGCGGTTGAGAGCATCTTGGTGTCTCGAGTTGATCATCGCCTGTATTTGGTCGGCGCGGATTTCGCCGGACCAGACGCTTTGTTTGATGGCATCTTTCAAGTTCTCGATTCCCTCACCCGTAAGCGAAGAGATATCGACGGAGCGGCATTTCTCAATAGGTTCCAGGCGCTGAGGCAAGTCGGTTTTGTTTCGCACCAGAATGCGTTTTTTTCCACTGAACTCCGACAAAAAATGGCGGTCGGCATCAGAGAGCGGTTCGGAGGAGTCGAGGACATGCAGTATGATTTCGGCATTTTCAAGGCTGCGGCGGCTGCGGCGGATGCCTTCGATCTCGATGGCATCACCCGATTCACGCAGTCCGGCTGTGTCAATAAATATGACGGGCAGCCCCCGGATATTGGCGGTTTCCTCAATGGTATCGCGCGTGGTGCCGGGAATGGGTGAGACGATGGCGCGATCGTGACCGAGGAGCTGATTGAGCAGGCTCGATTTGCCAACATTCGGGCGTCCGATGATCGCGGCGCGGATGCCTCGACGCAGGATTTGTCCCTCGGAGGCCGTGCGCAGCAGTTCGTCCATAAACACCACGCCCGCCTCAAGGCGTTGGATGAGTGACACGCGCGCGTCGGGCGCGATGTCCTCATCCGGAAAATCGATGTGCGCCTCAACATGGGCGAGAATGCTGATCAAATCGTCGCGCAAACGGTTGATGCGCAGGGATAGCTTGCCGGCCAGTTGTTCATTAGCGGCGGCCAAGGCGAGCTCGGTACGGGAATGAATCAGGTCGGCGACCGCCTCGGCCTGGGCAAGATCAATGCGTCCGTTGAGGAATGCGCGTTTGGTGAATTCGCCGGGCTCGGCCAAGCGGGCGCCGCTTTCCAGAATGACGTCCAGAACCAATTTGGCGGGAAGCATGCCGCCGTGAGAAGAAATTTCGACCACATCCTCGCGGGTGAAGGTGCGTGGCGCGCGCATCACCGCAACCATCACTTCATCCACCACCTGGCCACGACGAACAATCCTCCCGTAATGAATGGTATGGGTCTGTGCCTGTTCCAAGCGGGAAGCACGTTTGCCGACATGCTGAAAACAGGCGTCGCAGACCGCCACGGCCCGAACACCGGAGACGCGAACCACAGCCAGGCCGCCTTCGCCAAGCGGGGTTGCGATTGCTGCAATAGTATCGTTGAACATAATCTTGGTCATTGACTCCCCTTGTCCATTTCCTTAGATTTTGGGCTTGTTTTGAAAATATGTCCCAAACGGACGAGATTGCACTGACTATATATGGCTACACCAAATAAGAACAAATACGTTTACCAATTCGGCAACAAGAAAGCCGATGGCAACGGCTCAATGAAGCCGCTGTTGGGCGGCAAAGGCGCCAACCTGGCAGAAATGAGCCGCATCGGTTTGCCGGTGCCTCCCGGCTTTACCATCACGACAGAGGTCTGCACTTACTACTACGACAACAAGAAGACCTACCCAAAAGAACTTCAACCCCAGGTTAAGTCGGGCGTCGAATTCATTGAGCGCATTATCGGCACCAAGTTTGGCGACAAGAGCGCAATGCCGTTGCTGGTTTCCGTCCGTTCTGGCGCCCGCGACTCAATGCCGGGCATGATGGATACCATTCTCAACCTCGGTTTGAACGATCAAACAGTGCTCGCTCTCGTCGCAGCCACCAAGAATGAGCGTTTTGCCTGGGACTGTTACCGCCGCTTCGTCCAGATGTATGGCGACGTCGTCATGGGTGTGCAGAAGCGCGCCGGTGAAGATGATGAACCCTTTGAAGTGGTGCTGCATAAGCTCAAACACGAACGCCATCACGAAGACATCGAAGACACCAAGCTGACGGTTGATGATCTCAAGGAAGTGGTGACCCGCTTTAAGGCCCTCATCAAAGAACGCACCAACGGTGAATTTCCACAGGATCCTTGGAAGCAGTTGATGGGTGCTGTTGGCGCTGTGTTTGGCTCTTGGATGAACGACCGCGCGATTGTTTATCGCCGCAAATATGGCATCCCCAACGAATGGGGAACCGCCGTCACTGTCCAAGCGATGGTCTATGGCAACACCGGCGAAACCTCGGGTTCTGGCGTTGCGTTCACACGCAATCCGGCCAACGGCAACAAGGAATTCTACGGTGAATTTCTCATCAACGCCCAAGGCGAAGACGTCGTTGCCGGCATCCGCACTCCCGAACCGGTTGCCCAACTCAAGAACGAGATGCCCAAGGCGTTCGCTGAACTCGAAGGCATCCGCAAAACCCTCGAATCGCACTTCAAAGACGTGCAGGATTTTGAGTTCACCATTCAGGAAGGCAAAGTCTTCATGCTTCAGACGCGCAACGGCAAGCGCACCGCTTTCGCCGCGCTGAAGTTCTCCATCGACATGGTCAATGAGAAACTCATCGACTGGAAGACAGCCATCAAACGCAATCCGTCCGATCAGCTTGATCAACTCCTGGCTCCGATCTTCGACGTCAAGGCTCAAAAAGCGGCCAAAGTCATTGCCTCTGGTCTCCCGGCGGGTCCTGGCGCTGCTTCCGGCCAGATCTATCTCAATGCCGACCGAGCTGTCATCGCTGCTGAGAAGGGCGAAAAAGTCCTGCTCGTGCGCAACGAAACCACGCCTGAAGATCTCCGCGGCATGATCGCGGCTGAAGGCATCCTGACCGCCAAAGGCGGCGTCAGTTCTCACGCGGCCCTCGTTGCCCGTCAGATGGGCAAAGTCTGCGTCTGCGGCGCGAGCGCGTTGCAGATTGATTACGCCACCAAGACCATGACCGTTCAAGGCGTGGTCTATAAAGAAGGCGATTGGCTTTCGATTAACGGCACTCTGGGCAGTGTCTATGCGGGCCAACTCCCGACCGCCGCTTCGGAAATCGTACAGGTTCTTGTCGAAAAATCGCTCGACCCGAAGAACGCCCCTGTCTATCAGATGTTCAAGAAGCTGATGGATTGGTGTTCCAAGGTGACCAAGCTGCAAGTTCGCACCAACGCGGATACCCCCGAGCAGACAGCCAACGCCATTGCGTTTGGCGCTTCTGGCGTCGGTCTCTGTCGCACTGAGCACATGTTCTTCGAAGGCAACCGCATCGATGCCATGCGCGAAATGATCCTCGCCGACACCAAGGACGATCGCAAGAAGGCCCTGGCCAAGATTCTTCCATTCCAGAGGGGCGACTTTGCCGGCATGTTCAAGGAGCTCAAAGGCTTTCCTGCCACCATCCGTTTCCTCGATCCGCCGTTGCACGAATTCCTGCCGCACGAAGACAAGGCCCAGCAGGACCTTGCTGCCAAGATGGGTGTGCCTGTCGAGAAGATCAAACAACGCGTGAAAGAACTCCATGAGTTCAACCCGATGCTCGGTTTCCGCGGCTGTCGTTTGGGCATCGTTTATAGCGAAATCTCCGAGATGCAATCCCGCGCCGTGTTCGAGGCGGCCGCCGATGTCCAAAAGTCCGGAATCAAGGTCAAACCCGAAGTCATGATCCCGCTGGTTGGCTTCAAGAAGGAACTCGACCTCCAGGTCGAAGTTGTCCATCGCATCGCCAAGGAAGTTCAGGCTGAGAAGAAGGTCAAGCTGAGCTATATGGTCGGAACAATGATCGAAGTGCCTCGCGGCGCTCTCACTGCCGACGAAATCGCCCAGACTGCTGAATTCTTCAGCTTTGGCACCAACGATCTGACCCAGACATGCCTTGGCATGAGCCGCGACGACTCGGGCTCGTTCCTCGGCCACTATCAGGAACTCGAAATCCTCAAGAAGAACCCGTTCGCTTCGATCGACCAGACCGGTGTCGGCCAACTGATGAAGATCGCTGCCGAAAAAGGCAATGCGACCCGTCCTGGCATCAAGATGGGTATCTGCGGCGAACACGGCGGCGACCCAGACAGCGTGAAGTTCTGTCACAAGATCGGTCTGACCTACGTCAGTTGCTCGCCATTCCGCGTCCCTGTGGCTCGCCTCTCGGCCGCTCAGGCTGCCATCGAAGAAGAGGAAGCCAACGCTGCCAAGGCCAAGGCTCCCGCTACGGCGAAGAAAAAGTAATTAACTGAGCGTTGCGCTTGGTTTTCACAGCCGCCCCGATAAATCGGGGCGGCTTTTTTAGTTATACTTTGAACGGGTAAGAATGTTACTTTTTGCGCCAAGAACAGAGAACGACCTTCGGACGTAGCGCAGACATTCTTGTCTGCCGTTCCGCAGGTTTTCTAACCTGCGGGGCGCGTTGGTAATTCCAGCGGTTGTCTTGCTACCGACGCTTTGCCGACTGGAAAGTC
>CAIUEN010000512.1 GCA_903898185.1 uncultured Verrucomicrobiales bacterium
GAACTCATTCAATGAATAGACTACCCGTTGGTCTGTCATACTAATGTGATCGCGTTCTATGTATTTGCAATAATCTATAAAGATACAGGATTACATGGGCTACAAAATCCTGATCAATGTGCAGCGCCAGCCGAAATGGAGGAATGATCTGGTCGCAAGTAAAGAACGACTGACCTGCAAACACGAACGTAGCCATTAAGCAACCCCGCACCCTCACTTCCTTCTTTGCTCCTGCTCTTGTGGTTTCCTTGACTGGAGGCCGCGGGGGTCCGGAAAAGGAGGGAGTGAGGGTGCGACAGAGGTTGTTGTCGTCGTTTAGCTATCAGTCGGTCGCCGGGTGTTAGATAATTCCTTAGCTAGGCGTTTATCCTGGCTGACGCTGCTGCAACTTCAGCGGAACAAGGACTTTTCTGTCTCACGGTTGCAAATCTTCTTGGCCAGTTCCTCCTTTAGAGCGGGAATGTCATTCAGCAGATCGAGGAAATGAACAACATCATTCTTCTCTCCTCCGTGGCCAGACAAGGCTCTTGTATCATAGAGCACCGCAAACCCCACGGGTCTCTCGGGACCTCTGTAAGCCTCCACGTTCCATTGAAAAGTGAATGTGCGATCGCTACGAAAGTCGAAAAGTGGGTCAACGTCTGGATACGAACATATAACCTTTTTAAAAGGTTGCGCATGATTTGTAGCGGCTACTGCTTCCCATTCCAAAAACTTTCCGAACAGCCTCCTCGCGAACTCTTCCTGTCCGTATTTGAAAACGAGATTCCCCGACCCCACGCACCTTGAACGCTCTCGCTCGTTGGCCCTGGACCACTCGTACCAAGAAAAGCAGAATTCCTTTGCTTTCAAACGTAGCACGTGAGAATGAAGATATTGACTGTCTAGCTCTTCATGGGAGTTAGCGTGTTTCTCGACTTCGAGGTCTGAATCCCGGTAGCCAGCCAGCACCAGATCAACGGCGTTTGTCTTCGGCGCTATTGATTTGGGCTCAGCACGGGGCTTGGCAGAAGCGACGCGGTTGGTTGGTATGCCGAGCGACTCCAACACCCCTGCGCTCAGATTCGTGTAATAGACACGACCACCACCGACACCGACCGTCTCTCGGTATATAATGCCGTCCATGTCTGCCCGAACGAGCTGGACTTCCCGATAAACGTGGGCTTGAAGATTGGTGAATGTGACAACTTTGTTGGTGAACGTGATGGCATCTTGTCCAAGGGCAACCCCAACGAACCCACAAACCAAAAGCAGCACAATTCCTTTCATAAATAATCGAATCCTTCAAGACAATTACGCGTCCGCAGCCTACTTTACGATTCAGGCTCGTAAGCCTTCCAGTCTATGCCTTTGTTGCAAAAGGGTGTTGCGCCATCCTCATTGTCTACACCCACTTCGTTTTGGAGTTTTTCAAAAAACGTGTCGAAGCTCTTCTTCGAAACATCAACCGTGAGGCGTTGAGATTCGTTCGTAAACCAAGTCTTCGTCTTTGTAACAACCTTTTGATAAAAGCCCAGCATTTCATTAACCAAGGAGGCACTCGCAATCTTGAGTAATGATTTAGAATAAATGGAACGAATGTCGTCCTTATTTGGATCCTGGTAAAGATACAAAAGGGCCAACCGAGACAAGTAAGCGCGAACGAGGGGTTTGGAAAAGATTTTGGATGCGTTACTATTCGCATGCACAGGAAGCTCCAAATAGAGATGCAAACCACGCTTTATTGCTTTATACAAATTGACACAGAACACAATATCCTGTGGATACTTGGGTATGGATTTGTCAAAGACTTTGCCGTGATTATCCTTATTCAAAAATACATCCGATGGTTTTGCTCCGAACTGCATCATCCCCTTGCAAAGAGCAATGACTTGGCCTAAATCGACAACCTTGACAAAGGTGCCGTTCGTATTTGTGTAGTGCTTAGCATCCTTCGTTGCCTTCATCACCATATCAAACTTACCCTTCTGTCGTTCGTAAAATACACCAACATCCTTCAAGGTGTATTCGATATCAATGTGAATCGGTTCATTGGAGAACAACTGCCAATTGTCTATTGGGTTTTGGCGGTTATTGGCATTGGTAATCTCTTTCAATTCGTCGTCCGTGGTTCCAACAACAACCTTTGCAACAACCTTTATTTGTTTAAAGCGGTCAATTCGGTCAGGTTCATTTCGCTTTTCAAGTCGCTTAAAATACTCGTTCGCAATCGTAATTGTCTGGCAGCCGTTGATGATACTCGGTGCCTCCAACGTTAGCAGGTCGTCGGTTTCTGCAATTGAGGCCGAAGCAGCAATTGTGACTCCGATATGGTAAAATGGAAATATGTTTGGGCTCAGTTGCCCAGAGGTGATTTTCTCCAATGTGTCTTCCATTGGATGAACAAGACGCTCCTTGGCCTCCTTCGCTCTAGCGAGGGAAAGACGCACATTCTTGTCAAAGAGAATGGGGCCTCTCTGTCGATATAGATCGACTAAACTAAAGAGAGGCACGTAGGCTAGATCTAGGTGGGCGGTCTTTCTAAGGTCGATTCTGGCATTAGCAATCTTGGAGATCGGATACGTCTTTATATCAGGAGGAATGCAGGAATCAAGATTGTATTGCAGCAATCGTGAGGTTAGCTTCCCATTGCGCTCTTGATGGATAAACTGGTTGAGCTTGGATTTAGTAAGTGTGTTCGCAAATGCGTCGCATTCTGGGGCATCCTCCAGTTCGTTCTTGTCGAATAGGGAAATCAATGAAAACTCAATTGTTTCTATTTCTACTCTGACTTGTGATAGCTTTATATAGAGGTTATATAGGCATTGATTATCGTTAGGAACGTGTTCGAGTGTGCCATCAACAATCACATTCTGTAGCCATTCCGAAGCATCAGCGAGATCGTTGAGGCCCTTTAATGCCGCTTGCCTATTCTCAGTCAATTTGCTCTGGTAAACATAAAGCTGGTGATTCTTTTCATCATAAAACCAGGCATCAATCCCGTGGTCATGGCCACTGCGGGAACTCTGATCCAACGCCCGATGAGGATCTGCCCCATGAGCGTTCATTAGGTGAATGCAGGCAATAATATTCTCCTCTGGCGCTTCAATTGCCTGCCTGGCACGAAAGGCCCTTATTTCTGTCAAACATTGAGTCTTCGGTATCATCTTTACACCTCGATATGCTGCCGCATTTTGTTACCAGTCTTTTCGGATTCTGCTTAGTCAAGAAGATGGCATCAATCGTGAAGTTGAGGGTAGCTCCAGAATTAATACCGACCCTGGCCGGCCATGCCACATCAACTCATCACCCACCAGCCCTCAATCAGGCCACCAGCAGGTTCACATCAGCTTTTGCCATCAACTGCTGCTGCCCTGAAAAGATCATCTTCAGCGCCAGGCAGGAACCCAGGTTCATGCACCGGTCCAAGGTCGCGGTGGTGATCGGGAGGATGGAGGCAGCGGTAGGGTGATGCCCCAGTTCTTGGTTGAGTTCCTTTTGCGATGCTTTGGTTCTCAGCATTCATAGTTCGTCTTCTTTCTTCTGCATTAGGCGCGTCTTCAGTGGCCGGGAAGTCCGAGGGGCACGGACCCGTCGCGTTCTCCACACGGCCCTTTTGCTTTGAAGGAGATTGTTGTGCAAAAGCCCGGCTGGCAATGGTTCTGGCCTTTCAAGCAGCGTGGTAAGGGGTCATCAAATGCTGCCCATGTTTCCTGGTCTCGTTGCCAGTCGTTAGCCATTCACGAGATTTTGCTTAATCAGAGAGCTGGCGTCAACCTCGGATTGTCGATTTATTTCCATCACGACCCGACCCATCCCGCATCACCTCCTGATCTCCCCAAGCCCTCAAATTCCGCTCCCAGGTGCTTTACAGCCGCTTCTCCTGCTCCTGGTGATGCCGGGGTAATCTTGAGCAGCTTGAGGTCGAGGC
>CAIUEN010000513.1 GCA_903898185.1 uncultured Verrucomicrobiales bacterium
CCATCTGCGTTCATCTGCGCCATCTGCGGTTCATTCCCTGCTGGGCGCGCGGGCGGCGGCCCGGGCGCGTTCAAAGTTCAACGGATCAAAGTTCAACGGTTCAACGGTTCAAGGTTCAACGGCCCCCTGTCTTCCCGTCTTCCCTGTTCAAAGGTTGTGACAGGGTGCAACTCTGTTGTCTCTGTTGTCTCCTGTGAGTTTAGTGGAATCATGGGTTCCAGCTTTTTGAGCATCAAAAAGTCATCGCCTGGGCGGCTTTGCGCCCGTGCCCTTTGGCTTTGGGCTTGGGGGCTTGGGTTTTGGCACCACAGGAAGAAGATCGTTTCCGGTTCTGGGGCAAAAACGGATTCGCTCTACATTGACATCGCCTCGCGTCCGAGCACCGAGAGCCAGGAGGTTTCCGAAGGCGTGGTTTTGGATTACGACGCGGAGGGCAATCTCGTTGGCATTGACATTGATCACGCCAGCCGGAAACTCAACCTGCGGGAAGGCATCACCAGTCAAATCCCCGTCGCCGCCTGATTCGCGTGAATCTGGCGACTCGCATCAGGACGCCTGTCCAACTCCGTTCGACAAAAGCATTTCCGAAAAGGGGGCAAACTGGAGGTTGGAACTGGAGTTGTGTGCATCGTGCGCAGCATGGCCCAAAGACGACAAACTCCCGGCTAACTGAAAGCACAGCCGGACTGCGCGGACCAACTTCCGGTTTGACGCCTTTACGTAGTGAGCACCGACGCTTGCAGGCTTGCAGATAGACGGCAACGCGGGGTATAGTAATCTCATGGCTGAAATGACAGTCCAATATCCGGATGACCTGCTGGTGGCGAGCGGCAGGCCACGCCGCGAGGTCGAACAGGAGTTGAAGTTTCAACTCGCAGTCCGGCTCTTCGAGGTCGGCCAGCTCTCTTTGGGCAAAGCGGCGGAACTGGCGGGGTGGAACAAGGTGCGGTTTGGCGATGCACTGGGCCAGATGAAGGTGCCAGTGGTGAATTTGGACGATGAGGAAATCCAAGCTGAATTGCGTGCCCTCCGAGGAAATCATCATCGCGGATAGCAGCCCGCTCATTGGGCTTGCGCGCATCAAGCAACTTGGGCTGCTGCCGCAACTAGCCCGCCGCATTGGGGTGCCGCGAGCCGTCTGGGCCGAGGTTACCATCGCGCGAACGGACGCACCAGGAGCGTCCGAGGTGGTCGCGCAAACATGGATTGAGGTATTGGAGGCGGACTGGCAAGTGGTTGCGCCATTGCTCATCATGGTTGGCCAGGGAGAGGCAGAAGCCATTGCCTTGGCGCAGCGGGAGTCCTCGTCGATCCTGTTGTTGGACGATCTGCGGGCGCGGAAACTGGCCGACCGCCTCGGCTTGCGGCGCATGGGCACGGTGGCCCTGCTCGGACAGGCGAAGCGCGAGGGGATGATTCCCAAACTCAAGCCGGTGCTTGACGCGTTGGTCTCCAATGGAATTTACATCCGGCAAGAATTGATTGCGGCGGCATTACAAGAAGC
>CAIUEN010000514.1 GCA_903898185.1 uncultured Verrucomicrobiales bacterium
GAGCAATCTTCATGTCCCCATGATTCTTCAACAGAGCTTTTAGCGATGCCACAAGCGCTCCGCAACCGGAACTGTCTATATGGCTGGTCTTTTCCATGTCCAGCACCAGCTTGATTCCGCTTTCCCGGGCAAGTTCCTTTACCGCATCCTTCAGCTTTGGCCCGAAGACGGCATCCAGCCTTTCGTCCGTGCTCAAAATGGCTACACCTTGTATTTTCTCGACTTTCATTATTCCCCGCCTTCCCTATAAGGATTATTCTTAAATCTTGACCAGCAGCTTCAAGACACCCCTAAAAAAAATTCTGACGTCACTGGTGAACGATCTTGTCGCGGAATAGTAATTTTCAGCCACGATCTTTTCTTCCTCCAGGGAGTCGTTCAAGCCTTCAGCATCAACTGGAGTAAAGAGACCGCACGGCGCTTGTTCCCGCAAAAGCGTCCATTCCTCTTCGTACAGAGGCAGTTCTTTTTTCGCCAAAGGCCTCACTCCGACCAGGCGAATGCGGCCCCTGATAACATCCAACAGACCTGGCAGCCTGCCCGCGAGGGAACCCATATTCCCGAACCCGAGCAATTCCTCTAAATGTGAATCCTTTGTCAACCGGGACGGATTTGATGCTTCGGTGAGGAGAAACCGGCTGCTTTGGAAAAAACCTTCCCCTCGCGCCATCCGTATCAAACCTAAGGAAAGCCATATCGGGACGGTGAGAAGCAAAAAGCATAGAGCGATTACTTTCTGAAACAGGATCTCAACCCAGGGCACTATGAAGTCTTCACCGGTGTCGGAGACAAGAAACGGATCCAAGATCTGAACCCACTGGCCGACACCAATGTTATAAATACTCTTTCCAGCAATTATGGAGTGTTCGACGTTTGTATCTGTCCCTATATAAGTATGATCGGTGATTACGCTGGCACTCACCCGGGCTCTGCTGTCCACGATAACGCCGTCTCCGATAACCGACCAGCTCAGTATCCCGGCTTCTGAATTGGCCCTGACATAATTTCCTATGAGGGAAGGTCCGTCCAACGTCACATTTGGTGCTGCATGCAGGTGGTGCCCAACCCAAACATCTCCTTGCCTGCCGCCTTTAAGTCCCCGAGCCAGACATGAGAACTGACCTCCCAGTGCCGCCATGTTGGCAACCCACAGTGAGAGAGAATCACGTACTCCGAGGTAGTTTCCTTCACAATAGTAATCAGCAAAGCCCCCTCCGGCTGAACCACCTTGCCCGCGCATAACCAAAACTCCTGTATCAACGGGTTCCTCAAGATTGATTGTCCGGAAGATGGGCTTTGCCTGGCGCGATTCTCCTGACAAATCAAGTAGTCTGTCAGACAAAACCCTCGTTCCAAAACCTTGCTGAGACCCTTGAAATCTTATGAGGGCTTCGTAGTCTACATCCAGGACTATTTCCGATGGGACTGCAATAACGAGATCCGAATCAGCCTTTGCGTCTATGCGTTCCAAAGTCTGTAAGCTTGTGCAAGGCTCTTTTAGGACTACAAGTTCTATGCTGCAACCCCAGCGGGAACCGTCGCCCAGGAAGCCCTTCAGCGCCAGAGGATTGTCAACTCCCATAACTATGAAGCGCCTACACCCCAATTCGACAAAGGTTTTTATATGATGCTCAATTATTGGGCAGTTCAGCACCGGCAGCATGGATACAGGCCGGTCA
>CAIUEN010000515.1 GCA_903898185.1 uncultured Verrucomicrobiales bacterium
TCCAACTCTCGAACGCCGGGGATGTAGCCTTTGATATAACCAGGATCCAGCCGGGTCTTGTCGAAGGGTGGATCGAACAACTGAATCAGCCCGACATCGCGCCGGACCAGCCGCTGGTACACAGATGCCATCGCCAGTCGCGCATGAGAGCGCTCGCCAGCACCGCTGATCACCGACCAGCTTTGCGGCAGCGCATCAATCTGACGCTCCACGTTCGACTGTGATCCCAGCGGTTCACCGTCATCAAAATAGGCGCGGCGATACCATTGGCCGTCCCATCCGTGCTGTTCGATGTCTTTTTGCAATTGATCCGCCAAGGCAACGCAACGGCGACTTACATTCCCCATTGTGATGCTATTGACCCTTCAGAAAAGCCTCAAGTCGATCCAGATTCATCTACACGATCTGGAGTTTGCAACCGCCCAAATATCCAACCAGCATGGAGTAATCGACAGCTATCCCCAAGGGCGCATCTCCGTACTCTACGATTTGCTCAATCACTTGGGCTTGGATGCTCAGTTGGTCAGTTCGAGCCAGGGAGAGGTGGAGTTGACCCAGCTCGACGTCCCGGGTGATATATTAAGGGAGGTGCGCATCTCAGATTTTTGCAACGTCACAAGACTGAGGGATGGAGCGCAGACATTCTTGTGCGCCTCGGATGCAAAGTTAACGCCCGGGCAGACGGAATTCCGCGCTCCATAAAAAATCTGAGCTGCGCACTATTTCGTGAAGCGGCTGAACATGTCAGTTGATCGTAATTATGGCAGTTGGAAGTCCCGGGGAGGAGGCGCTGATGGTGATTTTGCCGTGGGAGGAGGAGGCTTTGATCATGGCGACGCACTGACCGTTGAACGCGCGGCGCTCGGAGGCTTGAAATAATTCGTGGGTGGCGTTGCTGGCCGAATCAATGGCTGCGAGAACTCCGGGTCCACCGACCTTAAAAGTGATGATGGGCGTGGCGTCGGGAACGGGGACTCCCGCGCTATCGACCACGATTGCCCGGACTTGGCAGACATCGTCCCAGTTGCATTCCAAATGTTCGGCATCGGCCGATAGCTCCAGCGCGGCAGGTGTGCCGGCGGCGCGCAATTCGTGGGTGGCGACAGCCTGGCTCTCGTTCTTGCCAACGGCCCGGATGACTCCCGGTTCAAACGGCACCATCCAGACGCGCGGCTCGTCATCCGCAGCCCTGGGCTTGGAGCCGAGCGATTTGCCGTTGAGAAACAGTTCGATCTCCTGACAATTGCCATAAACCTCAACCGTTTCTTTACCGGTCCTTGGGCCGCGCGGGGTCCAGTCAGAATAGAGAACCTGGCGTTGGTCGGCGGAATCGAACCGGCCCGAGTCAATCAGCTTTGGCGCATTGGTTCCCTTGGGTTGCGGCAGAGGGCCGCCAATACGGCGGGCGATGCGGACCATCGGGACATCGCTCCAAAACGCGCGCCGCTCGAACGCCTGCGGTCGGGGCGCGCTGGTTCTGTCCAGAAGCCCTGACCCAACACCGATCCACGGCCATTTTTGGGCATCGCCCAGGTAATCGACGCCGGTCCAGAGAAACTGGCCGGCGCAAGCCGGGTTGTCGCGGATGGCAATCCACGCTTTGCGGTCCGGGCCGCTTTCGGTCTGAATCATTTTACGCGTGGGCTTGGCGGCATACGCGGCCATAAGATCGCTTTCGCGGTAATTCTGGCCAATGACATCCAGCAGGTCAGCGAACCCGTTCTTGTAATCTTTGCTGAGATCGGGGCGATAGAGCGCCTGGGTCACCGGACGCGTTGGGTCGTGCTGATGGCAAACATCACGCAAGGTAATGAGCGTCTTCTTGGCCTGCGCGGAGTTGCAAACGTCCCGGACCTCGCTTCCGATGCTGTAAAGAATGACACTGGGATGATTGCGATCCCTGCACACGCAGTCGCGCAGATCGGATTTTGCCCAATCTTTGAAGGCCAGGTGGTAGTCGTAGCAGACTTTGCCGAAGGCCCAGCAATCAAAGAATTCGTCAATGACCAGGAATCCCATGCGATCACAGAGATCAAGGAACTCGGGCGCGGGCGGATTGTGGGTTGTGCGGATGGCATTGCAGCCGATGAGCTTGAGCTGCTCAAGTCGGCGCTCCCAAACGCGCAATGGCACCGCAGCGCCGAACGCGCCGCCATCGCTGTGCAGACATACCCCTTTGAGTTTGACAGTTCGGTCGTTAAGAAAAAAACCGGTGAGCGGTTCAAAGCGCGCCTCGCGGAAACCGAATGTCGCCACGTCATTATCCAGCGCGGCAGAACCAGAGCGTAGCGTCACCATCAGCCGGTAGAGGTTCGGGTGATCGGTATCCCAGAGCTGTGGCTTGAGGACTGTGATATCCTGAACCAAATCAACCGGACGAGACGGCACAACGACTTGTGGTTTGGTTTTCGCGCTTTGAACGAGCTGGCCTGCCGGTCCGAAAATATCGACATGGAGCATAACCTCTCGCGGAACTTTGGACTGATTGATGATGGAAGTCTGAAGATGGACGACAGCACGGTCCGAGGTCACTGTTGGAGTCGTGATATAAACCCCCGATTGCGCGATGTGGACCGGGTCGGTCACCACCAAGCGGACATGCCGGTAAATGCCCGAGCCGGCATACCAGCGCGACGCTGGCTGCCGGGCGTTATCGACGCGGACGGCAATTACATTGGTCTTGCCTACCCCGAAATTGAGCCGTCCTGTCAATTCGCACCGAAAGCCGACATACCCGTTGAGCCGTTTCCCGAGGCTGGTGCCATTGATCCACACCTCGCTACGGGCCATGATGCCGTCGAAATCAAGGAACACGCGGCGCTGGGCGTAATCAACAGGGATAGAGAAATGCTTGCGATACCAGCCAACTCCGGCGGGGAGATAGGCGCCGCCAGGGCCGGTTGAATTTTTCTCCGAGAACGGGCCTTCGATGCTCCAGTCATGCGGAACATTCAATTGCCGCCACGAGGAGTCGTTGAAGGTGGGATTGTCGGCAGCCTTTGGGTCGCCTTTGAGAAAACGCCACTGCTCGTCAAAGGAAGCGGTCGCCCGCAACGAATCTCCCGGCTCAGCGAATACAGACAACACCAAGGCGGTGGCAAAGAACGATGCAAAAAGAAGTCTCATCAACCTGGCGCAATCAATGCAACAATTCTTACTGCAAATCAACCATTGATTCCCTTTCCACGGCAATTGCTGAGAATTGATAAATGTCAATTGACCAGATTTGCATTATCATGTATTTCGTTTCGACGGGTGCGGAAAACTTGAAATCCAATAACGAGTAAATTGCGCCTTGGCTGGATGTGGTTCGGCTGCTTTTGGCTTACTGAGTTGCCTGCAATCGAGGATGGGGAACAATTCCGTGACCCAACCGATTACTCAGCTTGCCAAGACGTAAACCTGTCCGGAAATTCAGACGTAACTATTCAGAGGGAGAAATTAGCGGCTCGCTGACGCTCGCCGGAGAGAGGGGCACGGGCAAGGATGCCTATGCTACCTGAATAGTTACATTCAGACTGCGTTCCGCATGGTGCGGAACGTGGTTTTTTGCTGCGCCAGAAATATGAGCTTTTTCAAGCAACTTCAACAGCGGTTCCATTCGCTCCACCGGGACATGGCGTGTTTCATCGCAACCATTGTCGCCGCGAGTTTCGCGGACAGCATTTTCAACTCGGTCTTCAACAACTATCTGAACGAAACCTTCAACCTGAACAGTTTCTATCGCACGTTTTTGGAGTTTCCAAGGGAAATGGGCGGCTTTTTGGTGGTTTTCGCGGCAGCGACACTCTATTTCCTGCGCAGCCGACGACTGGCTGTTGCCGCCACGCTTTGCGCGGCGGGAGGACTGGCGCTGATGGCGTTGTTCTCGGTCAGCCTCTATTGGATGTTTGCGTGGCTGTTCGTCTTCAGCCTGGGGCAGCACCTGTTCATGCCGCTATACACCAGCATCGGGATGGAACTGGCCAGCGAAGGCAAGACCGGACGCCGTCTGGGACAGTTGAACGCGATTCGAAACCTGGCGATCATTCTGGGCGGGATATTCACTTTGCTGGGATTCAAATACCTGCATTTTAATTTCCGTTTCGCATTCCTCATTGCGGCCTTGTTCTATCTGATTTCAGCGCTGATGCTTTATTTGATGCAGCCCGGAAAGGCGCATCTGCCGGCGGCACATTTGAGGTTCCACAAGGAATACCGTCTCTATTACTGGCTCTCGATTCTCTTTGGCACCCGCAAGCAGATTTTTCTGACGTTTGCGCCCTGGGTTTTGGTGACCGTTTTTCACCAGCCAATCACCATGCTGGCGACTCTGCTCACGGTGGCTGGAGTCGCGGGCATTGTCTTTCAGCCGTTGCTTGGCCGCGCGATTGATGCTTTCGGCGAAAAAAACACTCTGGCCCTTGAGGCCATACTTCTGATTTTCGTCTGCATGGGGTACGGTTTTTCCCGTGATCTGTTTTCGGAACGCACCGCCTTGGTGATCGCCGCCATTTGTTTCATCGCCGACCAACTGCTCATGTCGGTCAACATGGCGCGTTCAACGTATCTGAAGAAAATTGCCGTACACCCCGATCATGTCACACCCACGCTGACCCTTTCGGTCTCGTTGGATCATGTGTTTTCCATCACCATCGCGCTGGTGGGCGGGATTGTCTGGGCCAAATGGGGCTATCAAATGGTCTTTGTCCTGGGTGCGGTCATTGCGCTGGTCAATCTCATATCCGTCCAGTTTATCCGAATTCCAACCAGGCAAAATGACCTTGCCAACTTGATATGGCCTTTAATCGCGGGTTCAAACCGCATGAGGTCGAGGAAATCCGACGGATGATTTCGGAACGCCGCGCGGAAATCGTCGAGCGATGGCTTGAACATGGACGCAATGAGAAATAGAATGCTCCTGCAGATGCAAACGCCTCCCGCCATCACTGACGTGCTCGTGAACGACGAACTGCTTGGCTTCCAGTTGGATGGGCGGTTTATCAGCGTGCCGCTCGCCTTCCATCCAACGCTGGCGCTGGCCACTTCGGAAGAACGCGCATAATTGCCGGGGTGCATGACAAATTTCTGGAAGTAGCATGGTATCCTTCATTTTTTTGTGGTGAAATATATATACGTATATAGTAATTCAGGCAGGAACGTCCGCTACAATCAACCGGCCCGCAAGTCTCTATCATGTATGCGAGCGGCGACGCCACCGGTCTGCCCATGCGCAAGGAAGAACTGGAGGGGGTAGTGGGCAAACAGGAGGATGGCAGTGCAAAAACCTCAATGATCTATGGCGGCTGCGTTTTTACTCAAA
>CAIUEN010000516.1 GCA_903898185.1 uncultured Verrucomicrobiales bacterium
CACTGCACCTCGATAACGAGGTGCTGGCAGGCCAGAGGACTACCCTACATAATGAGAATTGCTGGTTTTGGAGCCAACCGCCTTCCCACGGCAAGTTTTTTGCGGCACAGTGGGCGCGTTGATGAGCAACGTCATTTTAACCGATGCCCTGCTGGCCAAGCTGGCCGGGTGGGAAGCTGTCAAGCAAGCGCGCGCTTTGCTGACCCAAAATCTCGTCTTGAGTTCGTACTGGGAGGCGCCGCTGCTGCGTGGCGTCGTCCAGGAGGGCAGTTCCAGTTATCGGGCCGGACTGGTCATCAAGAGCGAGTCCGACGCCGAGAATATGTGCCCGTGCCGCCAATCCCGGCAGCATGGTATGATTTGCGCCCACTCGGTAGCCGTCGGCCTGCACCGCTTGAAAGCTCAGGCACAACCGACTGCGTCCGTGGCCAAGCCTGAACTCCGCCTATCGGAACCGGTCGTTCAGGCGCCCGCGCGCAACGCCAAAGCGTTGCGCCGCGAGCCAGCGGGAAACGGCGGCGAGCCGCTCGAACTTTTCATCATACTCCCGCCGAATTTCGCCCAAGCCGCCGCCAAAGGCAGAATCATGCTTTGTCTTGAGGGGAAATGGCGTTCAACCCGCGCCCCATTAAGCGCGGTGCCACCGGGCGCAGCGTTTGTGGTTTCAACTCAGGACAACGCGGTGTTGGAGGCTCTGGAGCAACTCAATGGCGGCGAGACGCCATCAATGGCCATGCTCACGGCCTCGCAGTTCACAACGCTTTTGCCGCTGTTGACAAGTCATCCCCGCGTCTCGCTCGGAAAAGCAGAGTCGGTTGCAATCAAGGGTGAATCCGCCAACCTGCGAATTCGCGCGACACTGGAAACCTCTGGGGAAATCGTGTTGCGGCTGGGCGAAGATCTGCCTCAAGGATTGATTCGTGGAGCAACCTCCTGGATTTTTCGCGCGTCAACGCTGCAACCTCTGGGGTTGCCAGCCAGTTTGGATTCCCTGCTGACCGGTCCGGAGCGAATTCCGCGAAGCCGCGTGCCGCAGTTCTTGAATCTGGAGTGGCCCGGACTGACCGCCCGATGCGCCGTCGATGCCAACTTTTCGATTGAAGATTTCACGCTGGAACCGGCAATGCCGCGTTTCAAGCTGCACTTGGCCGGCGGACTAGCCTTGTTGCAGGCAAAGCTTGAGTGCTGTTACGGGGAAAAGGCGATGGTTCCCGGCGCGGCGGCGGGCGGGGACGCGCTTTGGCTGCCCGATCCAGAGTCGCCGACCCGCTATCGCACACGCAATTTTCCAGCCGAGCAAGCCGCGCTCGACCGGCTATTGCGCCACGGCTTCAGCCTGCCAGACGCTCAAGGGCTCTCCAAGCTCAACTCGCAAAACTTGATCCTGAAATTCTTCGCCCGCGAGTATCCGCGACTGGAAAAGGAATGGTCTGTGACCCTGGAAGAACGACTTGATCGCAGCACGAAACAGAATCTCGAACGTATCGAGCCTCAATTCCAGATCACTCCGTCTGGCGAACAGTGGTTCGATCTGAGCGTTGCCTACGATGCTCCCAGCGGCGAGAAATTCTCCGCAGCGGACATCCAACGTTTGATTTTGTCGGGTCAAAGCCACACGCGCCTCAAGAATGGCAAGTTCGCCCTTTTGGACACCGGAGCTGTGGAGGACTTGCAGGAAGTCTTACTGGACTGCGCCCCGGAGCAGCATGCCAACGGCTATCGTCTGAATCATTTGCAGTCCGGGTTTCTTGATGCAACCTTGCGGAAGAACAGCGGATGGCGCATTCACGCGCCAACTTCATGGACCCAGCGCGCCTCCCAGCAACGGGGCGAAATCAAGCTCGAACCGCCGCCGCTCGGCGAATTGGAACCGGTGCTCAGACCCTACCAAAAAGACGGCGTCGCTTGGCTGCGTTTCTTGCGCTCCAATGGTTTTGGCGGAATTCTCGCCGATGAAATGGGCTTGGGCAAGACCTTGCAAGTGCTGGCGCATCTATGGGCCTCGCGTGATCCACGGAGCCAGAGGCTCCTGGAACTGGCAGACCAGAGGTCTGCCCCACGAAGGCATGTTGAGCGCGCGTCAGGAATGGGAGGCGATGAAGCGATGCCGTCCATGCCCTCGCTGGTGGTGTGCCCAACGTCGCTGGTCTTCAACTGGGCCGCTGAAGCCGCCAAATTCACCCTTGGGATGCGGGTGCTCGCGCTGCAAGGGCCGCAACGCCGCGACTTGTTCGACCAAGTGACCGCAAGCGACCTGGTAATAACCAGCTATGCCCTGCTTCGGCGCGATGCCGAGCTTTACCGTGATATTGAATTTGACACAGTCATCCTGGATGAAGCTCAGCATATCAAGAACCGGCAAACCCAGAATGCCCAGGCAGTTAAATCGATTCGCGCGCGTCATCGGCTGGTTCTCACCGGAACGCCCATTGAAAACTCGGTGCTTGATCTGTGGTCGATTTTTGATTTTCTCATGCCCGGTTATCTCGGCGCAGCCAAGGATTTTCGAGATCGTTATGAAACCCCTTTGGTGCGCGACAAAAATATTGAGGTACAGGCGCGCCTGGCTCGCCGATTGCGTCCGTTTATTCTTCGAAGGCTCAAGCGCGAAGTCGCGAAAGATCTGCCCGAAAAAATCGAGCAGGTCAGTTACTGCGAATTGGCCGAAGGTCAACGAGGTCTTTATCAACAGGTGCTCGAAGCCAGCCGTCGCGAGGTCGTTGAGGCGGTTGGAGCCAGCGGTTTGGGCAAGAGCCGGATGGTAGTGCTCACCGCTCTGCTGCGCCTGCGCCAGATCTGCTGCGATCCGCGCTTGCTAAAAGCGACTCTCAAGGAAGCCGCTGCCGAATCGTCAGGAAAAGTCGAGATGTTCGCCGAATTGCTCGAAGAGGTGCTCGATGGCGGCCACCGCGTTCTGGTATTCAGCCAGTTCACAACCATGCTGCAGTTGCTCGGCGAACACCTGGCCTCGGAGAAAATCGAATACTGTTATTTGGATGGCTCAACGCGCGATAGGGCGGGTGTTGTGGAGAAATTCCAGCGCGACGAGCGCGTTCCGGTGTTCCTGATCAGCCTTAAGGCGGGCGGAGTGGGATTGAACCTGACCGGCGCGGACACGGTCATTCATTTCGATCCTTGGTGGAACCCTGCCGTCGAGGCCCAAGCCACGGATCGCGCGCATCGCATCGGCCAGAAAAAAGTCGTCACCAGCTACAAATTGATCACGCGCGGAACAGTTGAGGAAAAAATCCTCCATCTCCAGACCCGCAAACGCGCGCTCATCCAGGGGATGCTCGGTGGCGAAGAGCAATTGGCCGAGGCCTTGAACTGGGAAGAAATCCAGGAGCTATTTGCAGGGTAGGAGAGCTGCTCAGATGTGAGCGTTCTGAAGTTTCTAAAAAAAGTTTGAACGAAATGCGGTCGAGACCACTCCATTATATCGATGTTGCTGTTCGGTTAAGTTTGGCAGAGAGGTCTTGCTTGTAGTGAGGTTGAACAGCGTAAAAGAGGACAGTTGATCTCACTACTCTTTCTGTGCGCGACAGGTGAACGCGTGTATGACCTTATCACCTTTGGAGCCGGATTCGTCCGGCTCCTTTTTTGTAGAACAGCGCTTCCAGCCTGTTCAAACGGTAGGAATCCCAGCCCAATTTGAATTGAGAAAGCCACCCGCCCGAGCAGGCTGGAAGCGCTGCTCTACCCCAGCCCCTGCTGCTTCATCGCTGGAAAGTGACCAGGGGAAGGCTCACACGAAGACACGAAGGCACGAAGAGTCATGGAATGAACTCTCTTTTTTCGAGCCTGTTCAATAAACACAAACTGCGAAGCGGCAAGAAATCCATTACTTGCGTTTCTTAAACAGACTGGCATGCCAAACCCAATCCTCTTCGTGCCTTCGTGTCTTCGTGTGAGCCTTCCCCGAGTGAGTTGAATTGATCGGGTTTTTGAAATTGGAAACCGCAGTTGGGTTAACCGCAGAACACGCGGAAAGAAAAGACAGAATGAGCTTTTGAAAAGGCCATCCGTCCGATTAAGAATACATTCGCCCAAGAGGCGTTGTTCAGTTCCAGTTCCGCAAGGGATTACGCGAAAAGTGAATATTCGTGTACTATTATTGTAACAAATCAACTTGCCCCAGGATCTTCGGCCAAACCCAATCAAGCGCTGAAAGCGCGACTCACTGCCTGTCTGATGATTCGCGCTTTCAGCGCTGGTGAGGTTTTTGGGGCTTGCCTCCTGGGGCGGCGCTTTCGCTTGCCCCAGGCTGGTATGACTGACGCCGTTGGCGTCATAGCGGCCAGTTGTCACTTATGAAAATTCGAGGGGCTGGTCACTTTCTGCTCACGCACCCCCTCATTCCCCCCTTCTCTCCGCGCCTCTGCGCCTCTGCGGTTAACCCAATTGCGGTACAACAAAAATGGCGCGGAAGTTTCCTTCCGCGCCATTCGCGACTATAGATTACCCGGCGACTGGGCTATTTCGTTGGCCCTGTGCCGATGACCTCGCTCACGGTCGTGCCTGTTCCAGTGCTGTTGATCCAGTTGAGCGTTCCGAAAGGCTCGCCGTTGATGAACTGCAGCCATCCGATGATTTCGCCGTCCGCATCCGGCACGTAGAACGGCCAGTAGCCATCCTTGGATACCGTTGTCGATTGCGAGATCGACAAGCCTTCGGACGTGGTGCCAACAAAGGTGATGGCGCCATTGGCGCTCACCAGCGCGTAGCCTGTGGCCGACAGCCCATCGGCAGGTTGAGTCGCAGGAATCACCAATGCGTATTCACCCGCTGTGGGTGCCGGGTTGGCGATGCTGAACACCGAGCGGTCCGCAATGAGCGCCGAGGTCCAACCAGCCGCGCTCACACTGCCGGTGAGCTGTTTGCTGGCGGCGTTGGCGGTCAGAGTGACCGTCAGCGCGCTCTTGCCGGGCCGCTCGAATTCAGCCACCGAGTTGCCGCTGGCGTCCAATTGGCCGCTAAGGCCAACGACATCACCGCCCAGCAGCAATTTGCCACTGTAGGCGCCGCCTGACGTCACGCTCACGATCAGCAAGCCGGCTGTCTGGTGCGTGGGCACTCCATTGGCTGCAACAAACAACCCTGTGTAATCACCGGCCATGCTCGCGGAGCTACTCGCATTCGAGACGGTCTCACTTACGTTGGTAGCGCTACCACCCGACAAGGTGTATTTAACCCACGTCGTGCCATTCTTCTGCCAAATATTCACCTGCGCATTGGAGCTGGTCACCTTGCCGACCATGTTGCTGATAACCACACTATAAGCGCCGGAATTGGTGCTGACGGCCGCAGAAATGGTCAAACTGCTGTTGGTGGCATCCTTGACGATGGTAGTCGTCGTCCCCCTCTTCTTGCTCCATTGATAGACCAACCCATCCCCTGTCGCGACCACAGTAATGGTGAAATCCATGCCGTTGGTGATCGTCTGAGTTACCGGCGTCGGTTGCTGTGTAATAACCGGCTTTGCCTGCACCGTCAGCGTCGCTGAACTGGTACTGGCGAGACCGCACACGTTTGTAACCACGACTTGATACGTCCCTTGATCGGCATAACCGACGTTGAGGAGAGGGGCAGTGTTAGTAAACGCGCCTTCCCAGACGATCCCGCCCGGTTTGAACCACTGGTAGCGATAACCAATATACGAGTTGGTGGCGTTGGTCATGACAACCCTGAAGGTGTAATTGCTCCCAAGCGCAACAACCACATTGCTCAGGCTTGTTACAAACACCGGGTTGGTGACGACCGTCAGAACTGCATTCGAACTCTTAACCGAGCCAACAACGTTGCTGATCACTACATAATACACTCCGGAGTTGGTAACGACCGCGCTCGTAAAGTTCAGGTTATCCACGTTAAATCCCTTCAGAGCCGTGCCATTCTTAAACCATTGGTAAGTTCCTCCACCATTGTTAGCCACGTTCAGCACTGCGCTTGCGCCGTTAGTCACAAAAATGTTTGTCGGCTGAGTGGTTATCGTGGGCATGAAAAACACACCCATTTTAACCCACGAACTGGTGACTGAGCCAGCGATATTAGTTACAACCACTGAATACCAATTAGTGCTAACGGTCGCGCCGTTTGTAATATTATACGTGCTATTCGTGCTTACACCAGCAGGGGTGCCTGCGCCAGTGAAGCTGGCGCTGGTATTAGTGTACCACTGATAACTCAACCTCGACAATGCCGCATTGCTTGCAACCACAGTCACGATATAGGTGGTGTTTGTGACCATGTCCTTGCCTTTAGGCTGAGTTTGAATGCCCGGCGGCGCAACAACCACCACAGCGACATTACTACTCTTGACGCTATTAACCCTGTTGCTGACAACAACGTAATAGTTATTGCTCCCGGCCTTGGTGATTCCCATGTTTGCTGTGGGCAGCGTCGTATTGAGCAACGTCGCATTGGTCGCGTGATTTATAGCCGTGGCATTCTTGAACCACTGATAGCGGAGGGCGCTTCCACTAGCGCCCACGGTCAGGCTGGCCGCGCTCACATCCTTGAGCGCCACGTATATATTTGTCAGGTTGGTTGTGATTTGAACTCCGTCCTGCACAAACAACTTCGCAACAGAACTGGTAACACTGCCGGCAAGATTGGTCACAACAACAGTGTAATCCGCGCTGTTATTGGTGGTAAGACCAATAATCGTAAACACATTGTTCGTGGCACCTGTGTATATCGTGTTGGTGCCCGCTACAAACACGTTCGTTCCATTCGCGAGCGCAACGCCATTCGACCTCCACTGATAACTGAGGTATGAATTGGCCGCGTTGCTCATCGTCACGGAAAACGCGTATTTGTTGGTTGCTCCAGAGAGATTAGTGGCGCCAACAGGCCGTATCTGAAACGCCGGCAGCGTTAGGACGTTGACAGTTGCCGATAGGCTGGACACGTATCCAGCCGCGTTCGAGACCGTCACGCTATACACGCCTGCGTTCGTCAGCCTGGCATTGGTAATGCTCAAGGCATCATTCGTTCCGCCAAATGTGACGGGCACAATCTTGCCATCCTTTTTCCATTGGTAAATAAAATTACCCCCATTGGTCGCAACAACACTCATGGTAATAGTGCCATTCGTTGCCAGATTGGTAGCATATGATTGTCCCACCAACGGCTGTGTTATAATGCTTGGCCCAACCGTCACTCCCAATAAGCTGACAGTGCTCGTTACAGCACCGGCGACATTCGTCACCACAACCCTATATCCTCCAACGTCGCCACCCGCCAGCCACACGTACCTGTTAGAGATTGCGCCATCTATTCCGGTAAAGGATGTGCCGCCAACATTCGTATAAGCCCACTGATACGTAAGCGCCGATTTCGCCGCGTTCGTCATTGTGACAGAGAACGTATAATTGCTCCCTGCCCCAACATACACGCTGGCCGCCAGATTAGTCTGAAATTGCGGAGATGCCACAACCAGAACAGCCGCGTTGGTGCTGGTTATCCCACCAAGCGAATTGGTTACACTTACGTTGTAATTAGTGGAATAGGTTATCTGCGCATTACTGAGTGTAAGCGTGCTGATAATGCTTCCGTCCAAATTAGTAGCACTCGTGCTGTTGGTAGCCGAAAGAATGTTTGTCCCTTTACGCCAGGTGAAATTAACGTACCCACCGTAAACAGTTGCGCTCAATACGAGGTTGCTGCCGACAGGCAGATTGGTCGATACTGGCTGACTGTCAAACTTCGGTTTGCCCATGACTGTCAGCGTTGCAACCCTGCTTGTAATACTGCCTGCTACGTTTGTCACCACCACGCAGTATGTGCCCGTGTTGGTGCTCGTAAGATTGGGAAGCGTGAGGTAACTGTTCGTTTCGTCAGTCATAATGCCGCTAATCGACCCATTTGTTCCTAGCCACTGATAGCTGAGCGCCGATGTCGCGGCATTGGAAACACCCACGTTGAACGTGTAACTGAGACCCTCAGTGCCAACACCGTTCGCCGGCTGAACGCTAATCCCAGGCTTGGCAACTACCCACACCCTCACGCTGGCGCTGCTTATGGGTCCCACGCTATTGGTGATGTACACTTTGTATATTCCAGAATCACTTGTCTGCGCGTTGGTGATCCACAGAGCCGCGTTAGTGTCTGACCATTCAACGTGAACATTCGTTCGCGTTAGCGACACATTGGTGTTGTCTTTAGTCCACCGATATACCCCTCCAACCGCAATCGTGCCGATGCTTAAGTTGAGGTTCGATCCCACAGCAAAGTTAGTGGCGAAGAGGTCATCGGTGACAACAGGCGTCGCTTGAACGCTCAATCTCGCCACCTGACTGGTGGCGGCCCCCGCCAAGTTTGTCACGATTACATAATAGCCACCCGCATCAGATCCGGCCAAACTACTCAGTCGTAGCGTATTTGTGTTCCAAACCAGATTGGTATAATTGGTCGATCCATAGTTCATCTTATACCATTGGTAGCTGAACACGGAACTCGCCGCATTGGACATCAACACGGTAAACGTATAAGTGGTGCCCGCCTTGTTTGTCGATCCTTTCGGCTCCAATGCGATTACCGGATTCGTGAGAATCAAAACGCTGGCGATTGAACTGGTCACAGAACCCGCGATATTGGTAACCACCACAAAGTAGCTGCCAGAATTCGTGGTCTGAGCGCTGGGAATATTGGTCACAGTGGATGTCCCCACGCCCGAATCAGGGTCCACTTGATCCTGGTGACTGGAATCGGGCAACAAGGTGTCTCCGCTGCCGCCATTATAGTACCAAAGGTATTTCAAGTTGCCACCATTGGTGCCACCGCCAGTAGCTGCCACGATCAAATTGGTTTTAAGGTCTATCCCAAACTTATTGGTGGTTCCTGTCAAATTGGTAGTAATCACTGGCGAAGCAATAACAACCATCGTGGCATTGGAACTTGTGGTTGTCCCAGCCACGTCCGTCACGGACACATAATAATTGCCCGCGTCAATTGTTGAAGCCGTACCAATCCGGTAGAAGCTGTTTGTCGCGCCAGTGATAACCACGCCACTGTGATACCATTGATTCGTGAACAGCGATGCGTTTGTAGGAGCGCTAACTCCGACACTGAGTGTGTAGGCTCCGTTGGTTGCTATTGTCGCGCCCAACGGTTGAAAACCGATCACAGGCAACCCTACAACGTTGACCACGTAGTTACTGCTTGTTACTGTGCCCACATGGTTGGTTACCGTTACCGTGTAGGAGCCGCTATTGGTAATCGCAGCGATCAACACGTCATAATTGGTCTTCGTTTCCCCGGGCATTGGCACTCCATCCTTGCTCCAATATTGGACCCCGGAGTTATCACCGCCGTTGGTGACTATCAAGGTAAATGAGTGGTTTGTTGAAATGGCGCCGTTGGTAAGCGTAACCCCTGACAAAACTGGCGTCGTGACGGTGGGCAGGCTCTCTGCCCACAACGTCGCAACCAAGCTGGTTACCACGTTCGCCACATTGCTGACTGTGACTACATACCCGCCTGAGTCACTATTCGTCACATGTCCAATCGTATAAGTATTACTGTTTCCACCGAGCGCTGCTCCAAAACCACCGCTGCCATTGGTTTTGTACCAGCTATACGTCAAAGCGGAAATATCCGCGTTGGTTACAACCACCCTGAATGTCACTTCGCTGTTATTGGTCAAAGTGCGGCTTTGCGGTTGCGAAATAATGACTGGCGCAGCCACTACCAAGACGTTGGTCGTGTAAGTGTCCGATCCAACGTAGTTGGTGACAATGACGGTGTAGGCTCCGGAATCGGCTACCTGCGCGTTTTGTATGATAAGGTTGCTCGTCGTCAAAAACGGCAGATTTGCGGCGCCCTTGAGCCATTTATAGGTGAGCCCTTCTCCAGTCGCAGTAACCGGATTTGTCAAGTTTTTCCCCACAGCCATTACAGTGTTTGTTGGCGTGCTGCGGTCGATTTGCGGAATCGTCTGCACATTCAGGTCCACAATTGAACTTGTAATCACACCAGCAACATTTGTCACGACAACCCAGTACTTGCCGGTCCAATTCGTGCCTGCTGTCGTGATCGAAAGAGTGTTGGTGACGTTGTTGATGTCCAAAGTCATGGCGTTACTGCTGGTGACAGTATTCGTTGTCCAAAACCATTGGTAACTCAGCAACGAATTCGTCCCGTTTATGCATACTACGCTGAAAGTATAATTTGAGCCTGCAAGGAGCGCTCCGCCCTTGGGCTGCGTCAAAATCGACGGAGCTGCCACAACTTTAACCACCACGGGCACGCTGCTCGTAAAACTCACATGGTTGCTGACACTCACTGTATAGGAGCCGCTATCGTTGATTCCCAAATTGTTAAGAGTCAGATTGGTGCCATTTGAATTCACAATTGAAACGCCGTTCTTATACCACTGATAGACAAGCGCGTCGGCATTCGTCACGGCAACGCTCATAACCAAATTTGAAGTCTTGGCCACGTTGGTTGTCCCTGAGAATGAGGCTACGAAATTGGTAATCGGCATTTCGCCAATAACCGTATTCGTTGTTTTTGAGATGTTCGTGCCAGCCAAATTTGTAACAACAACATAATAGGAGTTTGTAAAGCCGGTGAACGAAGCGGACACCGTATAGCTGGGGCCGTTTGAGTCGTCCAGC
The DNA here is from genome assembly GCA_903898185.1 of uncultured Verrucomicrobiales bacterium. GTDB lineage: Bacteria > Verrucomicrobiota > Verrucomicrobiia > Limisphaerales > Palsa-1400 > CAIUEN01. Next base: position 10,620 of record CAIUEN010000516.1, read on the forward strand.
CCGAAACCATTTCCAAAATTCGTCCACCATTGATAAGTCATTGCGCCACCTCCGGTGAGGTTCGTTGTGACCAATGTGTATGTCGTGGCGCCGTCGGCTTTAATATAATTATTAGTTGGAGGCACTAGTTCCACGGTTGGCACATCAATAATTGCGATGAAAAAGTTTGTGCTTCTCGCACTACCCACAGCGTTAGTAACTTCCACATAGAAGAAGTCATTGCTAATAAATGATGCAAGCGCTGGGGTACTATTGGTCAATATGCCGCTCATGATGAGGCTATCGTTGCTTGCTTTATACCAGTTAGTGCCAATGTCATCGCCAGTCGCGTTAGCAGTAAGGCTAAAAGGACCATTCGTAAAATTAGTGGACTGAATGTTTGCGACGGATGGCGTAAGCAGCACCACCAGTTGCGCCACTGCCGATGTAGCCGCCCCAGCGAGGTTGGTCACGACCACAAAGTAACCGCCCTGGTCAGCATACGCAAGCCCGCCCAAGGCATACGTGTCGGATACTTCTCCGCCAAGAGTGTTGGTGCTCCCCGCGTTTGTAAAATACCATTGATAATTCAGCAAGGACTCTGGCACGTTAGTGACAGTGACCCCAATCGCGAAGCTTCCACCCGATTCCACCGCAAGCACGTTCGTTACAGAATTGTATGTAATAAAAGAATAGTCATTCGTTGTCAGATCAACGGTGAACACCGGCAGTTCTATGACAGTGACGACGGCTCCTGCGCTGACCACTGAATCGACATCGTTCGAAACAATGACGGTATAGGTGCCCGAATCTACAGCTTTTGCGCTGGTGTTTGTAGTAAATGCGCTCGTGGTAGAAAACGGCTGAACCATGTTGGTTGAATCCTTCCACCATTGGTATTTAAGATTTTTTCCGCTGGCCGTTACATTCAGAACGATGACTCCGTTCGTCGCCAGATTCGTGCTGACTGGCCCCGAGATGATTGCTGGCATGGTCTCCACAGTCAGGTTGGCGACAGCGCTCGTCGCCCCTTTGGTAATATTGCTGACAACCACCGAGTAGCCAGCCTCATCGGCCACACTGATCGAGGTAAGAACCAAGTTGCTGCTTGTTGCTCCTGCTATTGGAATTCCCCCTTTCAACCATTGGTAGCTGGGAAATGCGTACGAGGGATTCGCCAGCGTGACCGAAAATGTGGCATTGGTCCATTCAGGCAATATTTGGCTTGCAGGGCCAGTAAGTATCTGAGCGTTTGTCACCACATTGACGACTGCCCCGGTGCTGGTGATGCTGCCGGCAAGGTTTGTGATGATCACGGTGTAAGTGTCGGAATTTGTGAGTTCGGTCCCGAATACAGTAAAGTTGACTCCATTACTGCTGGACACTTTATTTGTGCCTTTATACCACTGATACACCAGATCATGATTTGTGGTCGCCAAGACTTGCAAAACGCTGCTTCCTCCGGGGTAAACGATGTTGGTGCTTCCGGATTGGGATGCAATACCAGGCGGCGCATCCACGCTCAGTGTGGCGTTTGAACTTTGATTGGTGCCCGCAATATTCCAGACAAGAACATTGTAATTTGTGGCAACATCATCAAACGTGGTTCCAAGTATTGTATACTTATTAGTGTCTGTCGCTCCGGCAATCGCATTTGTTCCCTTCCTCCATTGAAAGTGAATTGTCGGGGCCGCATTGCTGCTATCCAACCCTATTCTGAAAGTGAAATAATTCCCAATCACATTGGTGCCGCTTGCAGGCTGTGTTATATTGGGAGCGCTCACAACAGTGACTGTAACAGGAACGCTGATATCGCTGCCCACCAAGTTTGTAACCAACACGTAATATGTGGCGGTATCATTAGTAACAGCGGTAGTAATGTAATAGTTGTATGAGTTCGATCCGCTAACCGGCACGCCGTTCTTGTACCATTGATACCCAAGCCCGTCACCGTTGGTCGAGACGCTCAAAGTCGTCACCGATCCTCCAACAGCCACAATGGCGCCTTGTGGTTGCGATGTGATCAGCGGCGTTGACTGGGCAACCAGAATGGCGGCGGAGCTGGTGACCGATCCTGCAATGTTGGTAATCACTACAGTGTAACTGGCTGTATCGTTGGTTCTAAGGCTCGTTATGTAGTAAGAACTATTAGTGGCGCCAGTAATGGCCACACTGTTTGTGTACCATTGATAAAACATAACCGCCACAAGATTTGTGGGACTGGCCGTGACCGTAAACGTGTATTCGGTTCCCACTTGGTTTGTGGTGCCCAATGGTTGTATCGCGATTCCTGGCTTGCTGACCACTTGCACAAAGGCATTTGAACTGGTGACTTTCCCCAAGGAATTCGACACCACAACGTAGTAAGCGCCCGCTGCGCTTAACGGCGCGTTCGGAATCGTATAGGTGGCGGCATTATTATTCAAGTTGCTCGTTCCAGACGAATTTGTGCGCCACCATTGGTATGAGGGTGACCCTCCGCCTGACGCGTCAACAGTCAAGGTAAGGTTGGTTCCCAGCACAACATTGGTGTCGTGCGGCTGCACCCTGATCGCTGGCACGTTCAGCATCGTGAGGGTGGCATTTGCGCTGTTTGTCGTCCCTCGCGCGCTGGCAATGGACACCATGTAAGTCCCCTCGCTGTTAGTCGTGACGCCATGAACGACGAGATTCGACGATACTTCGCCCACAATCGGGTTTGTCGCAATGAGCGTCACCAAGTTCCATTGGTAACTCAGCAAGGAACTGGCCACATTGGTCACCACCACAGTGAAAGTCGCATTTGCGCCCTGCGCCACCTCAACGCTCGACGGCTGCGTTACAATAACAGGGTAATCCACAACATTGACAACAACGGCTGCGCTATTCGTGGATCCAGAAAAATTGGTGACTGCCACGTAGTATGTGCCCGCATCGGTATATTGAGCACTATTAATTGCAAATGTGGACGTGTTCGAGCCGGCCACAGCGTTAGTGCCCTTGTACCATTGATATTGAAGTGAGTCACCGCTGGCCGTGACGGTCAGAGTTGCATTGCTGTTAAGCCCGATGTTGGTACCCTCCGGCTGCAGGGTGATAACAGGGGGAACCTGCACCATCAATTGGGCAACCGTGCTTGTCGCCGCGCCGGCGAGATTTGTCACAACGACCGCGTAATAGCCGTTGTCGTTCGTGTAAACGCCAGACAAATAGTAGGAATCAAAGACTTGCCCTTTTACCGCATTTGAAGGAGCGGTTATACCGGCTTGGGTCAAAATCGTAGCGTTAAAATACCACTGATAACTCAACAGAGAATTTGCGGCATTAGAGACCGCCACCACAAATGTGTGATCGTCCCCAGGAATGGCTCCCGCAGTGGAAGGACTGTTCGTGATTACAGGCGGGGCAACAACCCAAACCACAGCCGGCGGATCGCTGGTGACTGTTCCCACCGTGTTGGTGATAATTACTGTATAATTACCCGAATTCGTCGTCTGAGCATTGGTAATAACCAAAAGCGCATTGGTCGCGCCGAGAACCAGGTTGGTACCGTTGCGCCACTGGTAGCCCAGCAAACCGCCGGTTGCGCCAACGTAGTTCGTCAGATTAGTGCCAACGGCCACGGCAGTATTGGTCGGTTGCTGCCAAATTGTAGGCACTGTCAGAACGGTCAGAGTCGCAACCTCGCTGGTGGCTTTGCCCGCAACATTGGTTACAATCACAAAATATCCACCCCCGTTATTCGTTCCAATAGAAGAAATGTTGTAACTGCTGCTCGTAGCTCCGCTGATTGCGTTGGAAGCATGACTCGCGGTATTGGAATACCACCATTGATAATTCAGGAGGGATGTGTCGGCATTTGAGCAGACCACGGTGAAGTTCGTGGAAGCGCCAAGCAAGGCGACCGCGTTGGAAGGCTGGGTTGCAATACCGGGAGGCGCTACCACCCAAACGACGGCATTGGAGCTGGTGACACTGCCTACAAGGTTCGTTACGACCACCGAATAAACTCCTGAATTGGTAATTTGCGCGCTAGTGAATGTAAATGTGCTTGCGTTCGAGTTGGCAACGATTTGATTGTCCTTGTACCATTGATACCCAATACTGGTTCCGCCAGCCACGACGGTCAGGGTTGCATTGCTGCTAACTGCGATGTTGGTTCCCAGCGGCTGATTTGTGATTGTGGGCACTACCTGCACGGTCAATTTGGCAACCGTGCTCGTCACCACGCCGGCAATATTTGACACGACAACAGCATAATAGCCGTTGGTGACCGGGTCAACGTTAGCCAAATAGTAGGAATCATTGGTTCTCCCCGGAACCGCGTTTGTAACATCGGTCAAACCGTTGGCTGGTGTCGCACGTAAATCGTTAGTGTTATAATACCACTGATAACTTAACAGAGAATTGGTCGCATTAGCGACCGTCACCACAAAGGTGTGATCCTGCCCCTTTATGACTGCCGCTGTGGAAGGATTGGTCACGATCACAGGTGGGGCGACAACCCAAACAACGGCAGGTGGAGCGCTGGTGACTTTTCCGGCCGCGTTGGTAATACTCACTGTATAGCTGCCCGAATTCGTCGTCTGCGCATTGGGGATTACCAGAAGCCCATTGGTCGCGCCAAGAACCAGGTTGGTACCGTTGCGCCACTGGTAGGACAGCAGCCCGCCTGTTGCGCCAACGTAATTCGTCAGACTGGTGCCCACTGCCACGACAGTATTGGTCGGTTGTTGCGAAATCGCAGGCATTGTCTGCACAGTCAGAGTCGCAAACCGGCTTGTGGCCTCTTGATTTGCCGGATTATTCACCTTAACAAAGTAAATTCCCGCGCTGTTTGTCTGGATATTGGTTACCGTTAGGGAACTGTTGGTAAAGCCAACAACCGGGTAGCTTGCATTGGTTCTGTACCACTGATACGTCAGCATGGATGTCGCGGCGTTCGTGCATGCCACCGAGAATGTAACTGAACCGCCCACCAGAGCGCCCGCATCCGCTGGCTGGTTTGCTGGAATCCCAGGCGGCTCAACAAATGTCACGGTCACATTCGTGCTTGCCTTGCCCACCAAATTGGAAACTACCACAGAGTAGGCGCCCGAATAATTTGAGACAGTGCCAACGACAGTATAACTGTCGGTGTGTGAACTATTCGTGATTGTTCTGAGAATGTTTGTGCCATTGAGCCATTGATACACCATGGGGTTGGAACTTGTAGCGTCCACCGCCACTGTTAAAGCCGTATTTGTGCCAACGCCAGCGCTAAAGTAATTCGATGTCCCCAGCAGCCCTGGAACGGAATTGGTTGCCACAATGCCGGTGATAATCGGAGCAAACTGCACTCCAATCACAGCGTTACTGCTGGTCACCGTGCCTGCCGGGTTGCTCACGATGACCCAGTAGGTGCCCGGAGTGTTTGTCGTATCAACATTCGTTAGCGCCAAGGTGCTCGATATTGCGCCTTCGATCGTACGGCTGTCTATGTTTGTGTAAACGCCGTTGGTGGAGGCGTTCGTGTAGTACCATTGATAGCTCAGCAATTGACTCGACGCATTGGTGAGCGCCACAGAAAGAGTATAAGAGCTCCCGGCTGTAATGGTTATGTTCGACACCGGTTGCGTAATAATGACAGGCAGATTTACGATTTGAACCACAGTGCCGTCACTGGTCACTTTTCCGACCTCGTTGGTAACAGTGACGGTATAAGTGCCGTTTGTTACAGCAAGGCCGGGAATGGTAAACGTGTTTGTCGCAGTTATTATTCCAGCATTGGTGTCGCTGTTGATGGTCGTTCCATTGCCCAGAAAATTGCTTCCCACGCTCCATGCGAACCCAAGATTGCCCCCGCCGATCGCCGTCACTGAAATCGTTGCGCCGCCGGATATGTTCGTTCCGAAATTTGTCGATCCGACCGGCTGAACTGTGATAGTCGGAGGATCATAAACGATGACTCTCGTTCCCGCATTGGTGACCGCGCCCGCAAGATTGCTGGCCGTATTTGTGTATGCCCCATTATCATATGCGGTAACATTAATCAAAGCCAGTGTGGCATTGGTTTCGCTGTCAAGGGCACTTGCGCCTTTGTACCACTGGTAAGACATATATTTGCCGGTAGCGGCGGAGCGGATTGTGTAATTGGTGGATGTCGCTAGGTAAACGGTACTGGTTGGTGTGTTCGTAAATCTCGGGGCCTCCACGAACTCAACAATGGCATTGGAGCTGGTTACCTTCCCCACAGCGTTCGTCACAACGACCGAGTAGGTTCCCGTATAATTCGTCGCCGGACCTGTCCAAGTATAAGTATTTGAACCTGCATCTGTTGATGCAGCGCCTAATGAGTTAGTACCGTTGAACCATTGATACCAAAGGGGGTTATTGCCGTCAGCGACATTATTACTACCAGAAGCCCCAACGGTCAACGTAGCGGACTTGTTGGTGGCCAAAATCTGACTCACTGGATTGGTGGTTATCGTGGGCTTCGCCCAAACGTTAACGATCGCTTGGGTGCTGGTGGCCACGCTGGACGGGCTGTTGCTGACGATTACCCAGTACTGGCCGCTGTTGGTGTACGTGGCATTGGTCACCGTGTAATTATCGTTGGTGCCGAAGGTGGATACATTGGTCCATGTGCTATTGGTAAACCACCACTGGTACGCCATAATATTAGTAACGGACGACGCCACTACCTGCACAGTGAAATTGCTCCCCAACGCGACGTTCGTGCTGGCCGGCTGACTGACTATAACCGGCTGCGCCTGCAAGCTGCCGATAAAAACTGATACGATTGCGACCGCCAGTTGAGTAACGTGTTTCATAATTTCATTCTATTCAATTTTTCCAGAGTTATCTTCCCCGCCGCCTCCGTTGCGGATACCAATAAACAATTCGCCTAATTCAGACTTCAGACACCTATAGCGACACATTCCTCGTCCGGCTTTAGGCCTTTTTTCGATGGCCGCTCTTTTTTAACTATCCAAGTAGCATAGGCATCCTTGCCAGTGCCCTCCCTCCGTCGAGCGTCAGCGAGACGCTAATTTCTCCCTCTTACGTAAATAGTTACCATTTTATTTCTGTCAGACTACTCGATCCCATCATAGCAATTGTCAGGCCAAAGCTGGTGCGTGGCGGAAAGAAACCCTGTGGGGCAGGCATCTGGCCTGCCAAACAGGGGAAGGTTCACACGAAGACACAAAGTCACGAAGCGGGAATGTTATTTTTTGCGCCAAGAGCAGGGAACGATCTTCGGACGTAGCGCAGACATTCTTGTCTGCCGTTCCGCAGGTTTTCCAACCTGCTGGGCGCGTCGGTAATTCCAGC
>CAIUEN010000517.1 GCA_903898185.1 uncultured Verrucomicrobiales bacterium
GATTCCGGTTTGTAAAAGGTTCAAGGTAAATGATGGATGTGTAGATCTCCCGTTCGCCCTCGGGGCGCACTTGGTATTGCGGAAAGCCTTGAGCGCGAATCTCCTGGACATGTTGCGCCAGGTTCTGCGGGGGAATGAGCAGCGCGAAGCCAAAGCCTTGAATCCCGGGATATCGCTGGTCAATCCCCTGACTCTCGACGAAGCAGTGCCATTCCTCACGGCTGACACCACCCCTTGAGTGTTCGAAAAATGCCGCTCCGCCTCGCAGTATCTGTTCGTGGTCCTTGAGACGGTCTTCAATCCTGATCTGGATTTCATCGCAGACGAAACCGAACTCCCGTTGCATCGCAACATCGGCCCCAGATTTCGTGTAACGCGCAGCCACAGCGGTGACAATCAGCCCGCCCGCAAGGAGCGCCCAAGGTTGCCAAATACGGCGGCGTGGAACCGCAACTGTGGTCATATCTTCTACTAAATTTTTCATCGCTTTGCTATTATCGGAAGATCAAATTCTCCTTTTTGGGGGATGAAATGTTCATTAAGTTACGCAAATTACCGCAGGTTCGTGAAAGGGTTGTTTGGTCAGGAGCGCTGTAAACCAGAATTCCGAGCCCTTGCCTGCCTCGCTCTGAACTCCAATCTCACCGTCCATCATCGCCGTCAGTTGCTTGGAAATCGCCAAGCCCAGCCCCGTGCCGCCACAAGCGCCCTCGGTTGCGGTCTCGACTTGCGAAAACTTCTCAAACAGCCGTCCGAGCTTGTCGGCAGAAATGCCAATTCCGGTGTCGCGCACGACGAATCGCAGTCGAACATCAATGGGTGTTTCCGATACTACATTAACGCAGATAACAACTTCGCCTTGGGTCGTAAATTTGATGGCATTACCTGTCAAATTGATAAGAATCTGCCGCAACCGCTCCGAATCGCCCTGAAGGGCCGACGGAACCTCCGGCGCCACCACGCATTCCAATGCCAGTCCTTTCTCATAAGCCCGCTGAGCCATCAGCCCGACGAAATCCTTCAGAAGACTGCGCAGATCAAAATCCAGAGTTTTCAGCGCAATCTTCCTCGCCTCAATCTTGGAAAAATCCAAGATGTCATTGATACGAGCGAGCAGCGCCTCACCGCTGGCGCGCGCAGTCTGGGCGTAGTGGCGCTGGTCCCCGGTCAGCTTTGTATCCAGCAACAGACCGACCATGCCGAGCACTCTGTCCAGCGGCGCGCGAATTTCCCGGCTCATACCGGCAAGGAATTGACGTTTGGCAGCGTTGGCAAACTCGGCTTGCTCGGTTGCTTGTTCCAGACTGTGGTTGATCTGGATGAGTTTCGCCTCGGCTTGTTTTTGTTCTGTGACATCTTCAAACAGGTAAAACCGTCCGAAGTATAGATCATTTGCGCCACGCATCTGCGTGGAATATCTGCGGATGGTTCTTCCGTTGGTGAAGGGCAGGAAATCTACCATGGGGGCCCGGTTTTCCTCGTTTTGAAGCAGATGCCAGGTTTTGGCAAAACCCTTCACATCGGTCAGCGCGTCCAGACAATACGGAAAGATTTGATTACTGGTAAGTTCGCCCCGCGTCATCTGTTCTTCCAAATGGGTGATTCCCCAAATTTCGCAGAACCGATGGTTGAAATAAATTATCTTGTCGGTGCGGCCATCGACCACATAGAACGCAAGAAGAGACAATTCGGTCATCAGACTCATCAAAGTCGCAGTCAAAAATATTTTTTCCTCGCCCCGCTTGCGCTCGGTGATGTCGTGAAATGTCCAGATTCTTCCGTAGCTTTCCCCATTCTTGCCCAAGACCGGCGCGGAATACCGGTCCAGAACCATTCCGCTATTAAATTCGATCTCATCACGGATAGTCTCATTGCGGTGATTATCGAGGCGCTGAATTTTCTTAAGGAATTGATCGGGATACCTGGCTAAGTTTACAACATGCTTGAGCAGCGCGGTGTCATCCTCCTCATCCAGAATATGCTGGGGAACATCAAGCAGTTCGATGAATTGGTGGTTTATAAGAACCCGTTTATTTTTGTCCGAGATCACCAAAATTCCATCGGAGGACGCGTTTGTCTGAGCCTCAAGCAAAGCTGTCCTTTCTTGCAGCAGTAACTCAGCCCGCTCGCGCTCGGTGACATCAAAGACAATTGAATGAAGAACGCTGCGTCCGCCAAACTCAATGGGGCTCATTGACACTTCCACCCTCCGCAACTCCCCGCTCGCAAGGCGGTGTTGGAATTGGAACCGCTGCCCCTGTTCCGTCTTCAGGTATTTCAAGATTTGCAGCACATCGGCCAGCGGCTTGGGGTTGATGTCGGTCATCCGCATGGCCAGCATTTGCTCGCGGGAATAACCGTAGAAACGGACAGCGGCGGCATTGGCGTCAATGATCCTCCCATCGGTGGGATCAACAAGCAGCATCACCTCTGAATTGCTGGCGAATTGATTGCGATAGGATTGCTCGCTCAGCGCCAGCTTTGTGGTCAACTTTGTGGCCATCTGCAATGCCTTGAACCGGGTGTTGAGCACGGAGAAGAACAACCCGCAAAGCAACAGACTGCTGCATGTCCCGCCGGATAACACCAGCCAGACCTTGCCATAATCCGTCATGGATGACAGACTGCTTGTGCGCGTGAAACGCAGGGTCCACGGGCGACTGGATGGAACGAGCCTTCTCTGGAAGAGCGTTTGCGATTTGTCCCCCATGTCAACATAGCCGGGCTGACTGTCGTAAAGAATTGAATCGTCGGATATTGACTCGCCATCGAAAATTTCCAAATGAACGGGTTTGCGTTTCTCGCCGGTGAGATCCCAGCTTCCCAGGATGCCTTGCATCAGGTCGTGCATCCGATAGGGACTATAAACCCATCCCACGAGCGCGTCGCGTCGCTGAACCATGGTTTCATGAGGCATTCCCACCCGGTACACCGGCACATACATCAAGGTGCCTGCCTGTGCCTCTTTGTCGGTCTCCTGCACCAGAATAACCTTTCCCGAAAGGGCGGCGGAATCCTCGTCGCGCGCCCGCTCCATCGCTGCCCGGCGTGTCACTTCGCTGAACATGTCGTAGCCAAAGGCGCGAAGATTCCGTTTTGTAAAAGGTTCAAGGTAAATGATGGATGTATAGACCTCCCGCTCGCCCTCGGGTCGCACTTGGTATTCGGGAAAGCCTTGAGCGCGAATCTCCCGGACATGTTGCTCCAGGTTCTGCCGGGGGATGAGCAGCGCGAAGCCAAAGCCTTGAATACCGGGATAGCGCTGGTCAATCCCCTGACGCTCGACGAAGCGGCGCCATTCCTCACGGCTGACACCACCCCCTGAGTGCTCGAAAAACGCCGCTCCGCTCCGCAGTATCTGTTCGTGGTCCTTGAGACAGTCCTCAATCTTGATCTGGATTTCATTGCAGCCGAATTCGAACTCCCGTTGCACCGCAACATCGGCCACAGATTTCGCGTAATGCGCAGCCAGGGCGGTGACGATCAGCCCGCCAGCAAGGAGCGCCCAAGCCTGCCAGGCTCTGTGGGGAACCGCAGAGTGCGACACATTTTCTACCATCTCTTTCATCGCGTTGCCATCATCGGAAGATCGACTTCGCCTTTTGGTTTCAACCACTTCTCAAGCATCGCAATCAGAGCCGGCACTTCGATCGGCTTTGTGAGATGATCGTCCATGCCCGCCTTCATGCATTCATCCCGGTCGCTTTGCAAGGCATGGGCGGTCAGGGCAATAATGGGCACCTGGCGGTTGAGCGCGCGGGATTGCGGATGGCGGATGGCTCTGGTGGCATCAAGGCCATTCATCAGCGGCATCTGCACGTCCATGAGCACCAGGTCGAACGATGAAGTCTCGAGCGCTTTGACAGCCTCGGCGCCATTGGCGACCACTTCGACTGTGCCCCCCAGTTTCTTGAGAATGCCCTCCACCACTTGCTGGTTGGTGCGATTGTCATCAGCAACCAGGATTCGGGCATCAATTGAACGCTTCCTCTGGACGGGCCCCTCCGTTGAGTTCACACGGGATGATGCCGTTTTTTGACCACTGACGATGGTTGTCAAAATTTCCAATAACTCCTGTCTCTGAACCGGCTTGGTCAGAGCGGCGTCAAAGTCGGTTTTTTCCAACGGTTGCTCGCTGCCGACTTTGCCCAGGGAGGTACACATCACCAACCGGATGGCAGCGAGCCGCGCATCGGTTTTAATGGCGCGCCCCAGCGATGCCCCGTCCATGCCGGGCATCTGGCTGTCAATGACGGCAATCACGAAAGGGTCCCGCATGGCTTGCGCCAGAGCCAGCAAATGCAGAGCGGAAAGCCCATCGGCGGCCTCAGCGGGTCGCATCCCCCAGGACTTCAGCAAGACCAGGAGAATTTCCCGATTGACGGGATGGTCATCAACAATCAAGACGCGCGCGCCGCGCAGGTGGGCTGAAGAGGACGTGTTGGCAGGTTTGGAAGGTTGCTTGGCCAAGTTCACCGTAAACCAGAATTCCGAACCCTTGCCCGCCTCGCTCTCCACTCCAATCTCGCCGCCCATCAACTCGGTCAGTTGCTTGGAAATCGCCAGACCCAGTCCTGTGCCACCGTAGGTGCGAGTCGTTGAGGAATCGACTTGCATAAACTTGCCAAACAGCCGTCCAATGGCTTCCGAGGCGATGCCAATGCCGGTGTCGCGCACGGCGAACCGCAGCCGGACCTCATCGGGGGATTCCGAGACCACGCTCACACGGATGACAACCTCCCCTTGGGCCGTAAACTTGATGGCGTTGGCGGCCAGGTTAATGAGAATTTGAAGCAGCCGTGCCGAGTCGCCCTGGAGCTCGCAAGGAACTTCAGGCTCCATGACGCATCCCAATACCAGGCCTTTGTCGTAAGCCCTCACCGCCATCATCCCGGCCAGATCGTCCAGCAGGTTGTGCAGGCTGAAATCCAAGCTCTCCAGCTCAAGTTTTCCAGCCTCGATTTTGGAAAAATCCAGAATGTCATTGATGAGGGCAAGCAGGGTTTTGCCGCTGGCGTGAGCAATCCTGGCATAGCGGCGTTGATCTTCAGCCAGGTTTGTATCCAACAACAGACTCACCATGCCAAGAACGCCGTTCATGGGAGTGCGGATTTCATGGCTCATGTTGGACAAAAACTGGCTCTTGGCCTCGTTGGCTGAATCGGCGGATTTGCTGGCCAGGCGAAGGGTCTCCTCCAGTTGCTTTTGGGGCGTAATATCCCAGTTTGTTCCAATCATGCGCAGCGGTTGTCCTGTGCCATTCCTTTCCACGGAGGCGATGCCACGGATGTAGTGAGTGGTGCCATCGCGCCAGAGAACCCGGAATTCTGTGTCAAATTCGCGTTCGCCCCGCAACGCAAGCTGGATTTCTTTGTCGCCCTGCTGCCGGTCTTCCGGATGAATCCACCCGAGCCATTCCTGATAAGCGCCGACGAACTGAGCGGAAGTGATTCCGTAGAGGCAAAGTATTTGGGCATCCCAATGAACTTGGTTGTTGACCACGTCATAGTCCCAGATGCCCACGCCGCCCGCCCGCGCGGCCAGCAGGAGCCGGTTGTTGGTCTGGCGCAGCAATTCCTCCATCTGTTTGCGCTCGGACAGGTCCACAAAGCATGTCAGCAATTTTTCCCGGCCATGCAATTGGATGCGTTTGACGGTTTGCAAAACAGGACGGCTGCTGCCATCGGCCTGCCGCATCTCCTTTTCCGAGTGTTCCACATCGCACGCGGAACAAGCTTCCGCGCTCCTATTGGCGCATACCAGGAGCGAGTGGCACGGTTGGCCTGCCAGGCTATCACGAGAGCCGCCAAAAAGGGTGAGGACATGATTATTCACTCGCTCTATGACCCGCGTTACCGGATCAACAATGACCACTGCCGTGGGAAGATTGTCCAGCAGGGCGTGTTGCAGCGCTTCGCCCTCCCGCAACTCCGCAGCCAATTCTTCGGCCAGCCGCAATGCCTTGAAGCGGGTGTTCAGCACGTAGAAGAGCAACCCGGCGAGCAACAGGCTGCTGCTGGCGCCTCCGAACAACACAAGCAAGACCTTGCCGAAATTCGCTGTGGATAACTGGCTGCCGGTCCGCGTAAAGCGCAATGTCCATTGGTGGCCATGCGAAATAACACTGCTTTGCTGGGTCAATTGCGATGAATGACCCCAGTCCATTTTGGACTTACCCCTTTGTGAGGCAGTTCTCCGGTCTGCCGGTTCCATGCCTGAATCTTGAGAGGCAAAATTAGCTCCCACTTTTACGGCGCCAGAGCGCTGCGCCTCGCCGGGCTGGCTGTCGTGAAGCAGCGTTTTCGAGGACGCCGTATCGCTGTCGAAAACTTCCAAGCGCATTTGTTTCTCGCTTGCCAGATTCCAGCCTCCCAAGACGCCTTGCATTAAGTCGTCCATCCGGTAGGGGCTATAAACCCACCCTATGAGCGTATCGCGTCTTTGGGCGATGGTGTCATGCGGCATTCCCATCCGATACACAGGCACGTACATCAAAGCGCCTGCCTGGACATCTTTGTCGGTTTCCTGCACCAGAACAACCTTTCCCGAGAGGACGGCGGCATCCTGGTCTCTCGCCCGTTCCATCGCCGCCTTCCGCACCGGTTCGCTCAACATGTCGTACCCGAAGGCGCGGAGATTGCGGTTTGTAAAAGGTTCAAGGTAGATGATGGAGGAGTAACTCTCCCGTTCGCCATTGGGGCGCACTTGGTATTGCGGGAATCCCTCAGCGCGAATCTCCTGAACATGTTGCGCCAGGCTTTGCCGGGAAATCAGCAACGCGAAACCAATGCCCTGAATGCCCGGAAGCTTCTGGTCAACCTTCTGGCGCTGGTTGAAGTGGCGCCATTCCTCACGGCTGACACTCTTTGAGCTTTCGAAAAATGCCGCTCCGCTGCGCAGAATCTGTTCGTGGGCGTCAAGGCGATCCAGAATCTTGCTCCGGATTTCGTTGCAAGCGAAATCGAAATTCCGTTTTGTGGCAACATCGGCCTTCGATTGTGTGTTATGGGCAACCAAGGTGGTGGCGATCAGACCCGCCGCCAGCACAATGCCCGCCCACCAAACGGCGTGACCGACCGCTCCTTGGAACGAACTTTTTATCACGTTTTGAGACTGTTTCAGGATCGTGTGTAACATAAACGGTGTCAAAATTTGACCAATTCTCCTGCGTTTTTGCAAAGAGACCTCGACGTCGCAATGCTTTCATCGCAGGTTCCATTCAGGGCCTCAGAGTGAGATGCGCTCCCGTTATCAAGTATTTGGCGCACTTTGCGGGCGAGGTTCTCCGGTGTGTAAGGTTTGGGCAGTAATGCGCCGCTTGAAACAAGCGCGCCAAGTTGAGCAATGGCCTCATCGATGTAACCTGAGGTGAAGAGAATTTTGACATGAGGATGGTTTTTCGTAAACCACTCCGCCATCACCTTGCCGCCCATCACCGGCATGATGACATCGGTGAACACCAACCCAATCGGCGAGCCCTTATGTTCGAGGACCACATTCAACGCATCCTGGCCGTTGGTGGCCGAGAGCACTTGATACCCCTGCTCTTCCAGGATGCTGCGAGCCAGAAGCCTCAAGGAGTGATCATCTTCGACGACCATCAAGGTTTCCGTCCCGCGCGGCAATGGACCGGTCTGCGCCGACACGTCCGCGACATCCATGAATTGTTCAACCAGCGGAAAATAGATATTGAAGGTTGAGCCTTTGCCGAGCTCACTTGAAACGGCGATATGACTGCCAAATTGTTGAACAATGGTCTGGCAGGTCGCCAGGCCCAGACCGGTGCCTTTGCCCTTGGGCTTGGTTGTGAAAAACGCTTCAAACAGGCGCGCTTTGACTTCATCGGTCATGCCGGTTCCGGTGTCACTGACGCTGAGCATCACGTAGCAGCCGGACATGGCGCCCGGATGCTCGCTCGCATTGGTTTCATCGACGGTGACACTGCGCGTCGCGATGGTTAACTTGCCCCCGTTGGGCATGGCATCGCGGGCATTGACAACCAGATTCATGAGCAGTTGGCCGACATAGCCGGCGTCAGCCTTGACACGTCCGATTTGCGTTCCGGGAACGACTGTCATTTCAATATTCGCGCCAATGAGCCGGAAAAGCATTTTGTTCCACTCTTGAATCACTTCATTGACGTCGAGGACGACGAGTTGGACGGTTTGTTTGCGGCTGAAGATGAGCAACTGGCCAATCAACACGGCGGCGCGCCTGGCCGCGTTGCCGATCTCTTTGGAATATTGTTGGATCGTATTCTCCTTGTCAATCATCGAGCCCATCAAATGGTTGTAACCCATGATGACCGAGAGGATGTTATTAAAGTCATGCGCCACGCCGCCCGCAAGCTGGCCGATGACTTGCATTTTTTGCGCCTCGATAAAATGGGCCTCAGCCTGTTCGGCGCGCGTCTCGACTTGCTGGCGGAGCATCAGGACTTCAATCATGTTGCGAACTCGCATCAAGACCTCCACCAGATCCAACGGTTTGCTGACAAAATCCCGTGCCCCGGCTTTCAGAGCGCGCAGCTTGTGTTTGGGCTCTGCGGTGATCACCAGGACGGGAATATAGCCGCCAGTTTCGATGGCCTTAAGGCCTTCCATCACTTGAAATCCATCCATGCCGGGCATTTCAAGATCAAGCAGGATCACGGAGTAGCGGTTCACGCGGTGCAGTTCGCAGACCTGGCCAGAAACCATGGTGGAGTGGATCGCAAGATAGCCTGCGCGGCGCAGCATTTGCTCCAGCAGCAAGACATTGGCCTGCTGATCGTCCACGATGAGGATTGGGGATTTGAGAATATCCGATGAATGAATCATATTGTATTTTGGGTTGTTTTATTTTTGTCCTGTCTGCCGCTGGTTCTTTTCGAAAATTCCAGCGCTGCGTTTAGCGCATTCATAAATTCTTTAACCTTGATGGGTTTGGTGATGTAACTGAAGAAGCCCATCTCCAAGCCACTGGCGATGTCGCGAGGCATGGCATTGGCGCTGATGGCCACGACAGGAATGTGAGCGGTGGCCGGATCTTCGCGCAAGATTTTCAAGGCATCGATGCCGCTGATGCCGGGCAGGTTGATGTCCATCAAGATGACTTGCGGCTGATTGACGATGGCGAGTTCAATGCCGCGGGTTGCGTTGGATGCGGCCAGCAATCGCATGTCCGGATATCGGGCGATGAGGTGCTCAACCAGGCTCATATTCGCTGGGTTGTCCTCAACATAGAGCACGGTGCGCAGTTGTCCGTCTATCGACAAGGGCGGACAAACAGAGCCACCGGTCTCATCGTCATGGGATAACAGTACTGGTGGCGCAGCCGAGATGAGTTCGCACCAGAAGACGCTTCCCACCCCGACGGTGCTTTCCACGCCCAGAACGGCCTCCATCAGTTCGGCCAATCGCTTGGTAACCACCAAGCCGATGCCCGTGCCGGCGACGCCTCTCCTTTCCTGGCCCAGACGGTTGAAGGGCAGAAAGAGCATTGCGAGTTTTTCCGGCGATAATCCGGCGCCGCTGTCCTTGATGCTGATGCGGGTGCGTCCCGGGGTGTTGAAGGTCAAATCGACAGAAACGCTCCCCCGCTCCGAGGTGTATTTGATCGCGTTGGAAAGCAGGTTGATGATAATCTGCTTCAACCGCACGCGGTCGGCCAGGACAAATACGGGATTGTCAACCGAGGGAAAGGTCACGCAGATGCCCCGCTCCAGAGCCTGGGGCTCGAACATGGTCTGACATTCGTGAATGACCTCGGTCAAGGAAACCGATTCTGGAGAGAGCAACACCTTGCCCGATTCGATCACCGCCAGATCAAGGACTTCGTTGATGAGCTTGAGCAGATGCCATCCGGCCTGAAGAATCTGGGCGATGCTTCCTTTCTGAACGGGCGTCGGCGGTGGGCTATCGGAGTCCATGAGTTGGGCAAATCCGAGGATGGCATTGAGGGGGCTGCGCAGCTCATGGCTCATGCTGGAAAGGAATTCAGATTTGGCGAGGTTGGCTTTTTCTGCCACAGACCTGGCTTTCTCCAGCTCGGCGTTCTTTTCTTGCAGCGCGTGGTCCAGGCGATTCCGCTCGGTGACATCGCGCGCGGCAGCGAAGACACCTTGGAGCCGCCTGTTTCGATCGTAGAAGGTGGTCGCGTTGTAAGAGACCACCGTTTCCCTGCCGTCCCTGCCCCGGGCGGTGAGCTCGTAGTTGGTAATCTTCTTTTCGCTGAGCACTTTCTTGATGCTCATCTGAGCTGAATCTGGATCGGTAAAGTAACTGTTGAATAGAGAGCCAATCAATTCATCGCGCGTGCAATTGGTGAGCTCCTCCATCTGTTTATTGACATCAGTGATGACGCCGGCGGGATTGGTGGTCATCAGCGCGTCAATGTTGGATTCGAACAGGGATCGAGTGTAGAATTGCTGGTCGCGCAGGCGCTGACTGAGCTGCTCCTGCTCCGCCTCGATCTCCTTGCGAGCGGTATTGTCAGTGCCGATCAGCAGATAGCCGATGATGGTGTCATGCGCGTCGCGCAGGGCGGTGACCGACACGACCGCCGGAAAGCGGCTTCCATCCTTGCGGATATAGGTCAACTCGTAGATGTCCTCGATTCCGCGTGAGGCCTTGAATACCAGAGCTTCAAAGCCGGGCGTAATGGGGGTGTCGAGCTCGACACTGAGGGCTTTGGCGCGCACGATTACTTCCTGGGGGTCGGAAATGTCGGCTGGCGTGATCTTGTTCATCACCTCGGCGGCGGCGTAACCGAGCATGCGCTCGGCGCCGACGTTGAAGATCTGAATGACGCCCTTGGCGTCCGTGGCAATGCTCGAAAAATTGGCGCTGTTGAAAATCGCACTCTGCAACGCCCCCGCTTTGAGCAGCGCCGCTTCCGCCTGCTTGCGAGCGGTGTTGTCAGTGCCGATCA
>CAIUEN010000518.1 GCA_903898185.1 uncultured Verrucomicrobiales bacterium
AGCAAGACAGCAGGCAGGATTGATGATGTTGGAGTGAGTTCACCTTCCGCGTTCCGTATTCTGCGGTTTCAATTGCCAATTCCAAGTTCGATGGCTTCCCCACTTCATTATTGGACATTCCTTGTTCGATATTGGATATTCTCCAGTGGATGAACCACCAAACCGCAAAGGCGCAGAGGCGCGGAGAGAAGGAAGCCATGCATTATTTTCTTCTTCTTACTCTGCGACTCTGCGGTGGTTTTTCCCCTCAAATTCAGTACAGCTATGGTTCCAAAAATGGGAATTTCTTGAAGAGGAAAACAGGACGGTTTTCTACGGGCTGGAGCGCCACTGCTCCGCCATGGCGACAGCTTTAAGCATCGCTTTGGCTTTGTTGACAGTCTCTTGGAATTCGGCTTCAGGAACTGAATCGTTGACCCATCCGCCGCCAACTTGAACCCAAGCTTTGCCATCTTTGATCAAGGCTGTGCGGATCGTGATGCAGCAATCCAGATTGCCATTAAAGGAAAAATAGCCAACGCAGCCACCGTAAGGTCCGCGCGTGGTTTGCTCAAGCTCGGAAATGATCTGCATGGCGCGAACCTTTGGCGCCCCGCTGAGCGTGCCGGCTGGGAAAGTCGCGCGCATCAGGTCATAGACGCTGCGTTCGAACGAAAGAGTCCCGGCCACCTGAGATACGATATGCATCACATGGCTGTAGCGCTCAATGATCATCAATTCCTTGACCTGCACGCTGCCGAATGCGCAGACGCGTCCCAAGTCGTTGCGCGCCAAGTCAACAAGCATGACATGTTCGGCGCGCTCCTTGGGATCGGCGAGCAACTCGACCTCCAGCGCCTTGTCCTCATCAAGGGTTGAGCCACGGCGGCGGGTGCCGGCAATCGGACGGATTTCAACGTTCCCATCCTCGCAACGCACATGGATTTCAGGCGACGCCCCAACCAGCGAGAAACCGTCCAGTTCCAGCAGGAACATGTAAGGCGACGGATTGATGGAGCGGACGGCGCGATAGATGTCCAGGGGGGATGCTTTAACTGGAGTCGAGAATCGCTGAGACCCGACCACTTGGATAATGTCGCCACCGGTGATGTATTTCTTTGATCGAGCGACATTCTGAAGAAATGTTTCGCGAGCGACGTTTGATTCAAAAGCAATCTCAGGGACATCGACAGGCACTGTGATCGGCCGATGTTCGAGCGGTTGTTCGAGGAGCGAAGCCAGGCGTTCAATCTCGGCCACGGCGTCTTCATAGGCGTCCTCGGGACGGGTTTTCTCATCCAAAACGGCGTTGACCAGCAGAGTGATCGTTTGAGCCACATGATCGAAGATGAGGAGTTCATCCGCAATGAGCAGATACATGACCGGTGTTTTCAACTCGTCATTGGGAGGTCGGGGCACAATCGGTTCGATATCGTGAATGAACTCATAGCCAATGAACCCAACCGCGCCGCCGGTAAAGCGCGGCAGGCCCGGCACGGTCACTGGACGGTAACCTTTCATCACCCGTTCAACGACTGTCAGTCCGTCTGGGACAGTGCGGTCGCCTGGTTCGCGGGAAACGGCATAGTGTTCAAGCACCTTGCCGTTCTCAATGACCTCAACGCGGTCGCCAGTCTGACGAATGACGGCCCGTGGTGTGCATCCGACAAACGAGTAGCGCCCGACATGCTCGCCACCCTCGACCGATTCGAACAGAAACGATTCACCCTGTCCGCGAATCTTGCGATAGGCCGAAAGCGGGGTTTCGAGATCAGCCAGAATGCGGCGGGTGACAGGGATGAGATTCCCTTGGCGGGCCAGTGTCAAAAACTCTGATTGGGTCGGGTAATACATACTCGCGTCCGATTTTTGCCTATTATAACCAGTTGCGTCCAAGTGCGCCACAGGAAATGGATAATTGGCGCGTATAAAAAAACAGTAACTATTCACGTAGCATAGGCATCCTTGCCTGTGCCCCTCTCTCCGGCGAGCGTCAGCGAGACGCTAATTTCTCCCTCTGCCTGAACAGTTACAAAAAATAAATGGAAAAATAAATTGACGAATTCGAAATAGTCACTATTTTGAGCCAAATAGCACTATTAAAACTTGGAGTGGTCAGTTGCTATTTTGGATCCGCTCACGAATCATTCAGCGCAATAAAATAACATTATGAATAGAATGAATACAGCAAGGCTCCTCAGTCAAAAAAGAGACGTCGCCAGAACAACGGCAATTAACATAATCCACGTCAAGCAATTCTCAGCTCTTAATGGCGTGTTGATGTTACTGATTCTTCTCTGTTGCTTAACCAGTTGGGGTGGCGGGAACACCTGTTTGCCGGGGTGGTCTGGACAACTTCTGGTGCCCGCCCCAACCGCCGGACTACCGGGATGGAGCGTCAAAAGTGACGGTAAAGCATTCGGCTCTCTCATCACTGCTGTGGATTCATCAGGCACGAATATCCAGTTCAACTGGAACATCGGTGTTGACGGAGACTGGGTAGAGGCTTGCTACGAATTTTCTCCGCCAATTGATTTGTCCGCAGCCGACATCTTGGGGGTTACTTTGCGAGGCGACTCCAATGTTCCTGCCAACGTTGTGGGGATCATGTTCGAAGACACAAGCGGCGTTAGATTGCATTACGATCTGCCAGGACAGACAAACGGCATCAACCAAGTGACACGCTGGTTGCCTGAGTTGCCGATTCCGAAAAAAGCATTTAATGACTTTAGTGGAAGGGACATTACATCGGGCAACACTCCTGCGTTGGATTGGTCAAATATACAAAAACTGTTTGTCGTGGTGAAACGGGAACAGTTTCCCTCATTCCAAGGCGACTGTGGCTCCGGTCGGCTTTGGATTGGACGCCTGCAATATGACCAAGCGGCTAGCTGGCCGCGTCAAAGAGCCTTTGCAACAATCCCCAACCGTGCAGAAATTCAACTCGCATCATCCAAGGCCATCCAATATCTTTTAACCGCGCAGCAACCCAACGGTCTGCTGACATCCTGGCGCGAAGAGTACCCACCGACGGCGGTGCTTTACGACCAGGCGCTGGCGCTTATTGCGCTGACACGTGAGGGAGTTTGGGTGTCACCACACTCGGGCAGTTGGGGCCGATCTGTTGCGCTGACACGTGAGGGAGTTTTGGCCAATGGAGCCCCAGCCAATGCCTGCGCGTTGGCAAGCCGCAAGCTGGCGCAGTTCCTGGTGACGTCACAGAAGTCCGACGGCCATTGGGCGCGCAAATGGAACCCATCGACTGGCGCGGAGTTGCAGGATGACCGATGGGTTGGTGATCAGGCATGGTGCGTCATGGCGCTGACGGAGTACGCCCTTCGGAGTGGGAATGTGTCCGCGAGAACAGCGGCTGCCAAGGGCGCACAGTGGCTGGCTGGGTTCATTGAGCCATCAGGGGCGATCCAAGGTTACCCCAGCACTGAAGGGACAGTGGATGTGTGGTGGGCAATGATTTCGACGCTTCGTTTTTCTGATGCGGAAAAGATCAAGAGTTATCTCCTGAATTCAACCAACGTTTGGGATGCCGACTTGCAGTATTGGTGGTCTGACGCCAAATCACAATTAGCACCCTCAGTGACAATGGATTGTGCAACTTGGCTTTCGGCGTTCGCCCGGCATCCGCTGGTGGCGCATCCGGAACGCGGACTTGCGGCGCTCTCGTTTGTGCGCAGAACTTTGCTGACGACGAGCGACGACGGAAGCCTGTGCGGCTTCGATGCTGTGGGGCCGGTGAGCATTTCGAATGAAGGCACGGCTCAGTATGTGGCCTCTGGCGGCAAGGATGCCTCTGTGTTCTTGGAAACGCTCCTCGTCCAACAGAATCCCGACGGTTCGATGCCCAGTTCGCCGGATAACTGGTCCACGGACGCATTTCACAGTTGGTTGTCCAAAATGAGCGGTGTGGCGCCGACGGCGTGGCTTTACTTTGCGACCAAAGGGCTGCCGTTTCCCCAATCTCAATCGCAACTCCGATGGTGACGGTCAGCCCAAAATGCCCACTTTTTGGAACCATTAACCTAAATTCAGCAGTTGCAGTTAACCACAAAGATCGCAAAGAGCACAAAGAAAGCCGGTTACAGAGGCTGCAGTTCGGGATGATAACTCACCCTGCGGTGAACCCGTTTCTAACAGAATTGCGCAGCAAGTTCCTCTCTATGTGTTTTTTGTGCTCTTTGTGGTTAAATGAATTGCCGTTTTTGGGATTAACCGTCCTGAACTTGAGGGTGGTAATTACTGTGCGACAGACCAGCGTTCCCACACGGAAATGCTTTCCCCAGTTGAACAAACAGTTCCACCGACTCTGTTCCAAATTAAGGCTTTACCCCATAATTGATGCTCATTGCGCCTCCCAGAAGATTGATTACCCGCACATCGCAACAGCCGAGAGAGCGCATTTTCGACTCCACTCCCCGTTGGGCTGGATAATTCAGCAGCGATTCAAGGATGTAAGCGTGCGTGGCCGAATCGCCACAAAATAGACGTCCGAAGATCGGCACCAGCCATTTCAAGTAAGCAAAGTAAAGCCGCCGCAACAGGTCGCCCTCCGGTTTGCCAAAATCGAGGACCAATAGCCGCCCGCCCGGTCGCGCCACGCGCCACATCTCTTCAAGCCCGCGCTCCCATTTTGACAGGTTGCGCAGACCGTAACCGACAGTAACGATGTCAAATGAATTATCAGAAAACGGGAGAGCCTGGGCATCCCCCTGTTGAAAAAATGGAGCGCCGGTACCGCTTCGGATGGAAGCCCGTTTGCGAGCAACCTCCAGCATGGCTTCGCTAAAGTCCAGGCCGGATACACCGGCCCCGCGCGCGGCGAGGGCGAACGCGATATCCCCAGTGCCGCAGCAAAGATCGAGCGCTGGCTCGCCTGCCTTGACAGCAGCCATCCCAATCAAACGGCGCTTCCACACTCGGTGCATTCCGAAGCTCTGCAAGTCGTTGATGAGATCATAGCGCGGCGCAATGACAGCGAAGAGGTCCTCAACTTTGGCCGCCCGTAGTTCACCCGGCTGATAAAACTTGTTTGCCATTTAGAAGTTTCAAGGTAACTATTCAGGTAGCATAGGCATCCTTGCCTGCCCCTTTTTCCGGCGAGCGTCAGCGAGACGCTAATTTCTGCCTCTGACCTGAATAGTTATGTTTCAAGAATGTCCCTAATCGGTACGCATTTCAGGAGAAAATTGCAATACTGCAGTTGCCTGGAGCGCATTCGAAACTATTCAAGTAGCATAGGCATCCTTGCCTGTGCATCTCTTTCCGGCGAGCGTCAGCGAGACGCTAATCTCTCCTCCTGACCGGAACAGTTACAATGGAATTTTGCAGACTTGTTGCAAGCTAAGCGATACCATTCGGCTAAATCAATCTTATGGAAATCGTCGCAGTTCTTGTTTTTTTTGCGGTTCCAATCACATTGGTCGTGTGGCTGATTTCGCGCGCGATCTCAGCCGATCGGCGTCTTGACGAACTCGCGCGTCACGTCGGATCGCTTGAGTTGGAAGTTTCTCGCCTGAAGTCACGTCCCGAGCCGGGCTCGATAGCAGCCACCATCGCACAGAAGTCGCCGACCACCCCTCCACCTATACAGGTTCCACTCCCTGCGCCAGAACCGATGGTAGCTCCACCCACTAAAGGGATGGAATCACCGCCTTTCATTCCTTCTCCAGCGCCAAGCCACGCTTCGGAGTTGGAGCCCGTTTTGAAGAGAATCGCTCCACCGATTCTCCAACCTCCTCCAATCAACGCCTTCAAGGAAAAGCCGATCAGTCAGCCAGATGAAGACTTCATTTCAAGAATCAATTGGGAACAATTCATGGGGGTGAAGCTCTTCGCCTGGGTTGGCGGGTTGGCGCTTTTCCTGGGCGTTGCGTTTTTTGTCAAGTACTCCTTCGACAACAACCTTGTGTCGCCGCAACTCCGCGTGGCAATGGGGTTCATTGCCGGACTGGGTCTGCTGATTGGGGGTGTTACTCTCTCACAAAAGAATTATGCCAACCTTTCTCAAACATTGTGCGGTACCGGAATTGTCATTCTTTACGCTGTCACCTTCGCCTGCCGTTCCATCTATCACTTTGAATTCTTCGGGGCCATCCCAACCTTCCTCTTGATGGTGCTTATCACCACAACGGCATTCCTGCTTGCAGTGAGGCTCTGCGCGCTTGTCGTAGCAATTCTTGGAATGCTGGGCGGCTTTCTTACACCCATTCTGATTTCCACCGGCCTGGACAATCCGCTCGGTCTGTTCGGCTACATCGCCATTCTCGATGCCGGCCTGATCGCGGTGGCATTATATCGCCGCTGGTTTTTCCTGGCAGCCCTCGCCGCCGTTGGAACAGGGTTTATGCAGATAGGCTGGGCTGGTGAATTCTTCACATCAGAAGGATATTTTGAAGGCAACAAAATCCTGATTGCGCTGGCCGTGCTGATTGGATTCAACGCGCTTTATCTTGCCGCCTCGTGGTGGGCCAAATCGCGCCAGCAAACGAACAAATGGTTTCTCAGTTCCGCGCTGGGTCTCGCCGCCGTTGCGCTCACATTCACCGTCTGGTTTTTGTCATTTGCCCCGCTCGCGCACAGGCCCTGGTTGATGTTTGGCTTTGTGTTTCTCGTGGACCTTTGTGTTGCGGCGCTCGTTCTGATGGAAGATGAAGTGGAGCCTTTCCACCCAATCGCAGGGCTGGCTATTTTCGGGTTGCTGGCATCGTGGACGAAGAATTCACTGAGCAATGAGATGCTGAACGCGGCGTTGGTTTTCTACCTGCTATTCGCAGTCTTTCACTCGGTTTATCCTGTCTTCATGCAACGTCGGCGCGGTGTAGTTTCATCGAAATGGGCCACGCAACTCTTTCCACTTCTCGCGCTGGCGCTTGTGCTCATCCCGATTTTTCAACTTGCGGAAGTTTCGTTCATCGTTTGGCCATTTATCCTGCTGGTGGATCTGCTGGTCATCGGACTTGCGGTGATCACCATGTCAATATTTTCAGTTCTGATTGTGCTGGCTCTGACGCTTGGCGCGACGGGCATTCTGATTTTCAAGATCCCGGCAACGCTCACCGGACTCCCAACTTCATTTTTCCTGCTTGGCGCCTTTGCGGTGTTCTTTGTCACCATCGGTCTATGGCTCACACGCAAGTTCAAACCAGACGCATTCGCCAACGGGATCAAGTTTGGCGAAGCCCTTTCAATCCCCGCGAATCTGGCTGCCGAATTGCCTGCAATCTCCTCTGTTCTGCCATTCCTGCTGCTCATCATGGCGACGCTAAGGTTGCCGCTTACAAATCCTTCGCCGGTCTTCGGATTGGCATTGCTGCTCACAGTCCTGCTGCTGGGAGTAACGAAACTGTTTTCGTTCGAGTGGATGCCCGCCATCGGGTTGGTGTGCGTTGCGGCGCTCGAATGCGCATGGCACTTCAACCGCTTCGATTCTGCCCAACCTGTTCAACCGCTGATTTGGTATCTGGTTTTCTTGAGTGTTTTCGCCGTCTATCCGTTCCTTTTCTTGCGCCAGTTCAGCGAGAAAATCGTTCCGTGGGCCACGGCCGCGATGGCCTGTCTGCCTCAGTTTTTCCTCATCCATCGGCTGGTAACCGCAGCCTATCCAAACCAACTCATGGGGTTGTTGCCGACGGCGTTTGCGATCCTGCCGCTGCTCAGCCTTGTCGTCATTTTGAAACGAGTTTCCACAGTCAATCCGGCGCGAATAACGCAACTGGCCTGGTTCGGCGGTGTGGCGTTGTTCTTTATCACGCTGATTTTCCCGATTCAGTTCGAGCGTCAATGGATTACCATCGGATGGGCGATGGAAGGCACGGCGTTGCTGTGGTTGTTCCACCGTTTGCCTCACACAGGACTACGCCTTGTCGGCGCCGGACTGCTGATTGCAGCATTCGTGCGGCTCGCGTTGAACCCAGCAGTATTCGAATATCACGCGCGTAGCGCAACGCCCATTGTCAACTGGTACCTTTATTCTTATGGGATTGTCACTGTCTGTTTGTTCTGCGGCGCGCGCCTGCTTGCGCCGCCGCGCAATTTCATAGTGGGTAAAAACGCGCCACCCGTCTTCACCGCGTTGGGAACAGTTCTGACGTTCTTGCTGCTAAACATAGAAATCGCCGACTTTTTCAGCGAGGCTGGTTTGACTCTCACATTCCAATTCAGCGGCAGTTTTGCTCGCGACATGACTTATTCCATCGCCTGGGCTCTATTCGCGCTCGTGTTGCTAATCGCTGGCATTGTCAAGACAACTCCCTCGTCGCGTTATGCCGCAGTGGGTTTGCTCAGCGTTACGATGCTCAAACTGTTTTTCCACGATCTGGCCAGCCTCGGCCAGCTTTACCGAATCGGGGCGCTGATCGGCGTGGCCATCATCGCGATGC
Organism: uncultured Verrucomicrobiales bacterium; assembly: GCA_903898185.1. Classification (GTDB taxonomy): domain Bacteria; phylum Verrucomicrobiota; class Verrucomicrobiia; order Limisphaerales; family Palsa-1400; genus CAIUEN01. The sequence goes on from CAIUEN010000518.1 coordinate 8,373, forward strand.
TGGCGTCCTTCGTCTATCAACGATTCTTCATCACCCTCGCCAAAAACAAGCAACCATGAACCGACTGAATAATTACCTGCGGCGCTCTAAAATCATCCATTTGTGGGGCAGACCTCCGGTCTGCCGGTTCGAGGAGCCTCTGGCTCCGTGGTCTCCAACCAACTCTGGGGAGTTCTCGCCCTTGTGATCGTGGCGCTATTGACCATTATCGCCCGGCTGCTGCCAAAACCATCCAACCCTGTAAAGTAGGCTCCTTCAAGTTCACGGCTCGAAGTTATCAAGCTGCGGCACATTGAGCAGCCGGCTTTTTGAGCCGTCAGAACTCTCCCACATCAATCGGCTTCTCTTCTGCGACGCCACGCAGACGGGTTTCAAAGGCTTTGAGCCATTGATCACGTTGCTCTGCCGTAGCGCGAGCGGGACCGTAGCAAAGGTTTGGAGCGAGCACTTCAAAACCGGTAAATCGCAACATTCCGCGCTGGATGGGCCGCAAGATGGCATGAATATCTCCATTCCACCCGCCCTTTGAATAGACTGGTTCAGGGCCACCTGTTGTAACTGACAGCATAGCCCTCTTGCATTTAAAAACGCCGTTTTCGTAAAACCGTTCGCCACCGTAGGCGCGTCCCATGACGAAGACGCGATCCACCCAGCCTTTGAGAATCCCCGGCAATCCAAACCACCATAAAGGGAATTGCCAGATCATGAGGTCACACCACTCGACCTTTTGCAGTTCTGCTTCAATATCCGGCGCGAATCCCCCCACCTCGCTGGCATGCATCTCCTCAATCTGCTGTTTGAAGAACTGCGGATCCTTAACGCTGGTGAAGTTACGGCGATCAGAAGTGGGGCGGAACTGCATCGCATAAAGGTCGCTGGTCCGAACTTCGTGACCACAGTCGATGAGAGTTTGAACTGCGGTTTGAAACATTGCACCGTTGAAACTTTTTGGCTCCGCGTGGGCGAGAACGATAAATGCTTTCATGTTGGATATAATTAAATAAATTCCTCCGGTCATTGCAAGAGGCAAAAATCGCTTTCCCAGCAATTCTCATTATGGGAGGCATGCAAGAATATTTAATATTCAATGGATATTTCTGCCTCCGCGCCCTCCGCGCCTCTGCGTGACTGCTTCTGTATATCCAATATCGAACAAGGAATTTCCAATAATGAAGTGAGGAATTCTGACAACAACTTCTGTTTCTCGCGCCCATCCTTGTTTTCATATAACGTCAGACGTTCAGTTGTGGATTTCAAATTTCAAAATTGAGATTCAACCCAACAGCCCCCTGCCAAAATGCGAATTGTCGGGCAAAAGACTTCGGACGGTCAAAAAATCGGGCTCGTTATTTCGCCCTTTCAGGGCTTGGGAGTATCTCACGCCCTTGCCCAGAGCGTTGCCCAGGGCTGTAATATGCGCGCCCTTTCAGGGCTAAAACCGGGGCTGAAATTATGCGGGACCAAAACTGACAACTGAACATACGGTTGGCTGCCCTTTCTTACTTCATTATTGGACATTCCTTGTTCGATATTGGATATTCAATCCCACTCATGCGCAGACCCCGGAAGGCGGGAATCTTCCATTGATTGGATATTCTTGTTACCTGCCATAATGAGAATTGCTGGGCGCACCCATTCCCTTCTTGTCTGTAAGACACCCAACTGGTAATAGGAAGCCATCGCCTGGATTGAACATCAAGTATATGACGAAGGCCCCGCCAATCCTGCGCTCAAACTGGTTTATCTCCAGCGATTCCAAATACAGGACGACAAACTTTCATCCCTCACCGTGCCGATCGACCGCTACAAGCTCGCCAGCACTTTGGTGAAGTTCGCACAAAGCCGCAACCTGACGATGGAACCGGTCGTTGCGCCCGTGTTGCGTGAATTGCAGTCCGAGATCGCCAAACTGCGCACCGACCCGAAAGTCGCCCCTGAAATCCAAGCCGAGATGAAGCGCCACCGCTGAGTGGATCCCACCCCTTGGAAGTTCTCTGAAAACTCATGCATAGGCGCTGCATGCTGCGTTTGTAGTCTCTTTTGGCTTGATGGAACGGTAGATTTCTTCAGAATCGGTCTCTGATTACGGGCTAACGCCCAACTTTATGACAAAAGTCCTCCTCCTCGGAATCGGCCGTTGGGGCGCCAATCATTTGCGCGTCCTTAACTCACTTCCCATTGAATTGTACGTCAGCGAACTCGACGCGAAACGGCTGGAGTCCGCCAAGAAGCTTGGCATTCCCGACGCCCGGTTGACCACCAACTACAAGGATTTTGCGGGGGTGGTGGATGCCGCCGTAGTGGTGACGCCAGCTCAAAGTCATTTCCCGCTGTGCCAGGAGTTTCTCTCTGCTGGCAAGGATGTGTTTGCCGAGAAACCGCTCACGCTGTTGCCTGATGAATCCCGGCAGTTGGCCGAACTGGCTGACAAAACACAGCGGATTCTGCAGGTCGGGCATATTTTCCGGTTCGATCCGGCCACGACTTGGATTCGGGATTCGATTCAATCCGGAGCTTTCGGCCAGGTGCGCGTGTTGCGCGGTCATTTCGGCGGGTTCAAGCGCCCTCGCAACGATAGTGGCGTGATGTTTGCCGATGGCATTCACTTTGTGGACTTGTTTAATTATGTAATCAATGCGACGCCCACCAGCGTTCTGGCCATTCACCACGACTTCATGGGACGCGGCATGGACGATTACTCGCTTCTTTCGCTGGAGTATGACACGCCCCGTGGACGGACTTGGGCCACGGTGGAGAATGATTACTTCATCCCCGGCAAGTTTCGCGACGTGATCGTCGTGGGCGAAAAACTCAGCGCGGTCTGCGACTACAACATCGCTCAATACAAGATCAAGACCTACGCCAACAGCCACGTCCCCGATGGCAACGATTTCAAGGGAATCGAAGGGGCCGTGACACAAATCGAATGCCCGCCCGAAGAACCGTTGCTGGCCGAATTACGGGCCTTCATCAAGTCAATCCAGACCCGCGAAAAACCGCTCGCCGACGCTTGGTCCGGGTATCATTCGGTACGTGTGCTCGATGCCGCGCTACGCTCAGCCAAAGCTGGCAGCCGAGTTAGCCTGAAATAGTTCGATAAAATCTTGTGGTCAGGAGGGGGGGCGACGCATCCGTGTTCCCCCCTGGCCGAAAAATAATACTGTTCATTTTCTCCGTTTTGTTGGAAATTCGCACCCGCTTTAAACATGCAAAAAATTTCTCTCTCTAAATGTTTTACAGGACCTGAGGTCGAAGAGGCCGCCCTGCGCGCCATTCGTTCCGGCAACTATATTCTTGGCAAGGAATGCCAGGCGTTCGAGTCTGAACTCGCAGCCCACACCGGCAGCAAACAATGCGTTCTGGGATCCTCTTGGACGATGATTGTTTATATGATGCACTTGGCTCAGGGCATCAAGCCCGGCGACGAGGTGATCGTCCCCTCGCACACCGCTTTCCCGACGATGGAACCGCTGATTCACTGCGGGGCCAAGCCGGTCTTTGTGGACATTGACGAGACGTATTGCATGGACCCCGACGCCGTCGCGGCCGCGGTAACCCCGCGCACGGTGGGCATCATCCCGGTTCACATCTACGGGCACCCGGTTGATCTGGATCGCATTTTTGCCATCGCGGCCAAAAACAACCTCTGGGTGCTGGAAGACTGCGCCCAAGCGCATGGTGCCAGTTACAACGGCAAGCGGGTTGGGTCGATGGGCTTGGCCGGTGCCTACTCGTTCTTCCCTTCAAAGAATCTGACAGTATTGGGTGACGGCGGATGCCTGATCACCAACGATGCCGCCTTAGCCGAGAAAGTCCGCATGCTTCGGAACCACGGTCGCAAGGACAAATACCTGCATGAAATCACCGGATTCAACGTGCGTTTCAATGAAATCCAGGGCGCGATTGGCCGGGTGATGCTTAAGCACTTGGACGGTTTCAACGACAACCGCCGCGCCATCGCCGCGCGTTACAACGAGCGCCTCAAAGGGCTGGTTCAGACTCCAATCGAGAAACCATGGGCCAAAGCGGTCTATCACATGTATGTGATTCGCAGCCCACGTCGCGATGCCTTGCAGAAGTTCCTCAAAGAAAACGGGATCGACACCGGCATCCATTATCCAGTGCCCAATCACCAACAACCGGCAGTCACATCGAAATTCGGCAACGCCACCCTGCCCAAGACCGAAGCCGCCGTGAAGGAAATCCTGTCGCTGCCAATCCACGGCGAGATGAGCCTTGCCACCGCAGACGCGGTTTGCGACGCCATCGCGGCATTCCACAAACAATAGTTCATAAGTTTGCTAGTTTTCAGTTTTCAGTGGGGCATTCAGATCCCACGCGGACGGCCCGGATTCGGAGTTCCTAACTGAAAACTGAAAACTGAAAACTAGCAAATTTCCTCTTTCATGTCCGATTCTCCGCTATTGAGCCTAGTGATTCCTTGTTACAACGAGGAGGGCAATCTGCCCGAATTGTTCAAGGCCGTGAGCCAGGCGCTGGACCCGCTGAAGATTTCCTATGAGATCGTCATCACAGATGATTGCAGCAAGGATAGGTCGTGGAAAATGCTGAAAGAATTTGGCGCGCGCGATCCTCGGATTCGGGTACAGAAGTTTGCTTTTAATTGTGGCGAATCAGCCGCCAGTTTTGCTGGAATGCGCGCGTCGCAGGGGCGTTATATTGTCACGATGGATGCCGATCTGCAGAACGATCCTCGCGACCTGCCCGCTTTCGTCAAGGCGCTGGAGAAACACGATTGCGTTTGCGGCACACGAGTAAAAACTCGTGGCGATGGCGACAATTTCATCCGCATCGCTTCTTCTCGCATTGCTAACTGGGTAAGAAACAAGCTTTCTGGCGAGCAGATTTCCGACGCCGGATGCACCTACCGCGCATTCAAGCGGGAGTGCGTGGCGGATCTGAAGTTCTTCAAAGGCATGCACCGATTTCTGCCGACCCTCATTAAAATGGAAGGTTTTTCCGTGACGGAAATCACCGTCTCCAACAACCCACGCTTCGCCGGCAAAAGCAATTACGGCGTCTGGAACCGCCTGTTCGCATCCTTTTACGATCTGTTGGCCGTGCGCTGGATGAAGAAACGGATGTTCAAATACAAGGTGGCAGAGAGCATCAATTAGCGCGCATGACTGGAATTGAATATCCAATATCGAACAATGACGATATTGGATATTCACTCGGTATCCTTCCCTGTATCCGTTGCCCCAGATGCCTCCATAGCATGGCGCAATGCTTGCAGCACTTCATTCTCGGAGAACGGCTTGCATAGAATCGGGATGTCGAGATTTTTCAAGCCTTTGGCTCCCGCTTGTTCGGGCAGGCCGCTCATGCCCAGAATTGTCAGGCGCGGTTCCATTTGCTTTAGAGTCGCAATCATTGACGATCCGCTCATAACGGGCATCATATTATCTGCAATGACGGCCCGGATTTCCGCGCGATGCCGACAAAAAACTTCCACACCCTCAGCCCCTTCGGCGGCGAGGACGACCCGGTATCCATGTTTCTCCAGAATGCAGCGGAGGCTGTTACGCATAGAGGGTTCATCCTAAATTCGGCAGTTGAAAAGAATGGTAAAGTGATAAAATCTCCATTTTTATAGGGGGATGACGTCCGATTTGAGCATTGTTCTGGTTCCCCCCTAGGGTGAGCCTGTTTTAGCAGTAAATAAGGCTTTTCTTCCTGCTGTTATTGCGGAGCAGAAAATGCCGGTGGATACTTTGG
>CAIUEN010000519.1 GCA_903898185.1 uncultured Verrucomicrobiales bacterium
ATGGTCATGCATTATTCATGTCGTATCAAATTGAAATGAAAGGCTTATTTTGAGAGTCAGAGATGGGTATCAGGCGCAAGTCAGTGAATCGATTTGTTTTAGCTTGGAAACCGCAGTAGGGTTAACCGCAGAACACGCGGAATACGCGGAAAGAAGAGGCAGAATGTGGTTTTTAAGAGGATCATCCGTCAGATTAGAAAGAATTCTTCGCAAGGGGTTCTTCTTCCGCGTATTCTGCGGTTCATTTGCAGTTTTTGGATTTCAAATTTTAAATTTCAAATTTGAGATTTCACCAAAACTCACATTCCATGCATTAACACTCGCCTAAAGTCGGGTTTTACTGAAAAAGACAATTATCAGCATGAGCTATTTTTCCTCAATTCAACACCCTACCCTCAGCCTACCATGACAACGCTCTTGATCGCCACCCGTAATACGCACAAGGTTCAAGAAATCAGCCAGATTCTCTCGTCCGCATTTCGATGCCTTTCTCTCAAGGATTTTCCCGGGGCTCCGGACGTGATCGAGGATGCCGGGACCTTTGAAGGCAACGCTCGCAAGAAAGCAGTTGAACTCGCTCGCTGGATTGCTGTCCACCCCGAAATTCAATCGACTCCAAGCATAGATGGTGATTTTTTTGTGCTGGCCGACGATTCGGGTCTTGAAGTGGACGCGCTTAACGGCGAGCCGGGAGTGCGTTCAGCGCGGTTTGCGGCGGGTCCGGGCGAGACATCGGGCAATTCGTCTGACGCCGCCAATAACGCCAAACTTCTGCGCTTGCTTGAAAATGTTCCCGCCGAAAAACGGACCGGTCGTTTTCGATGTCTCCTGGCGCTAACGTCCGTGGCGCGGGCTGGGCGGATTGAATCGGAATTCACAACTCTCATTGTGGACGGCGCATGCGAGGGGCGCATCGCCTTCTCCCCATCCGGCGCGGGCGGGTTTGGCTACGATCCACTTTTTATTCCCGACGGTTACCAAGTCTCTTTTGCCGAACTTGGCTCCGAAATCAAGAACAAGCTCAGCCACCGCGCTCGTGCCTTGGAAAAACTGAACAGAAATATGTGAGATGCCGACGTCTGGGAATTGCGAATTCTGACCGAAGTGGTACACTCTTGAGCAATGTTGGATGATCGTCATTACATGCGCACGGAATATCGCCCTCCTTGGACGATGACTTTCATCTTGCTTGTCACAAACGTCGCCATCTTTCTGCTGCAACAAATCTTGACAATCACCATTGGGGACGAACGGTTCCTTTCTTGGTTCGCCCTTAGCGTGCATGGGCTCCAGGAATGGCGTTTGTACCAAGTAATCACGTTTCAGTTCCTTCACGGCGGCATCTGGCACCTGCTGGGTAATTTGATGGGCCTCTACTTTTTTGGGCGAACCATGGAGCAGGCGCTGGGGCAAAACGGCATGCTGAAGCTTTACCTGCTGAGCGGCACTTTGGGCGGATTGCTCCAAATTGCTCTTGGATTTTTGTTTCCCGAGCGCTATGGCACCGCAGTGTTGGGGGCATCAGCCGGTGTGTGCGGATTGGTGGCGGCGTTTGCAGTGAGCCGCCCCAATCAGCCGATCACACTGTTGCTCTTTTTTGTGCTGCCGGTGACCTTCCCGGCCAAGGTGATCCTGGCGTTCGAGGGTGCGGTTACGATCTGGGGGTTGATAGCTCCCTCAGATGGGATTGCCCATGCCGCTCACCTTGGAGGCATGCTGACCGGCATTGCCTTTATTGTTGGGATTTCACATGCGTCAGGCTCGCAGTGGGAATGGTTGCAATTTTTCCGGCGAAGGCCCTCTGGTTCCGGCAGCATCATTACGCCGCCCCGCAGAACATGGCGTTCCAGTCCGCGTATCAGCTCGGACGAGATTCCGTCTGCTGAGTTCATCAGTCGCAAAGTCGATCCCATTCTCGAAAAAATATCGGCTCACGGCATCCACAGCCTTACCGATGAAGAACGCCAGATACTCGAAGCCGCCCGAAACCGAATGGCTCGACGCTGAGAATGAAGCTGATCTCAAATCACATAGTCAGCCGTGTAAGGATGAACTTGAAGATCGTGGTCGCGGGCGCATAGTTCGGCGACGCTTACTTTGTCCAGGATTGTGACCATGGCGTCACGCACTTCCTTCATGACACTGCGAATCGCGCATTGCTGGACGCTGGGGCAGGTGCAAGGCTTGTAAAAATTCTGACTGGCGCAATGAACGGGCGCCAAGGCTCCCTCAATGTGGCGGACAACCGCCGAAAGCGGAATCATCTCCGGCGGACGTGCCAAGCGATAGCCTCCCGCTATGCCCCGTCGGCTTTCGACAAATCCACCGGATTTCAGGTCATTTAGGATCTGTTCAAGGAAGCTGCGGGGAATGTTTTGCTGTGCCGCGATCGACTGAATCTGGATTACACCATCTCCATAATTTTTTCCCAATACCAACATGGCCCGCAAAGCATAGCCACCTCGAAGCGAAAGTTTCATAATGAGGTCATTGTAAGCAATGCAAGTGGGTTTAACAAGATTGCAATTGATCCTTGGCAACTACGAAAAGTGCGTCCTGGAACAGGCCCAGCCGAGAAGGAAGAACAATGAAGATGCCAAGGTCCATAGACCAGTTCGAGGAAATCTGTCGGAGTTCGCGTGGGAACGCCCACTTCAAGAATGATGGGGTTACCCCATTTGGCCAGTGCCACGACCAAGAACAGTCCGATCACCAGCGAGAGATAGCTGCTGAACGACGGGGCCTGAGTCGGATTCTGGCGCCGCGCCGCCATCAGAACTTGAGCTTGAGCAGGCCCACCTCCAAGGCCAGCGCCTCCTGAACATTCGAATTAAGCTGGCGCTGCAGGCGTTCGATGACTTGCAGATTCTCCATGGCCTCAGCGGGTGAAACACGCTGTCCGGCAGTGGAAGCGGCAGCCGCGTTCCCAGGAATGGAAAACATCTCCGTGTTCATCCCCAAGGCAGCCAGCCAGACATCGCGCAGCCACCACTGAAGACCGCTGATAAGGTCCGTGCGCTGGCGTCGGTATTCAGCTTCGACAGAGGCGTTCAATTCGTCTTCAAGCTTTTCGCGCATCTTCGGTTCCAAGTCCTCGTACTTTGCCAACGGCGAGTTTTCGGTCAGACTTTTCTCGATTTCAGATTTCTGTGCCGTCAGACGCGCCAGGAGCATCCCCAGCAAACGGTAGCGTCCCAGAAGACCGCTGTCTGCCTTAGCGGCTTCGGCGCTGAAACTGGCCAGCCAGGCGGCATTCGGATTGGACAAATGCAGACCCTCGCCAGCAAATGCCAGACGCAGGCAGCGTGAGAGAATAGTTTCAAGAATCCGCTGCGGTTCAGTTGTCAGCAGGATCAGAATCGACTTGGATGGCGGCTCCTCGAGTGTCTTAAGGAACGCATTGGCCGCCTGCGGGTTAAGGCGGTCTGCGCCAGAGATGATCGCCACTTTGTATTGGGCGATTGTGGGCTTGAGATTGACCGTCTGCATCAACTCGCGCATTTGGTCGATGGTAATGATGCGGGACTTGGATTCCGGGCGCACCCAGAGAACGTCGGGATGATTAAGCTGTTCGATGCGTCTGCAGCTATCGCACTGGTCGCAGGAATCAATGGTCGGCTCACCCTTCTTACTCTGCGCCTCCGCGCCTCTGCGGTTAGAATCGAACTGGTTGCGGGAATCAATCGCCTGGCAATTCAAGGTCTTGGCCAGGGTGCGGGCGACGCCTTCCAAGACCTCCAGTTCATGGCCCGTGAACAGATAGCCGTGAGCTAAACGTTCGCGCGCCAAGCTGCGCTGAAGCAACTGGATGACCTGCGTTTGACCTGTGAAATCGCCAAAAGACATTGAAACTCTAAACCTCCTTGGATTCCACCTGCTTGACGGACAATGGAATGCTTGACAACTGATTGCCGTCCAACGAGACATCCACAGAATAAAGTCCTTCCTGTTCAAGCTTCAACTGTTGGATATTCACGATGAAATTGCGCGAGATGAAGGTTGTATCTTCCGAAAAAGCCACATCCACAGGCACATCCATTGCCGGCATGATCGGCTGGCCGTCTTCGTTGACGAAATTGAGCCGAAGTTGGTGGAGCCCCTCTTCCGAGCGCTCGAACGCGATGCGCAGCGCCACCGAACACTGCGGATGGATGGCTGGCAGCTTGGCGGAATACAGCGTGTCAAACGTCCCCAAGACGCTCAACTTACCGCTATAATCGACGGCCGCGTCGCACAAAACTGCCATTTGAATGTTCATAAGGCAGGCAGTGTAGAAGGTTGCGAGGAAGTCAGCAATTATCATTTTGGCAGAAAGGCAAAAACGGGTGCGTGACAGGAAAGTAACCCTGTGGGGCAGGCCTCCGGACTGCCAGTTGCGGTGCCTCTGGCTCCGCTGAGAATTGGAAACTTCGTGCGCAGGCAAATTAGAGTTTTTCCACCCATATTTCCTCAAAATGAGAATTACTGACTTGCTCTGGAGGAAGATGTGTCGAGGGGGCGGAGACCCCTCGAACCGGCAGACCAGAGGTCTGCCCCACATGGTTACTTTCCTGTCACGCACCCGGCAAAAACATCCGCGCTCCAATAGATTTTCGCCTCCGCTCCCTCGCGTAATTGAGCCTGAATATCCAATATCGAACAAGGAATCTTCCTTCCGTGTATTCCGTGGTTCCTCCTCCGGTAAAATGGGCTTAGGGAAAATCAAAACGCACCCGCAGTTTGTCCATCCTATCAACGAACAGGATGAGGCTAGAGTGCTGAATTGATCGGGATTTCGTTTTAATAAGTTACCGCTGCATTTGTTCCCTGTTTTCTTCTTTTCAGCAACACCTGGCTTTAGCCAAGTGTCAGGCGTAAGCTGATGAAATCGAGCCGTTTTAACGGCTTTTCCTGCGCCTTGAAGCCGTTAAAACGGCTAAAGACTCACACTCCAAGCGTAACACCCGACTAAAGTCGGGTGTTACTGAAAAAGGCAATTATCAGCATGAACTATTTATCCTCAATTCAGCACCCTACCCCTGCGCTTGCCCCATATGAAAAAGCGGGACAAAAGCCTCGCGATTCTGTATTCCTTGGGCG
>CAIUEN010000520.1 GCA_903898185.1 uncultured Verrucomicrobiales bacterium
ATGACTTGGAAGGGACTGCACCCAGTGGTGCATTTATGCGATAAAGTCTACGCCAAAGGCGTGCGCTTGTGCAAAGCGGCCAAGGCGAAATTAGAAGAGCGATTGCAGCGATCACCCACTTTGCCTAAATGGGATGTTCTCATTGAACCGCGCCCTGTGGTATGATTATTTCTTCCAACTCCCCAACTCCTGTAATCTCATCGTATGCTTTCTCTCCTTTGGACAGTTTCAGCGTCCAGCCTTGCCCATGCCTCCACAGAACGATGCCCCACCCCGTTTAGGCGTTTGATGGCCCACTCGTTGTAATTTTTGTTGCTATCGCATACATGCCACCGCCGCCCCAGTTGCTCAGCTACAACCGCTGTCGTCCCCGATCCAGAAAACGGGTCCACGATCAAATCTCCTGGATTCGAAGAAGCTAACACCAGTTTGCGCAACAGTTCCTCCGGTTTTTGCGTGGGATGCGGAGTTTTCTCCCCCATGCCGTTGCAGGTCGTTGGAATATCAATCACGTCCTTTGGCTTGGCTCCCTTCGGGTTTGGGATCCAATTCTCACGATCCTTGCCATTTCCGTTGTTTCCATATTGGCTGGTTTCTGCCTGAGGATGACTGGGGTATTTCAACGTATGCGCGCCGTAAGGAATCCGCACATCGTCAATATTGAAAGTGAAATTCCTGCTCTTTCGAAAGTGAAGAATGCTCTCATGCGAACGCCCCCAATCGCTTCCAAGATTTGCCTTGTTCTTGTAATGCCAGACGATCCAGCGGCAGCCTTTGAACAACGGCATCGCTGCAACCTTCACATCAGCCAGGATTTCAGAAAACCCGCAAACGTAAAGAGTGCCTGTGTCCTTTAAAATCCGTGCTGCTTCCTCTATCCACTGACGGGACCAGGAAACATAATGTTCGTGGCTCTCGAAATCGTCCCAATCTGCTTTCTTGATATTGTAAGGAGGGTCGGCAAAGACCAGATCAACGGATTCAGACTTCAAGCTCCTCAGCCAAATAAGCGAATCTCCCAAGTAAAGTTGCCCCATCTTGCTTTCAAAATGCAGTTGCACACCCGCATCCGGCAAGGTTGAAAATGTATTCCCGTTCTCGGAAATCACTTCCAACTCCAGTTGCGGCTCCGGCTGCTTGCACTTTATCGGCATGGGAATATCAAACTCAAGAACGTCGCAAAACTCAAGGTTTCAAGAAGAAACAATGCGTGTGCGCATGCCTGTCTTGTGATGCGGCGCTTGGGGCGGCATGGCTGCAGAACCGGCACAAATTCAAACAGGTAATGCCAGTTGTACTGCTTCGCTCACCAAGAAAAGCTTCGGTTTGAAACCTGGCCACATGCCGCCCAAGATTCAGCTCAAAAGCGGCAGAAATGCTACAACATCTTATAATCAGAGCGCTTTGCTGAAAACTGAAAACCAGCAAACTAACAAACTTCCTACATATTTTGCGCAATAGAGATCAAATGGCGGTATTCAACCAGGATCGTTTTGAGCGCCGCGACAAATGCCTCGACTTGGAGGTGAACCGGAGCCTTCTGCGGGGTCTCGAAGGTGATCTCAAAAGGCGGACGCGGCAGATTGGGAACGTGTTTCAACATGCCCCGGTAACCGTCGTTAATGATTCCACGACGAGCGTCGAATCCATCAATGACATGATTGCGATTGCGCGGCAGAACTTTCTCGGCAGCGGCCAGTGCCGGTTCCAAAAGACTCTCCGAGAGCACTGAGCCGCCAACAAACCCATAAAGGCCGTCGCTGGTATCGTCTCCGTGCAACGTGACAATGCCGTCGAACGCTTGCAGGCATATCTCTGATTGCAGCATGCGCACTTCCGGTTCCTGCGATTCGCTCCAAAACTCGCGGTTCAAGTCCTTTCCGCTTCGTGAGTGACGCGTGAGGTCTTCAAACCCGGTCGGATTGCAGACTGGGTAGAGGAAAAGCGCATAGCCCTGTGCAAGCTGTGGATTGGCCTCGAGCAGGCTGGCGAACCGGGTTAACGCGAAGGTTCCCTCCGGCTCGTCGCCGTGGATCGCTGCGAAAACACCAATCCGAATTGTGTTTCCGCCGCCATCGGGTCCCAGAAACACATACCGAGGCACCCGATAGGTTTGGCCGGCACTCTGGAATTCACCGAGCGACTTGGAGAACAATCGCTCGGAGTTTTCAGCCAATTGATCCAGGGGGCTTAACAGCCGCTCAATGGGCGACCGTTGAGGCAGGCTTTCGACCGTTGGCAGCAACGCAGGAACGACCAAGGCATTCACCGATTCTTCAATGTGCGCTGGCAGGGATGAATTGCTCATTGGAGTTAATGGATGTTCTGTTGAATCTGATCGAAGACGCCCCCATCGCTGAAATGGGCCTTTTGCGCTTTTTGCCAGCCGCCAAAGACTTCGTCTATGGTGAAGAGTTCAAGCTTCGAAAAGGTGGATGCGTATTTCTGCGCCACCGATTCCAAGCGAGGTCGATAGAAGTTCTTTGCCGCGATTTCCTGGCCTTCGGGCGAATAGAGGAATTCCAAATAGGCTTGGGCCACAGCGCGGGTGCCGTGTTTATCCGCAAATTTATCTACAACGCTCACTGGCGGCTCAGCCAGAATGCTTACTGCCGGGGTGATGATCTCGAACTGTCCCTCCCCCAGTTCCTTGACCGAAAGAATCGCCTCGTTCTCCCACGCAATCAGGACATCGCCAATTCCCCGTTGAACGAACGTGGTGGTGGCCCCCCTCGCCCCGGAATCGAGAACGGGAACATTCTTATAAAGTTTGGATACGAATTTCCGAGCTTTGGCTTCGTCGTTGCCGTTTTTCTTCAAGGCAAAGCCCCAGGCGGCCAGATAATTCCATCGAGCTCCACCCGACGTTTTTGGGTTGGGGGTGATCACCTCGACTTTAGGCGCAATCAAATCATCCCAGTCCTTGATGTGCTTCGGATTGCCTTTGCGGACCAGAAACACGATGGTCGAAACGTAGGGAGAACTGTTGTTGGGCAGGCGTTTCTGCCAGTCGGCGGGAATGAGATCCCCCTTTTCATGCAGCGCATCGACATCATACGCCAATGCCAGCGTGACTACGTCGGCCTGCAACCCGTCAATTACCGCCCGCGCCTGCTTGCCAGATCCGCCATGGGACTGCGATATCACCACCTTATCGCCGGTCTTTGCTTCCCATTGTTTCCCAAACGCTTCGTTAATGGCTGTGTATAGCTCTCGAGTTGGATCATAGGAAACATTCAAAAGTTTGATTTCCTTGCCCTCGACGTTTGCGGCAAACGCTCCGGCGGCCAATATAGCAAATCCAATTTGAGTGATGCGACTCAGTTTCATAATCGTAAAATTCAGTTCAATTCAGTTGATATTCTCAAAAACTTGAGGTGAGAATACTAAATAAACACACAATGTCAATCGACTTTTATTATATAAATATATGATTGTGCTTAACTGTCTATTTATAAATGTATTATATATAGTTTATAAATATGATATACTTTAAGACATCACTAAAATCGGCAAAAACTGGGGGAAACACTCGCAAGTTCAGACTTCCTGATGTCAGGGAAAATAGTTTAAGACTATCCTGATACCAAAAACCGTTCGTTTCCCAAGGAAGTTATCGCTATAACGCCTTAAATGGTCTCATCCAATAATCCCCGATATTTGAAAATATGTGGGCGAGGTCAGGAAGTCTGAAGTTTAATTCCTCGAAAGCGGACTTTTTTGCGTTGTTGCCCTCCGGGGAGGAGTGACTTGAGGCGGTCTCGATCGGAAGAAAGAGCCTCATGGGACGCCCACTGCCATCGGGCATCACAGGTTGGCTGGCGTTGACTTGCGCCACTTGTGCCAGAGAGTTTCTGTTTTTGCTTTCATGCGACCGCTCAGCGGGTAGTTGTAGTAGGAGCTATCTATTGCACTGACTGAACATCATCTCCAACGCCTGTAGCCAAGCCGATGCGGGTGATTTTCGCCTGCTGCAAAATATCAAGCACGCCGATTACCAGTTCGTAATCGGCGTCTTCATGTCCACGAACGACGACGCTCAGCTCGGGGTCTGCCTTGAACATCTCCATGAGCGTCTGTTTCAGCGGCTCCATCTGGGGATAAACCTGCTTGTTGAGCGTCACCTCGCCATTGGCATCCACCCCGATATACGTCAATTTCGGCGGCTTGGCCGGATGGTCCGGCGGCGGGGCTTTGGAGGGCAGGCTTAGCTCGACGTTGTTGGCAAGCTGGGGGGCGGCAATGATGAAGATCATCATCAACACGATCACCAAGTCCAGCAGCGGGGTGATGTTCAGCTCGGAAGTTCCGGAGTGATGGGATTTGAAAAATTTGCTCATGCGTCAATTCAGATTCAGTTCGCGGTTGATCATGTCAAAGCGCACCGTCACCAAGGGAGGGAATCCACCGGGAGGCTGGCGGCGCAAGGTCCGCGCTTTTTGGAAGACTTTCTCCACCGAATCATCCCATTCCTTGTTTGCCGAACGCTTCTTCCAGTTCTTGAATGCGACAACTCCCTTGGAATCGACGGCGACTTCAACCTCAGTGACCAGTCCCATATCCTTGAGTCCCTTGGGATAGCTCCAGCTTGTTTCCAGTTCGTATTGGACGAGTCCCTGGTAGGCTTCGACGGGGTCCGTGGTGGTTGAGACGGCGGAGGATGGGGCAAAGGTGAAATCGGCGGGAATCGCCGCAGCAGGTGCCTCCTGGCTCACCAATACAGGCGGCGCTTTGGCGCGCTCCACCGGCTTGGTGGCTTCCCGCGTTGCGGGCTTCGGAGTCACTTTCTTGGGCTCGTCCACCTTGGGAGGCTCAACCTTCTTCTCCTCCTTCGGTTTTTCGACCTCTTTCTTCTTGGGCACGATCTGCACCGCGATTTTCTCAAATCCCTTCCCCACCATGCCCTCCCGCGCGGCCATCAAGAACACAAGCAGGCCCAGAACGACATGAAAAACAATGGACAGCGCGACGCCCTTCTTGGGCGGGCCTTTGGGCACTTCTGGAGTTCTCATCGTGTCAGTTAGGTTTGGGGTCGGTGGCCAGATCGACCTTCCCGATGTTGGCTTGCTGGAGCACTTCAAGGATTCCCATGACGTATTTGTGCTTGGTCTTCTTGTCGCCGCGCACGGTAACGTTAAGATCCGCGTCGGTCTGCCGCATTGCGATCAGCGTATCAAGCAATTTCTGGCTGTCAACGGGCATGCGGTTGAGGAAGACCTGGCCAGCCTTGTCAATGGTTACGCACTGGACTTTCGGCTTGGGCTCCTTCTCGCGCTTGGCGGCCTTGGGCAGGGCCATGTCCAGGTCATTGGTCACCGGCGCGGTCGTGATGATGAAGATCACCAGCAACACAAAGCACAAGTCGAGCAGCGAAGTGATGTTCAACTCGGACATCGACTCGTGCGCAACCCTCGAAAACCGTTTCATCGTGGCCATAACAAGACCTCAATTCAATGCCGGGACCGCCTGAAAAGCGCCCCGGCGGACGACTAGCCCTACTTTCGCATTTAAGAGCATGAATCCTGCATATTTCACTGCTGATTGTGTTTATCTATGCTACATGAAAGAATGGTTGGAAACCAACGCTCCAACTCAAACACCCGCGCAGCCCGGCGTTGTTCCGCCGTCA
>CAIUEN010000521.1 GCA_903898185.1 uncultured Verrucomicrobiales bacterium
CGTGAGACCATTTAAGGCGTTTTGGCGATAACTTCCTTGGGAGACGAACGGTTTTTGGTTCTACTCGATCAATCTCGCATTCCTTCTGCCGCGCCAACTCTCGGAACAATTTGTCCAAGTGCTTTCGCAACGTCCCGTAGAGCACTTTTCGCCGCACGCGCACGCAATGGGTTACCGCTCAAGGGAATTGACGACGGTCTTTAGTACCTGTACACGCGCGATTCGTTTGTCGTTGGCGGCTACCAGCGTCCATGGAGCGGAATTGGTGGAACAGCGCGCCACCATTTCGTTTACCGCCAGCTTATAGTCGTCCCATTTTTTGCGATTACGCCAGTCTTCCTCGGTGATTTTGTATTGTTTATAGGCGACTGTTTCGCGCTCTTTGAACCGGCGCAATTGCTCTTCCGGGCTGATATGCAGCCAGAACTTGCACAGGATAATGCCATGCTCAATGAGTTGCTCCTCAAAGGCGTTGATTTCGGTGTAGGCCCGGCTCCAATCGGACGGCGGGGCAAAGCCCTCCACGCGCTCAACCAGAACGCGGCCATACCATGAGCGATCAAAAATGGTGGCAGAACCGGCGCGCGGAATCTTCCTCCAGAAGCGCCAGAGATAGTGCTGGGCCCTTTCCTCGTCGGTCGGCGCAGCGACGCCCACCACTTTATAGAGCCGCGGGTCCATTGATTGCGCAACCCGGCGAATGGCACCCCCTTTGCCTGCGGCATCCCACCCCTCAAATGCCAGTACCATCGACTGTTTTTCAGAGTGCGCTTTCCAAGCAAGTTTTCCAAGGCGGGCCTGGAGTGAGGTAAGCTGTTTTCGGTAGTCGGAATCGCTCAGTTTTTGAGTCAGGTCGATCTTGTCGAGGATGGAGTCGGTTCCGGAGGTCAGCCCGGGATCACCAGTCTCCCGTTCTTTGAGGTAAACGCTCTTGGGCGTCGAACCCGAGGCAGAGGTGGTGGCCAGCTTTTGCTGGAGCGATTCCATCAGAATCGTGCCCACGGTATAAACCCGGTAGCGTTCGTCGGCAGCCTCGATCAGATGCCAAGGGGCAGCGCTGTCGTGCGTCCGTGAAATGGCGCGTTCGGCAATTTTGATGAATGAATCGTAAAGCTTGTGGTGTTTCCAGTCCGTCTCGGTGGCCAAGCCTTGGTTGTCCAGCCTTTTCAGGCTCTTTTTCTGATCCTTGCGAGAGAGATGCAGCCAAAATTTCAGGACCAGCGCACCGTCGTCTGTCAACATCTTCTCGAATGCCGCAATTCGGTCGAGCGCATGGTCAAAGGCGTCTGGTTTGATTTCTCCGTAGATTCGCCTCAGCATCGGTTCCGCATACCACGAGCCAAAAAAGATGCCAATCCGTCCTCGACCGGGCATTGCCTGCCAGAAACGCCAATACTCCGGGTGCTGTAATTTCTCCTTACTCGATTCCCAGAACGCATGAGTTTCGACTCCGTGAGGATCAAGCCATTCGTTGAGGCGTTGCACCGTCTCTCCCTTTCCCGCAGCGTCTTCTCCGGCGATAATGACAATAACCGGGAAATTTCGTCCGCGAAGTTGCATGTGAGTCTGGAGCAGTTCGGCTCGGAGCTTGGGCAGCAACTCCTGAAATTTATCTTTTGCGAGCTTGTGACCTAATTCAATGCTTTCAAACATGGCTGGCTCCTTGGGTCGCAGAAATGGCCAGTCGGCAGCCATTGATGATCGCTGAGGAGTCGCGCAGAAATAACTTTTACAACTTGTACAGCTC
>CAIUEN010000522.1 GCA_903898185.1 uncultured Verrucomicrobiales bacterium
GTGTCTGAGGGATTTTAGCATTATCCATTGGGCATCATATGGCAAAAGCATCGAAACCATTAACCAAGTCTCAAATCGTAACATCACTGGCGGAAGCATCTGGAATCACCAAGAAGCAGGCGACTCAAACACTGGAAGCCCTTGTGGCATTGGCGTACACGAACGCCAAGAACTCGTTTACCATTCCCGGATTGGGCAAGCTGGTGCTTGCGAATCGCAAGGCTCGGAAGGGACGCAATCCAGCGACCGGAGAAAGCATCAAAATTCCAGCCAAGCGCGTTTTGAAGTTTCTGGTCTCCAAGACGGCCAAAGACGCGATTCTTGGCGTCAAGAAATAGCGACATTGACGGTTTGTTGCAGGAAGACGGAGTAGGAAATGACGCCGTTTGTGTTGGTTATTGAGAACCTGGGCAACCAGTGTTGGTAAATGCTCCGGTTGCTGAATTAACCTCAATCAGCCGGTGGATCGTTTTGGATTGCAAGGAAGATGGTTGGTTCAGGAATGTGAAGTCGTAGATCTTTTGGCCTTGAAATCCAAGTTGTCTTGAATCTTCACAAATCGATTCAATTGATGTCGCTTTGATGCCTATGCTTCGCTAAATTTCTCTGGTTCATGAGCAACGACAGTCACGACCTGATTCTCTACGAGTTTAGCCGCAGCAAGATCGAACGAGGCGACTTCACTCATTTCCTTGGGCTATACGGGGCAGACAAACTTCCTTCTGGTCGTCGTCTCAGGGAGCTGATGGATTGTTTCGTGTTCTGCATTGAAGGCTGGGGTGAGGACCCGAGAGAAATCCACATGATCCCAGAAATACGACGGTTTTATTCAGCATTCCATGATGCTTGGCCCTATTGGTTGTATTTCTGCAAACTGGAAGGGGACATGCTGAAAACGATGATTTTGTGCTGCCTTCCTTCGGTCAACACGATGCAAGTTGACGGGCAGACCCAAGTGTCGGTGACCTATGAACCTCTGCACCTGATCGACTTTCTGAGTCGTGATTTGCTGGCGATGAACGTGATGTGCGAACAGGGAGGGATGTTTGAGTACCGGATTTTCTATCGCACCAAAGCTGTTTTTGAATATTTCGGACTGCCTTTTGACCAGCAGGAACCATAGGACTATTCGGCAGTTTTTATCAGTTGGATGCAGGAGAGAAAGGGACCTGTGTTCATCGTCGCCACTGCCAACGACGTCACACAACTCCCGCCCGAACTGCTCCGCAAGGGAAGGTTCGACGAGCTGTTCTTTGTGGACTTGCCTGCGCACTCCTGCTGAACGTGAAGCCATCTGGGCGATCCAAATCAGCAAATACGGTCGAGATCCCAGGGACTTCGACCTCATTCAACTGGCGCGAATGACCGAAGGCTTAACGGGTAGCGAAATAGAAGCGGTATTCGTTGAGGCTCTGTTTGATGGGTTTGACCAGGGAAAGGAGCCGGGAGATCTGACCATTGCAAGCGTTATGACGTGGGTTTATGTCGTTGTCGAAGACCATAGGTGAACCGATTGATGCTCTGAGGAAATGGGCGAAGGGAAGGGCAAAATACGCAACGACTCAGATTGGCGAAAGCAAGCTGAGGAAGTTGGGATAGTGCTTGCTTTGGATTATGTCAGAGCTGCAAATCCAGAGCTGCAAATGGGAATCTGCACTGCGTGTGGATTCCCCTTTTTAACTATGCGGAAGGGCCAAGTCCGCAACGACTCAGCGGCGGCGAATCGCACTTGAGAAACTTGTCTGTCAGCGCGAGCGTTAAAAGGGCCATTCATGCGCCGGGTTTGCCATGTTGCCGCCGGAAAAGCAATGTCTTATCATTTGAAGCCTGAAAACCCACTGGAGCCGGGAGCCAAGACGCTGCCGTAGCGGAATTCGCATGGACAGGGCAACCTCATCTCGATATTATGTACGTATGATCAAGCCTTTTCTTTTTACGCTAGTTGGGCTGCTTTGCTTCGTCGCCCCGCCCAAAGTCCACGCCCAAACGAACTCCGCAACGTCAGAGGCGGCGTTGAAGGCTCTTCCGCTGGATCAGTTGAAGGCGACAGCGGAAAAGGGTGACCCGATGGCTCAACGTTTGTTGGGCGTGAAATACCAGAATGGCGATGGGGTGCCGGAAAATGCCGGACTGTTCTTCGCTTGGGTTATCAGAGCCGCTAAACAGGGAGATGCCATTGCGGAGGCCTGTGTCGGAGATACATATTTTAAATTGGGCACGGCGACCAGTTTCGTAGAGGCATTGAAGTGGTATCGCAAAGGTGCTGAACAAGGGAATGCCGATGCGCAAAATAGTCTTGGCGTTATGTATGAAAACGGGAAGGGCGTTGAAAAAGATTATGCCGAGTCGGTGAAATGGTATCGGAGAGCTGCTGAACAAGGGCACGTGATGGCTCAGTTCAACCTTGGCCTCAAGTATTGCAACGGAGAGGGCGTTGAAAGAGATTGTGCTGAGGCTGTGAAATGGTTTCGCAAAGCTGCTGAACAAGGAGATGCCGATGCCCAAAACAATTTAGGCATATCATTTTACAATGGTAACGGCGTGGAGAAGGATTATGTTACGGCTATGAAATGGTTCCGCAAAGCTGCTGAACAAGGCAATGCTGAAGCTCAATTTAGTCTTGGCAACAGTTATAAGGATGGTAAGGGTGTTGCAAGAGATTATGCTGAGGCTGTGAAGTGGTATCGGAAAGCCGCCGAACAAGGCAATGCTTTGGCTCAAAATAATCTTGGTGCTAGGTATTGGCTTGGTGAAGGCGTTGAGAGGGATTACGTAGAGGCATATGCATGGCTAAACGTAGCAGGAATAGCTGGAGATGAGATAAGTGTGAAAAATCGAGATGACATGGAGAAAAGAATGTCACCTGAACAGGTTGCGGAAGCACAAAAGCGAACCAAGCAACTTAAAACGGAAATCCTTGCACGGCGAAAATAAGCCTTGATAGGAAACTCATATGTCAAAGAACGAAATATTAACACTGCCTAATTTTGACCCACAACCGCACCTTAAAAAGGCGTTTCCTGAGATAGGAAATTACACCGCAATTTTCATTTTTGGCGATGGACTCGTTGGCTCCGGAACCTTCGTCAATACGTGCGGGTTCGACGGAATCTTAACCGCTCACCACGTCGCGAAGGCTGTATTTGAATCGGAAGAATTTGCCTTGTGCATCGCAAACCGCGAACATGGACTTTGGTTACAGACACGGGATTTTGAGCACGTTCCCATCGGTTTCCCGAGGGATCGTCCCTATAGTGACGAAGGCCCCGATTTATCTTTCATCATCATTCGCAATGCCATTCTGTTGGGAATTTTGAAGAGTCTGAAATCCTTTTGCTTCTTGGAATCCCAACAGTTGAGATTTCTTGAAACACCGTTGAATCGACTTTATTGGGCTGTTGCGGGCAGTCCGTTTGAATCCAAAGCAATTGTGCGGCCTGATTCTGTTCCGGGTGGGTCACTGACAAAAGTGTCAAACTTCGTTGGCCGTGGGATTTTTGAATCCAGAACCAAGAGAAATGGTTTTGATTATATTGACATCAAGGTGCCTTGCAGCTTTGAAAATTTCCCTGAAAACTACGAAGGGGTAAGCGGAGGCGGATTTTGGGTTATACCCATGGAAATCGATTCGTCCGAGAATGTAAATACGATTGCCCATGCTAAGCCGTTGCTTGCGGGGGTTGCATTTTATCAATCAGAGCCTCTGAACGGTGAAATAATCCTAACAGGCCACGGTTACGAATCGGTCTATTCCGGTGTCAGAGACGTTTTGAAGTCTAAATGAACCCTCTCAGCACGCAATAGAATCATTATCGATTGCAAATTCACGCCCAAAGCCACACAAGACCACTTTGAAGCAGAGAAACTTCGTTCGGAGCACTTGTATCAAATTAACGCATACATGGACAACGTGGAGGGAAATTGGGCCGACACTTGCGAAATGATGCTGCTCTATCCTATCATGGACGCGCACCTTTCGGCAGATTACGTCCATAAAGGTCACAAAACCAGCATCCGCACTATCAACCTGAACCAACCATGGCAGGGTAACCTCCCGGCTTCGTGCCACAATGGCGCGGCCAATATGGCTTGGGCCGATGGGCATCTCGAACTCCACCGTTGGGGATCTAACACTGTTCGTCCTCCGGTCCAGGGCGGCGCTGGGGGCGGATTCGTGCCTTCGCCCGCCACGGACTATCTCTGGTTGCGAGATCGTACCAGCATAAAGTTGAACTGAATCGCGCCTTTCAGGCCCAAACACAACCTGTGGGGTAATTGATCATTTTGGAGCCTTCGGGATCGGCTTTGGTGACAGCGGTTGCATTGCGGCATCGGTTCCTGTTGGCGAACTCTGAAGGTTTGGCGTAGCGGCTAGTACATCCCGGCGTAAGTTCGTGAGCGCAACTGGTGCGCCTTTTTCCCAGCAATAACCGCAAAACTTCTGCTCACGAACTTACGCCGCAGTGTACTAGTGCGTCACCGGTTGCGTCAGGTCAGAGGCTTTGAGTCTCATTTGGGAGCGTTTCCCGGCGGTTGGCCGTCACACCACCGCCCGTGTCTAAAACGAGTCTCGCAATTCGACCGCGCCACTCTGGTTTGTTCCCAGGAACGACCCAACCGCTATTTTTTGCTGTTGCAAAACGACACCGTTGATGGCGGTTGTTTTCTTTGATCCGGTTGCGATGAAACTCCCCGTCCAAGTCCCGGTATTCGGGTTCGCGGTCAGGGCAAGTGAATTGTCGTTCACGGTCGTTATCACGGCCTTGTTGTTGATCAGCACCAGGCTCTTGACGAGAGGCGTCGGCAAGTTGCCGTCTTGTATCGTGATGAGCCCATTGGTCAGCACCAGCGCACCCGCCCTGTCGATGGGTTTGACGTAGGATGAACCGACAATACTGGTCTGCTCCATAAAGCCCTTAGGATAATATTTGTCTTTCAGGTTCACCGGTTTTATCCAAACGACATCATCGCCGCCAGGAGTGTTGTTCGTAAAACTGAGCCAGCCCAGCAACATTCCTTTGTTGCCGTAAAGCGGAGAGTAGAGCGGGAAATCACCATCCGTTGATGTCGCCAGCGATTGGGTGATCTTGGTTCCATCGCCCAATGTGCCCGCGAGCGTTATTGTCCCGCCGTTGTTGAGACTGGCGGTAAATGTGCTCCAACCGCCCGGCGTGATGGATGCGTTGGCACCGGGAGCCATGGCCAGCGTAAACAGTGTGCTTCCGCGTGCGGGAGTCAAGGGACCTTTGCCCGCCTTGTAGAGGTGAAGGGCTGAAACATAATTGCTGGCCCCGTCGGTCAAGGTCCCGGCCATATAATCGTTTCTCTGTTCGCTTCCAAATTGCAAGGCGATGAAAAACGAGGGAACCTTCTTTCCCGCCAGTTTGACCGGCACAACCGTTTGCCCATTGGTCAAGCCGCCCGATATGCTGATTTGGGAGTTCGGAAAAATCGCCTTTGCGGTAAACTTCCCTTTGGCGGTCAACGTCAACGTGAACAAGCCGCTATTGCTGATTGATGCCCCCTGCGCGGGGTTGAACAGACCGTTAAATGCCGCAACCGGATACTGAAAGCCCTGGGGCACCGAAACCACCAGCGTCGCCGTCGCGCTGCTTGTTCTCGTGAATGAATCGGAGACGGTAACCACGTATGCTCCGGCGTCGGCCAGTTGCACATTGCTGATCGTTAAGGACGCATTGGTTGCACCTGGAATAGCATTGCCGTTTCGAGTCCACTGATAGCTGAGCCGAACGGTACTTGCCGCCCCAATACGGAAAATGATGTTCGTCCCCATCTGAGCGGTTTGGCTCGACGGCTGGAGCGTGATTGAAGGAGGTATCCATAGAAAGGCTGGACGGTCGGCAAACGCCGATCCCCAGCCCGTGGTTCCCGGCAGGTAATAAATAGTCGCGTTGAAGAAAATCGACTGACCGACACTGGGCGCATCGCCTTGAAAACGGACTCTCGTCAGGCTGCTACAGCCATAAAACGCCTGGTACTCTATGCTAGTGACGCTTGCGGGTATAGTTACATCGGTCAGCCTGGTGCAACCATAAAATGCCTGACCTCCTATGCTAGTCACGCTACTTGGGACGATATAGCTTCCGACCATTCCGCCTGGGCATTGAATGACCTTGGTTTGGCTCTTGTTGAAGAGAACCCCACCCACAGAGCTGTAATGCGTATTTGCTGCATCCACGTTTATGGACGTCAGGCCGGTGCAGCAGGAAAACGCCAGGCTCTCTATGTTGGTCACGCTACCGGGTATCGTTAAATCGATCAGGCCAGTGCAGCCATAAAACGCCTGGTACTCTATGCTAGTACATTGAACATTTAAAGACGTGGTATATATTAGGGGGTAGCTATGCGTCGTATTGCTATCCAATTATCAGAAGAAGAGCGTAAGACTTTAAATTGTTTTCGCCAGAAAGGGTTACATCATGCTCGCGAAAACAAC
>CAIUEN010000523.1 GCA_903898185.1 uncultured Verrucomicrobiales bacterium
CCGCTTTTCTCACTATCCGAAGTCTTTTGCCCGGCAATTCGCATTTTGGCAGGGGGCTGTTGGGTTGAATCTCAAATTTGAAATTTGAAATCCACAACTGAATATCTGACGTTACATGAGAATAAGGATGGGCGAGAGAAACAGAAGTTTTTGTCAGAATTCCTCACTTCATTATTGGAAATTCCTTGTTCGATATTGGATATTCATTGGGTATTCTTGCTTGCCTGCCATAATGAGAATTGCTGATTCCAACTGGGCTTTTCTTAACTCAATTGTAGTGAGGCATGCCCCACAGGGTTGCTTTCCTGTAACGCGCACAATGTCAGCGTCTTGCTGACACTCTCCGGAAAGAAAGGCACAGGCAAGATGGCCTACGCTACCTGCTGGCAAGCTCTACTGTCCCACCTTGTATAACAGAATTTGGGCGGGACCATTGGTTGCATGTGGCACGGCGACGGCGAGGGTTTGCAGCTCGGGGATGAACAGGCCGGTTCGAGCTTGGGGACGTGTCCAGATGCGAGTCAACAATACGGCTTCTGCGGCATTGTCGGGGACCATGAAAATGTCAATGGCGCCTTCACCGCCGATCACGTAGAGACGTTTCAACGCGTCGTCATAAAACAGGCCGGCGGCGTCGCCGACGCACGGCGACTGAAAGAGCAGACGTCCCGTGCCGGTGTGATAGGCCAGGATGCAGGCTGGCTTGCGGCAGCCGACAAATAGCCGGCTTTTTGCGGCGTCCAATGCCATTGGGAAGTTCTGCTCGGCAGCGCTTATTGACCATGAGGCTGAAGTCCTCCATTTGGACGATCTGACATCAATCACGGCAATCTGACGAGCATCGGGCACATTGACGAAAACCTGGCGATGTATGAAGTCGAATTGAAATGATTCAGGATGCGCTGGCAGTTGGATTTGTGACAGGAGCGATGTTTGTTGTCCTGCTTTGTTTGGGTTGAAGAACGAGATGTCGATTCCTGTCAGGAGCCCCAGTCCTGACTCCACCCGGGAGCCGACAAAAGCCATGTGGTCATCCAAACGGATATTGTCGGCGTTTTGTCCAAGATTGATTCGTGGTCCTTCTTCAAATGAATTGGCGTCGAAGCTGCGAACAGATCCATCGTTGCGGCTGCAGACCAGCAAACGGTTGGCGTCCGGCGCGAACGCCAAGCCTTGGGGTTCGTTGATTCCGGTAATCTGACGGATCCGGCGGCCTGCCTTTAGATCAATCACCTCAACCGAATGATTCTCCGGCGCTGCGACAAAGAGTCGGCCTGTCTTGGGGGCGGCGGCAAAGTAATCCAAGCGTCCATCCACTCCTTCGAGTGGGATCGAATTAATGCGCTTCATGCTTGGAGGTTCCAACATCGAAACCAGGAAATCCGCAGGCACTGTGGGATTGGCCAAATGGCGGATGTCTCCTTCGAAAATAACGCGATTGGCCTCGACTCTAAATTTTGTTTTTCCGGCCAACGATGTTGCTTCGAGCAGTTCCCAACCGGTCAGATCGGATGCCGCGAAGCTGTGGCGGAAGAAATGATGGCTTTGAAGCGAGTTCGAGCTCGGTTCCACATGGATTCCCAAGGTCTTGGCCAGAAATGGTTGGAGCGCACCCCAGTCTTGGTCGTCGAAACGAGCTTCCGAAGCTAATCGCGCGGCTTTGATGCGCTCGGCGGTGGGAGTGTCTGAGACAAAGCCGATGGGATCCAGAGGATCTTCATCGGTGTGCAAGATGAGGAATGGGGCGCGCCAGATGGCGTGAAGTGGAGTCTGGTTAGTCAGAGCCACCACTGCGTCGGACAGGCTGGGGTTGGGATTTTGCATGCGAACATGAACTCGGTGGAAGAAATAGAGTTCATCGGTTGCGCCCGGCATGAAAATCAGCGATTTCACCGATTTGCACCCATGAAACGCCTGGAGCATCAGCGGAATGCAATTGGTCTCATTGAGCTCGGAGGGATTGCCGCGCAAAGGCATCCGCGCCAAATCCTCGCGCCAGTCGGCTTGAACAGACGCTGCAAGGCACAAGAGCGCGGCCATTACGACGCATGGCGTTCGGTTGACGCAGGGCATGGTATCTTGGGGCTGAGGTCACCATGATTCAACGATGTCATTGAGCCGCGGTGTCCTCGCCACAGTGTCGTGCCGCTAAATCACCATATCCGCAACCGTTCGTCCGGCGGGGATGAATGGGAGCACATGCTCGGTGTTCGGACAAATCACATCCAGCAAATACGGCTGATCTGAGTCGAGCATGCGCTGGATCGCTCCGCGCAAATCCTGCCGGTACATGACACGTTCGGCGGGGACGTTGAAGCTGTTGGCCACGGCCACGTAATCGGGATAAATCTTTTTCCGGCATTCGGGATCGCCCAAGTAAGTATTGCCACGGTTGCCTTTGTAAAATCTATCCTCCCACTGCATGACCATGCCCAAGTGCTGGTTGTTTAGAATAATCACCTTGGCGGCAATTCTTTCAATGTGCGCGCAGGCCAGTTCCTGGACGTTCATCAGAAACGCGCCGTCGCCGTCAATATCAACAACCTGGCGATCAGGGAACGCCACCTTTGCTCCCATGGCTGCGGGATAGCCAAAGCCCATGGAACCGAGCCCTCCGCTGGTCAGGAATTGGCGGGGATCCTTGAACTTATAGAATTGCCCGGTCCACATCTGGTGCTGGCCGACACCGGTTGAGATGATCGCATCTCCTTTGGTCAATTCATACAGCATCTCAATTGCCATTTGTGGAAGAATCACATCGCCCTCGCGGCCTTTGAGATGATCTTGAACGTGGTCCGAACGCATGATTTCTGAGGTCAGCTCATAGCGGAACGGAGCGCGTTGCTTCCATTCGGCGACTTGCGCGTGCCAAGCGGAAAGATCGCGAGAGAGCGAGCGTTTGGCCAGCATCTCGTTCAAACGGCCCAAGGCATATTTGATGTCGCTCTCAATGGCCAACTGTGCTTTCTTGTTCTTGTTATGCTCGGACCGGTCGATGTCGATATGGACAATCGTTCCGCCCTTGCAGAATTCGTCGAGCTTGCCGGTCACACGGTCGTCGAAGCGGACTCCAAACGCCAGCAGCAGGTCGGCGCCAGGATTGATCTTCACCATCGGTTCGTCCACGCTCTTGCGATGCTTGTACTCGCCGTTGACCGCCCAATTGGCGAAGGCTGCGCCATGCATGCCCAGCCATCGAAGCGAGAGGGGATGCGTCTCGGGGAACGCGCCGCACCCCATTAACGTGGTGGTCACCGGGATTTGGGTCTTTTCGACGAATTCCCGCAGTTCAGCCGAGGCTTCACCGGTGATGATGCCGCCGCCGCAATAGAGCACCGGGCGCTCCGCTTTTTCGATCAGGTCGATAACGCGCGTCAGAGATGCGTCATCCGCCTTTCGGATGGGATCATAACCGCGCAAGTTCACCTCGGTGGGCCAAACGGGCTTGGCCTTGGTTTGCTGGAGGTTCTTGGGGAAATCGATCAACACGGGTCCCGGTCGGCCAGTTCGGGCCACATAAAGAGCCTCTTTGACAATTCGCGTGATGTCGTTGACGTCGGTAATAAGGTAACTGTGTTTGACGATGGGAAGCGTGATGCCGTAAATGTCGATTTCCTGGAAAGCGCTTTTGCCGATCATTGCCTGTGCCACCTGGCCGGTAATGGCCACAAGCGGAACAGAATCCATGTAACAATCGGCGATGGCGGTGACCAGGTTTGTCGCGCCGGGGCCGCTGGTGGCCATGCAGACTCCGGGCTTGCCGGTGGCTCGGGCGTAACCGGCGGCGGCAAATGATCCGCCTTGCTCGTGCCGGGGAAGAATGGTGCGAATGGTCGAACGGGTCAGCGACTGGTGAATTTCCAAGCTGGCGCCGCCGGGGTAGGCGAAGATGTGCTCGACGCCTTCGCGTTCAAGAGACCTCACCAATATATCGCAACCGAGCATCAGCTCACCGGAGTCGGCTTGCGGGGCCGGGTTCGATTTTGTTTCTGTTTTGTGTGTCATATCTATTTTGCTCTATTTTGGCTGATGGTCATGCGCATAAAAAAACCCACGACCGTTTCCAGCCGTGGGTTCTTGTTTAAAGCTATGCTAAGCGCAACAAGCACCTGCGGCGTAATCGTCTGTTACGACTACGACACTTACCAGAACTTGCAGCGTATTTGAATTCATTACGTTGCGAGGCTAGACGAACAGTTTCGAACGGTCAAGCGCCTTATTTGGCATTTAAGAAAGTCGCTTGATTGCGGATATTTATACTGTAAACGGGTAAGATCGTTCCTTGTTCTCGGCGCAAAAAATAACATTCTTACCCGTTCAAAGTATAGCATAGGCATCCTTGCCTGCGCCCCTCTTCCGGCGAGCGTCAGCGAGACGCTAATTTCTCCTTCTGACCTGAACAGTTGGTGATGGTGTTCTCTTTGTTTCGGTTGCGGGCCATGAGACGGGCCAGCAAGAAAGCCATTTCGAGGGCTTGCTCGCCGTTAAGCCGGGGATCGACTGGAGTTCGATAGTCCCTCCCCAAGTCTGCTTCGGTCACGCCGCTGGCGCCGCCAATGCATTCGGTCACGTTTTCACCTGTCAATTCAAAATGAACACCGCCCAGATGGGCATTGTGATCCCGCAAGATGAGGAATGCCTTTTCCAGTTCCGCCAGGATCTTTTCAAAACGCCGGGTCTTGACGCCGGAGGCCGTGATCTCTGTGTTTTTATGCATCGGATCGCAGCACCAGAGAACCGACTGTCCGGCTTCTTGAACAGCCTTGATGATTGGTGGAAACGTGGCTTCGATTTCGTCTGCGCCAAATCGGTGGACTAGCGTGAGTTTGCCGGGCTCGTTGTGAGGGTTGAGAATTTGGCACAGGCTCACCACTTCGTCGGGCGTGATGGGGGCGCCGATCTTCAATGCCACCGGGTTTTGAATGCCGCGAAAAAACTCGACATGGGCGCCGTTCAGAGCGCGGGTGCGATTGCCAATCCACGGAAAATGAGCGCAGAGATCATACCATCCGACGCGGCGCGGCACCTGGCGCGTCTGAGCTTGTTCATAATGCAGCAACAATCCTTCGTGACTGGTGAAAAAATCGACGCGATTCATGTCGGTCAACGAGGTGCCGGTAACCGTCTCCATAAACTGAAGCGATTCGCGGATGGAATCGACCATGTGCGTGTATTCGCCTGCCAAGGGCGAATTGTGGACAAATTGCATGTTCCAATATTCGGGATGATGCAAGTCGGCAAATCCGCCGTCGATCAGCGCCCGAATGAAGTTGATCGTCAGCGCCGAGCGCTCATATCCGCGCAGCAGCAAAGCCGGATCGGGAATGCGTTCGGCCTTCGAAAATCCAGGACGATTCACAAGATCGCCTCGATAGACTGGCAGCGAGATTCCGTCGCGCATTTCCGTTTCCGAAGAGCGCGGCTTGGCGTACTGTCCGGCAAAGCGCCCGACCCGTATGACCCGTTGGCGGCTGCCGTGGACAAGCACCAAGCTCATTTGCAGAAGAATTTTAAGCTTCGCCGCGATCTGAGTGGGCTCGCAGTCCTCGAATGTCTCCGAGCAGTCGCCTCCCTGAAGCAGAAAACGCCCGCCCCGGACGGCTTCGGCCAACTGAGATTTCAAACTCTCGACTTCCCAACTGGAAACCAGCGGCGGCAACCGGGAAAGCTGGGCTAACACCGCCCGTAACTCCTTATCGTCTGGATATGAAGGCTGCTGCAAAGCCCGTTTCATCTGCCATGAATTGGGTCGCCACGAGCTCGCAGGATCGGTTGGCTGAGTTAAAGGATTGGCTGAATGCATCGTCAAATCACCGTCACGCTGCCACAGGAGAACGGAGGATGCAACGAAAACGCCAAAGTAGAACAGGCATCCTTGCCTGTTCCGGGCAAAGGGGAAAATCCAAACAGGATCAAAAGAATTGATGAATTGGAAGAAGGGGTGGGCTTTTGGTAACACTTACGTTTTCGCGGATTGCATTCCCGGAACTAAATTGCTATGAGCAATGCTATGTTGAAACTGTTTAAACTGGAAAACGTAATTCCAGAGCTGCGAGCCAAATTCGAAGAAGCTGGCATTAATGGCGAAAAGCTGATCCATGTGGCGACTTTTGCCAAGTCGCCTGGATTGCCAGTGCCGCCCTCCCAGCAGCAGAGCAGTCGTTCGGTGGTGCGCATAGCCTTTGGCGAATCAATCATACGTTGGGATGCGCAATCATTGCCATTGCTGTTCCGCGGCAGCAAGAAGCCGCCGGTGTTTAGAGGCGCACCGCCAGAGGATTACAATCTGATTTTCATGTTTCTTGAGCTTCAGATTGTGGAGTTCGGGCGCGTCGTTGGAGAGCCCAAGGATGTCGAGATGGAGGAGATCTATTCGTTGGTGCGACGGCGTCCCGATGGCAAAAGCATTGGCGCGCTCCACGATCATGTGTGGCAATCTGTGGCACTGATGCTGGGTGTTTTTCCGCTCAGCCGCGAGGAATTCGAGGCCATGTTGGGCAGGCTTGAGCGATCCTGCCGAAACTTCACCCTGAGCCCCAGTTCTCGCAATTACATTCAAACGTTGCGAATGACTATGGACCACAATCAGTGGAAACAGTAGATCGCGCAGATCCCGTTGAACATTTACAAAAAAGTATTGCGTTTGCCGATTTGCCTCGCGATACTTTAATCCAATTATGTTAATGACTAAGTATTGGTGTCGGACAGCGGGGCTACTCGCTGCCGTCGGTGTTTCGCCCGCGGCTTTCGCGAGTGAAGCAGATATTAAGCTTCCTGATCTGAACGCGGTTAAGTTCGCAATTGGCGATGGGGCTTTCGCCGGGATGAACATTCTATACGCCGGATTGTTTGTTTGCTTGCTTGGCGTGATTTTCGGTTTGGTTCAGTATGCGCAGACCAAGGCTCTGCCGGTTCACAAGCAGATGGCGTTTGTCTCGAACACCATTTGGGAAACCTGCAAAACCTACCTTGCCCAGCAAGGCAAGTTCCTTGCGATTCTGTGGGTTTTGATCGCGGCCTGCATGGCATACTACTTCCTGGGTTTGGAGCACAAGCCCATGGGCGACTTTATGATCATCCTAGGTTGCTCGGTACTGGGCATCTTGGGTTCCTATGCTGTGGCTTGGTTTGGCATCCGTATCAATACGGTCGCCAACTCACGCACCGCCTTTTCCTCGCTCAAGGGAAACCCTCTCGCGACGCTGTTGATTCCGCTCAAGTCGGGCATGAGCGTCGGCATGCTGCTCGTCAGTGTTGAGTTGTTCTTCATGATCTGTATTTTGGCGTTTCTGCCCAAGGAACTCGTCGGCTCCTGCTTCATCGGTTTCGCCATTGGTGAATCCCTAGGTGCCAGCGCGTTGCGTATTTGCGGCGGTATCTTCACCAAGATCGCCGATATCGGTTCTGACCTTATGAAAATCGTCTTCAATCTTCCTGAAGATGATCCGAAGAATCCAGGTGTGATCGCGGATTGCACCGGTGATAACGCGGGTGATAGTGTCGGGCCAACGGCTGACGGCTTTGAGACCTACGGTGTGACGGGCGTTGCTTTGATCACCTTCCTGGCGCTGGCTTTAGGCGAAAATCCCGCCAACATGGGTGGCAAGCTGATCATCTGGATCTTCGCGATGCGTATTTTGATGGTTATTACCTCGCTTCTCTCTTATTTCCTTAATGGCGCAGTCAGCAAAGCCAAGTATGGCAACAAGAAGGACTTCGATCTGGAAGCTCCTCTAACTCACTTGGTCTGGATTACCTCGATCGTTTCGATTATCGTCACCTTCGTCGCAAGCAAGTTTCTGTTGGGCGACCAGCCGGACGGCCTCTGGTTCGATCTCTCAGTCATTATTAGCTGCGGCACTTTGGCTGGCGCTCTGATTCCTGAGTTCACCAAAGTGTTTACCAGCACCAATTCCCGTCACGTCAAGGAAGTGGTCAATGCTTCCGGCCACGGCGGCGCTTCGCTGAACGTACTCTCCGGGTTCGTTGCAGGTAACTTCTCCGCCTTCTGGCAGGGATTGGTCATCATGGTACTGATGTTGGTCAGTTATAAAGTTGCCCAAAATCCGGCTCTGACAATCCTGATGCCTGGTTTCGCAGCTCCGATCTTCGCCTTCGGCTTGGTCGCGTTCGGCTTCTTGGGCATGGGGCCCGTGACCATTGCGGTCGATAGCTTTGGGCCGGTGACTGACAACGCTCAATCTGTCTATGAATTGAGCCAGATCGAAAGCATCAGCGGCATCAAAGCCGAAATCAAACGCGACTTCGGATTTGACGCTGACTTTGTAGGTGCCAAGCACCAACTCGAAAAAGGTGACGGCGCGGGCAATACCTTTAAAGCTACGGCCAAGCCGGTGCTCATCGGCACGGCGGTCGTCGGTGCCACTACAATGGTGTTCGGCATCATCATGCTGTTAAAGAAAATTTACCCTGACGTGATCGAAAGACTCAGCTTGGTTCAACCGGAAGTGCTCTTGGGGCTGCTCATGGGCGGTTCGGTGGTTTACTGGTTCACAGGCGCTTCGACGCAGGCGGTCGTGACTGGTGCCTATCGCGCTGTGGTTTACATCAAGGAACATATCAAGCTTGACGGTGGATCCGCTTCGATCGCTGACAGTAAGGAAGTCGTGAAGATTTGCACAATCTATGCGCAAAAAGGCATGTTCAACATCTTCATCGTCATCTTCTCCTTCTCGCTATCACTGGCGTTCTTCAATCCCTTCTTCTTCATCGGCTACTTGATCGGTCTGGCGTTCTTCGGACTGTTCCAGGCTATTTTCATGGCCAATGCCGGTGGCGCTTGGGATAATGCCAAGAAAGTCGTCGAAGTCGATCTGCGTCAGAAAGGCACCCCATTGCATGCCGCCAGCGTCGTTGGCGATACTGTGGGCGATCCATTCAAAGACACTTCATCTGTCTCGCTGAACCCGGTGATCAAGTTCACCACGCTGTTCGGTTTGCTGGCTACTGAAATTGCTGTAACCATGAAGAATCAGGATACCAAGTGGGCCATCGGCGGCGTCTTCTTCGTCATCGCACTGATCTTCGTTTATCGCTCGTTCTACGGAATGCGCATTCCTGAGGATACTGCTTCCGGCGCGAACGCTGGCGCTGGACATGGGCACTGAGCCAGGCAACCTGACTGTACCCCATTAAATTCACAACAGGAGTCGGAGCAATCCGGCTCCTGTTTTTTTGCGCTTCTCATTATGGCAGATAGGCAAGAATACCCAATCAATGGAAGATTCCTCACTTCCGGGACTGCGCATGAATGGGATTGAATATCCAATATCGAACAAGGAATGTCCAATAATGAAGTAAAAAAGCGTTCCAACCCGAGTTCAGTTCCAGTGCAGCAAAGGAGTTCGAGATATCGTTTGCGATACAATAGAAGGAGCAAAGCAGCAGGCAGGATTGATGATGTTGGAGTGAGTTCACCTTTCGCGCGTGTTCCGTATTCTGCGATTTCAATTGCCAATTCCAGGTTTGATGGCTTCCCTACTTCATCATTGGAGATTCTTTGTTCGATATTGGATATGCACCGGAGGAGGAACCAGGGAAGGCTCACACAAAGACACAAAGACACGAAGACACGAAGAGGCAGGAAAAGAACTCTCTTTTTTCGATTCTGTTTATACCCAATCCTCTTTGTGCCTTTGTGCCTTTGTGTGAGTCTTCCGCTGATTTGAAATTTTAAATCCAAAAACTGCAAATGAACCGCAGAACACGCGGAAAAAGAACCCATTGCGAAGAATGTATTTCTAATCTGACGGATGGCATCTTCAAAACTTTATTCCACCTCTTCTTTTCGCGTGTTTCGCGTGTTCTGCGGTTAACCCAACTGCGGTTTCCAAGCTGGAACAAATCAATTCACTGACTTGCGCCTGATACCCATCTGTGACTTTCAAAATAAGCCTTTCACTTCTATTTGATATCATCTGCCTGCGCACGAAGTTTTCGATTCCCTTGCGGAGCCAGAGGCACCGCAACCGGCAGACCGGAGGTCTGCCCCACATAATGAGAACTGCTGTTTTTTGTCTATTCTTTTGTCTGGTGAATTGTGCGGAAAGTTTTAACATCGCGATTATTCTCGATTGCCTTTAGGCGCGAGCGGAAGTTTTTATGACAATGCACAGCCAGAACGATCACCCCCAATTTGCCGTGGTGGTCAACGATAATCCCGCACAGCTTGATATGCTTGCCGGGAAGCTGCGCAAGGCGGGCATTGAACCCCATGTTTTCGCCGGGGCCGAGGCGGCCCTTGCCGCATTGGATGGCGAGCATCCACCCGCTCTCATCGTTACCGACCTCTACATGCCAGGGATTGATGGCTGGCGATTCTGCCGCTTGCTGCGTTCGCCCGAGTACGCCGCCTTTAATCAGATTCCAATCTTGGTGGTTTCGGCCACATTCTCTGGAGACGATGCCGCCCGCATCGCCACCGATCTGGGGGCGGAAGCATTCCTTCCCTCTCAGTTGGACGGGCAGCGTTTTTGCCAGCAGGTGCGGGCAGCTTTGAACCGTGAGCGGTTGCCGATACCGCCGCGCATCCTGATCGTGGACGACGACGACGCGCTCTGCGACTTGCTTAAGAAACTCTTCTCGATTAACGGCTACGAGGTCGAAACGGCGCTTACGTTGCGATCTGCCTCTGAAGCTTTCGGGAAAAACGTCTTCGATGTGGCGGTTTTGGACTACCACCTGTCCGACGGCTTTGGCGACGTCCTGCTTGATGAGTTTCGCGCATTGCGACCGGACTGCGTTTGCCTGATGATCACGAGCGACACCGACACCAATCTGGCCGTCAAGTGGATGAGGAAAGGGGCCGCCGCATACTTGTGCAAACCCTTCCAAGCGGCGTATCTCATTGAGTTGTGCGCACGGGCGCGCCGGGAGCGGGCGCTGCTGCGAGTGCAGGACTTGCTCGAACTGCGCACCCGCGAACTGCGCCAGAGTGAGGCATTTGCTCGAAATGTGATTAATTCACTCTCTGCGCAAATTGCGGTGCTTGACGAAAATGGAGTCATCGTGGCCGTCAATGAAGCCTGGAAGCGTTTTGCCATGGATAATGGCGGCAAATCCGATGATGTTCATATAGGAGTAAGTTATTTTTCGGTCTGTCAGACAGCCATTGACTCGCCGATGAGCGAACTTGCGTCAGTGGCGTTGCAGGGCATTCGCTCGGTCATGAATGGCGCTCAGTCGTCTTTCTCTTTGGAGTATCCATGCCATTCTGCCGCCGAGCAACGGTGGTTTTGCATGAATGTTCGACCTCTTGGAGAAAGACCGATGTGGGTGGTTGTCGCTCACGAGAACATCACCGAGCGCAAACGAGTTGAGATTGCGTTGCGCGAGAGTGAGGATGCCGCCTTGCGCAAGAACGCTCTGCTACGTTCGATCATGGAAAGTCCATTGGACATTATTATTTTCGCTCTCGATACCCATTACCACTACACCATGTTTGCCCAAGCGCATAAGAGGGCGATGAAGGCGATCTGGGGCACTGATATCGAATTGGGTATGAACATGCTCAATGCAATTACCAACCCGATTGATCGCGAAAAGGCCCGGAAGAACTTCGATCGTGCTTTGCAGGGGGAACATTTCATTTCGATCGAAGAATATGGGGACCCGGCGCTGTTCCGAACCGTCTTCAAAGATCGCTACAACCCCATTCTTGGCGATGGTGGCGTTGTGTCCGGACTGACCGTCTTCGTCAACGACATTACCGAGCGAAAGCGGGCGGAGCAGGAAACGAAAAATGCCCTGGCCTTGCTGGAAGCCTCAATTTCGCAGTCGCCTTCCGGAATTTTGATTGCCGATGCTCCTGACGTTACCATCCGTTGGGCCAATGCCGCTGCCTTAAGCATCCGGGGCGAAACCAACCAACCACTGACCGGGATCAAGGTTGCTCAACATACCGATCATTGGCAGACGTTTCGACCCGATGGCACGGTCTATCCGTCTGAGGACCTGCCCCTTTCTCGGGCCGTGCTCAAAGGCGAGATCACGCATAATGAAGAACTCATTATTCACAATGTCAAAGGCGAAGACCGCTGGGTGTCCGTAAATGCGGCGCCTATCTACAACCAGGACGGTGCCATCACCGCCGGTCTTGTCATCTTTCACGACATCACTGAGCACAAGCGCACCGAGGCGGAGAAGTCGAAACTTGAGGGGCAGCTTCACCAGGCCAAAAAGATGGAATTAGTGGGGCGGCTGGCTGGCGGCGTAGCTCACGATTTTAATAATATGATCCAAGTCATTATAGGCAATGCGGATCTGGCCTTGGACAGAATTTCGCCAGCCAGTCCGATTCGGGAATGCTTGGATGAAATCCAAAACAGCGCCCAGCGCGCGGCCGATATGACCCGGCAACTGTTGGGCTTTGCCCGCCAGCAGACCATCATGCCCAAGGTGCTGGATTTCAATGAGAGTGTGGAAGGTCTTCTCAAACTGATGCGCCGACTCATTGGCGAGAACATCGACCTGATCTGGAAGCCAGCGGCAGGCTTGGGGTTGGTCAAAGTGGACCCAACCCAAATCAATCAGATATTGACCAACCTCTGTGTCAATGCCCGGGACGCTATCGCTGGGGTGGGCGAGGTTATCATTGAGACGGAGGGCGCGGTGTTCGACCAAGCCGATTGTGCCGAGCACCCCGGGTTTATTCCAGGCGACTATGTAATGCTGGCCGTCAGCGACAACGGGTGCGGCATGGATAAGGAAACGCAGGCCCGCATTTTCGAGCCGTTCTTCACAACCAAAGGCGTGGGCAAGGGCACTGGCTTGGGGCTGGCTACGGTCTATGGCATTGTCAAGCAGAACAACGGGTTCATCACCGTTTACAGCGAGCCCAACATGGGCACGACCTTCAAGGTTTACCTGCCTCGGCACACGGGCCAGGCTGCCGCGTTCCGAACTGAAAGCGCTTCGCCACCGCCCAAGAGTTGTGGAGAGACGGTGCTGCTGGTGGAGGACGACTTGCCAATATTGTCCAGCACGCAGAGAATTCTCAATCGTTTGGGTTACACCGTGCTGACCGCGAGCACCCCAAGCGAGGCGATCCGGTTGGCGGAAGCGCACACTGGGGAGATTCATCTGCTGATAACCGACGTGGTGATGCCCGATATGAATGGGTTGGATTTGTCCAAGCGGTTATTGTCTCGCAATCCCAAGCTCAAGTGCCTATTCATGAGCGGCCATACCGCTGACGTCATAGCCGATCACGGCGTGCTCAATGAAGGCGTGTGTTTCGTTCATAAACCGTTCACAACAAAAGACCTGGCGAGCAATATACGAAAGACGCTGGATCAGTGAGGACATCTAATGGAGCTATGGATTTGAAATCCGTGAAATCATTTTGTCTGGGAAGCTGCGTCATATTATTTCTTAGATTGACAGTTGTCCTTTTCTTCGTGTTTGCGGCTCAGCCTCAGTCTTACGCCCAAGGGGCATCAACTGTCTTGAACGGGGTGATTCTCAAGCTCTTCGGAAAACACGATAATTTCGCTGTGGATTCCGAGTTTCAGCTCATGGACGAGAATCAAAAACTGGCGATCACCCTGACGCTGAGCATCGCAGTGGGCGAAGGCAAGATGCGCGCCGACGCGAATATGGCCACAGCCAAAGGCCCCGCGATTTCGCCTGAGGATATTGCCCAAGCCAAGGCGGCGGGTCAGGATCGGGTGATCAGCATCCTGCGCCAGGACAAGGGGCGAATGTTCATTCTCTATCCCGCCCTTCGCAGTTATGAGGACGCAATCTTGCCCAAGGAACTTGCCAGCGTCAGCGGACTGGCCAGGATTCAAAAAACGCCTCTCGGAAAAGAGACTATCGACGGCCATCTCTGTATAAAAAACAAGGTTGTGCTCACGGATGACAAAGGGCGTAAACAGGAGATGATTGCGTGGGAAGCATCCGATTTGAAGGAGTTTCCGATCAAGGTCAAGCTGTCCGACGGCGGGCAGAACTGGATTGTCCACAATCGCAATATCCGTTTTGGGAAGATTGACGTGGTTCACTTTGATGTGCCGGCTGGATTTACAAGAATGGCACCTAAGAAATAATATCACAAAAAAAGGGCGGACGCCGTTGCGGCGTCCGCCCCCCAACAACCAAACTAACCAACCCTTGTGCTCAGAAGCATGGTTGGAAATGTAAACCAAAAAACCAACCTATCCACTTCTGCCACATAAATAATGACGCATATTATGGCGTTATGTTCAATCTTTTTTTAAGAATCTGTTCTTAGCTTAAAATTATGCAAATTACCAACCTTAACCCAGACCCGGAAATTGGTGCCAGCGCGTGGTGCCTTGATATTGAGGATCATCGACTCCTTATGGATGCTGGCACCCATCCCAAGCGGGAAGGTCTCGCCAGCCTGCCCCTTTATAGAGCCATCGCGAAACAGGAATTGGATGCCATCGCCATCTCCCACTGCCACCACGACCACGTCGGCACTCTGCCGGTGGCTATGCGCCACTTTCCAAAAGCACATGTTCTGATGACTGAGTTGAGCTATTTCCTCGTCGAGCGGGTTCTGCACAATTCCGTCAACGTGATGACCCGACAGCGCGACGAGCTGGGAATCAAGAAATACCCTCTATATACCCACGACGAGGTGGACGACATCGCCCCTTTGTTTCAGGGGTTTAAGTACAACCGTGAGGTCGAATGGGCTGCATTTAGCAAAACGCGGGCTGGGTTCTTTTCGCCGACAGTCGAGTTTTACGACGCCGGCCACACCCTGGGTTCTGCTGGAATCATGGTGCGAGGTCAAAAACAGACGCTTTTTTATACCGGCGACGTCTGTTTTCACGATCAGACGATCCTACGCGGCGCCCGGTTCGACGATGTTCGTGCCGACGTTTTGATCATGGAGACGACGCGGGGTAACCGGGCGGTTCCTCCCGGTTTTACACGCGAAGCGGAAATCTTAAGGCTGGCCGAAGCCATTCGGGAGGTCATCAAACGCAAAGGCTCGGTTTTGATTCCCTCGTTTGCATTGGGACGCACCCAAGAGATTCTTGCCCAGCTAGCTTTGATGATGAAAGCTGGCCAGCTTGATCCCCAACCAATCTACATTGGCGGTTTGGGGCGGGTCTTTACGGAAATCTACGACTTGGAGGCTCACCGCGCCAACCGCCAGCATAGCAACCTCAAGTTCTCGGAAGCCCTTACACTCTTGGTTCTTGAGAAAAATCAAGCTGACAAGATGAAACTGACTGGCGGTCGCATTTTTGTGGTCACCGCCGGGATGATAACCGAGCACACGCCCGCGCATCAGTTGGCCATCCGAATGCTGGGCGATGAGCGGCATGCGATCTTTTTTGTCGGATACGCGGATTCGGGCACCCCTGGTGGCCGTCTCAAAGCCGCCAAGCCAGGGGAAACATTTGTCTTAAGCCCCAGCGCCGGTGAGGTGACCGTTCGCTGTGATGTTCGCGACTATGACCTGACCGCCCATGCGAACCGCGATGACCTCCTCGATTTTGTTGGATCGGTGGGGCCGAAAACGGTGGTGCTGGGGCATGGAGAATCCGGTTCCTGCAAATGGTTTACGGAACAAATCGGGGCTCGTTACCCTCGCATCAAGATTCTCCAACCCGGTCCGGGTGAAACGGTCGAGGCTTAGCGGAGAATGCGTTTGAATCGTTCTCAAATTCGACTGACCTGAACGATTCTCAGGTAATCGTTAATAGCCTTTGCCGTGTTCT
This sequence comes from uncultured Verrucomicrobiales bacterium, assembly GCA_903898185.1. GTDB lineage: Bacteria > Verrucomicrobiota > Verrucomicrobiia > Limisphaerales > Palsa-1400 > CAIUEN01. The sequence continues at coordinate 15,723 of CAIUEN010000523.1, forward strand.
TGCCATCGCCCATAGCCAGGATAACGGTCGCAGCGCCGCGAACGATGTCGCCGCCGGCAAAGACGCCGGGAATGCTGGTCATCCCTTTGTCGTCCACCATGATGTTGCCCCGCTTGTCCAACTTGAGGTCCGGGCAGGTGTGGGTCAGGAGTGGGTTGGCGCGGGAGCCCAAGGCGCTGATCACCATATCGCATTCGACGACGAATTCGGAACCCGGGATTGGCTCGGGTCTGCAGCGTCCCGATGCATCCGGTTCGCCCAGTTGCATTCGCAGGCACTTCAAGCCGGTGACCCAGCGATTCTCGCTGCCGAGTATTTCCACCGGGAGCGATAGCAGTTCAAACTCGATTCCCTCCTGCTCGGCATGATGAACTTCTTCGGCACGGGCCGGCATTTCAGCCTTGCCGCGCCGGTAAACAATGGCCACCCGCTGAGCGCCCATGCGCTTGGCGGTGCGGGCGGCGTCCATGGCGACATTTCCGCCGCCGACCACGGCAGCCCGCGCCGGACGCAGAACCGGCGTCTGCGCGTCTGGATCATAAGCGGCCATCAGGTTTACTCGCGTAAGATATTCGTTGGCGGAATAGACACCTTTGAGGTTCTCGCCGGGGATATTCATGAAAGTTGGCAGGCCAGCGCCGTTGGCAATGAATACCGCGTCGAATCGTTCCTTCAATTCGGGAAGCGTGTAGGTGCGGCCCACGATGATATTACATTCGATCTTCACGCCCAAACGTTGGAGCCGCTCGATTTCCTGAGCGACAATGGCTTTTGGGAGGCGAAACTCGGGAATCCCGTAAACCAAAACTCCACCCGGCTGATGCAGCGCTTCGTAAACCGTAACCGCATGACCGAGTTTGGCTAATTCACCCGCTGCTGTGAGGCCAGCGGGGCCGGATCCAATGACGGCAATTTTTTTGCCGGTGGGAGCCGCCACTGACGTGGAAAGTTGATCTTCATGCCCGCGCGCCCAATCAGCGACGTATCGCTCAAGATAACCAATGGCGACAGGCAAGCCTTTGAATCCCCGCACGCACTCGCATTCGCACTGGGTCTCCTGTGGGCAGACGCGTCCGGTCACGGCGGGCAGGGCGTTGTCGCCGAGCAGGCTGAGCGCGGCGGCTGGCATATTGCCTTGCGCCACAAAGTCAATGAACTGGGAGATGTTGACATTGACAGGACAGCCGCTCATGCACTTGGGTTCTTTGCATTGCAGGCAGCGCTGAGCCTCCATGATGGCGACTTGTTCTGGAAGCCCCAGGTTGACTTCAGCGAAATTAGCGTTGCGAATAGTCGCCAGTTGCTCAGGCATGGTTTGCCGGTTGATTTTTAGGCGCTCTTTGACGGTGATTTTGCTCACGAGAAAAGTTAAATCTTGTTCAGGCCAACCCGGCAGGCGCCGGGCGCGCAGGCAGTTGCGGCCTGCTCCAGTTCGCGGTAGGTCGTCAACCTGTCACTCAACAGGTCAAAATCGACCAGGTGACCGTCAAACTCCGGCCCATCCACGCAGGCAAACTTGGTTTCGTTTCCCACGCCCACACGGCAACCGCCGCACATTCCGGTGCCATCGACCATCACGGGATTAAGCGAGACGATGGTTCGCACGCCAAAAGGCCGCGTCAGATTGGCAATCGCCCGCATCATCGGCACAGGGCCGATGGCATAGACGATATCGACACCTCCGGCGGCGAGCAATTCGCGTGTGGCCTCGGTGACGAAACCCTTGCGTCCGTAACTGCCGTCGTCGGTGCAAACAACCACTTCGCCCAGCAACCGCAATTCGGGCTCCATGATGACCCATTCGCGGGAACGTCCACCGATGACACTGGTGACGCGCGCTCCCGCGCGGCGCAGCGCCTGCGCAATCGGATGAACGACCGCCGTGCCAACCCCGCCACCGACGCAGACGGCGTGACCTGAAGAGATCAATTCGGTGGGATGCCCCAGCGGACCAGCCACGTCCTGAATGGCTTCGCCAGGTTCCATTGCGACCAATTCACGCGTGCTTCTGCCGACCGCCTGGATGATCAGCGTAATCGTGCCGCTGGCTGAATTGGAATCGGCAATGGTGAGAGGAATCCGCTCGGAGCCCTCGCCACGGCGCACAATCACAAATTGTCCGGCCCGGCGAATTTCCGCCAACCGGGGAGCTTCGACGTCCAATCGAGTGACATTCGGACTAAGTTGAGCTTTGGCTACGATTTTATGCATTACTGGACCTTGCACGCGCGAACGATGGCGGTCGAATGATTGTGATGCCATTGGCCGATGCCTTCTTCGCAATGGTGGACCGCAAGACTCAGATGTCGAAAGATCAGGACATAGTTCATGCGCATGATTGTGATCAATCTGACTCAATCGTCAAGGAACTGTTGGTGTTGGCCAACGGCGGTCACTGAATTGTTGCATTTTGAGCACAGAATCATTAGGTTTTGCCACTCGCGATGGCGGACAACCTGCGCTCGCAATCAAAACTGAAAGAAATGGCACTCATCGTCCAGAAATTTGGTGGAACTTCGGTCGCCAATCCCGACCGTATTAAGAACGTGGCGACGCGCGTGGCCAAATACCATGCCGCCGGCGACCAAGTGGTGGTAGTGGTCTCGGCCATGAGTGGCGTGACCGATGGCCTGATCAAGATGGCCAAAGAGATCATGCCTTTGCCAAATGAACGCGAAATGGACATGCTTCTGGCTACCGGTGAGCAAACGACCATCGCGCTGATGGCGATCGCGTTGCACGCTTTGAAAGTGCCGGCCGTTTCGATGACCGGAGCGCAAGCAGGGATCGTCACAGATGGCGTCCATACCAAGGCCAAAATCCAGAATATCACTCCAAAGCAGGTCCGCTCTCTGCTCAATCAAGGGAATGTGGTTATTGTCGCCGGATTTCAGGGGCAGACCCACGAGGGGCAGATTACAACGCTGGGACGCGGAGGTTCGGATTTGACCGGCATTGCGCTGGCGGCTGCGTTGAAAGCCGACTTGTGCCAGATTTATACCGATGTGGACGGCGTCTATACGGCCGATCCTCGCATTGTGCCCGGCGCGCAAAAGCTCAACGAAATCTCGTATGACGAGATGCTGGAGCTGGCCAGCCTGGGCGCTAAAGTAATGCAATCCCGCTCAGTGGAATTCGCCAAGAAATTTGGCGTCGTTTTCGAAGTCCGCTCCAGTTTGAATGACAACCCAGGAACGATTGTGAAAGAAGAAACTCGCAGCATGGAAGGCGTCGTGATTCGCGGCGTCTCGCTCGACAAAAACCAGGCCAAAATCACTTTGATCAGCGTGCCCGACCGTCCGGGCGTCGCCGCCGCCGTTTTCAAGGCGATTGCCGACGCCAACATTAACGTCGATATTATTGTCCAGAACGTCAGCCATCAGACCGACGCTCCCTCGACCGATATCTCCTTCACGGTGGACAAGCCCGATTTGCTCAAGGCGAACAAGGTCATTGAGAGCCTCAAGGAGAGCATCGGCTATCGCGCGGTTACGACGAACGAGAAGATTGGCAAGGTATCAATTGTTGGCGTGGGCATGCGCAGCCATCCCGGCGTGGCGGCGAAGATGTTCGAGACGCTGGCCCGCGAATCGATCAACATCGACATGATTTCGACCAGTGAAATCAAGGTCTCGGTCGTCATCGACCTCGCCAAGGGCGAGCAGGCGATGCGCGCCGTTCACGAAGCGTTTCTTGGCAAATAAGGCCGCTCTATGAAACCCAAAGTGGCGATTGTAGGGGCATCTGGTTATTCCGGCGAAGAGCTGGTTCGGCTGCTTTTACGGCATCCAGAGGTGGAATTATCGGCGGTAACCTCAAGGCAGTACGCCGGGCAGACGCTGGCCCAGATTTTTCCAAAGTTTGCAGGTTTTCCGGTTGCCCGGACGCTTTGCTTCACTGAGCCCAAGTCTGACTGGCTTGCCCGCGAGGCTCAGATTGTTTTCCTGGCACTGCCTCATGGCGTGGCTGCGGAATATGCGGTGCCGCTGCTGGAACTTGGCAGCCAAGTGATCGATTTGAGCGCGGATTTCCGGCTCAAGAGCGCGGACGTTTACAAAGATTTCTACGGCCACGATCATCCGGCCCCGGCGTTGCTCGCAAAATCTGTTTACGGCCTGCCGGAGGTTTACCGCAACCAGATCAAGAGCGCCAAGCTCATTGCCTCGCCGGGCTGTTATCCCACGAGCATTCTGCTGCCCACATTGCCGTTGATCCGGTCCAAGCTCATCAAACCCGGCGAGATCATTGCCGACTCGCTCAGTGGCGTCAGCGGCGCTGGACGCAAGGCGGAGTTGGACTATTTGTTTGTGGAATGCAACGAAAGCGCGCGGCCTTACGGCTTGCCCAAACATCGGCATCTGTCAGAGATCGAACAGGAGTTGAGCGTGGCTGCCGATCAGCCAGTGGTGATGCAATTCACGCCGCATTTGATCCCGGTCAATCGCGGTATTCTGACGACTCTTTACCTGGCGCCTGAAAAACCGGTCACCAATGCAGCCGAGGCTGCTGAATTGGCGGCGCAGGTTTCCGGTTGCTACCAAGCGGCCTACGCGCAGGAACCGTTTGTGCGCTTGCTTGCAGGCAAGGCGCTGCCAGACACAAAGAATGTCGTTGGATCGAACCAGATTGAGATCGGCTGGCGTGTGGATCCGCGATCGGGGCGGTTGATCGTGATGAGCGCCATAGACAACATTACCAAAGGTGCCAGCGGCCAGGCAGTTCAAAGCATGAATGTCTTGTGCGGATTCCCTGAGATAACCGGGCTTCTTTGACCATGAGCCTTGCCGGGAATTTAGAGAAAGTTGAGCGTCGCATTGCGGATGCCTGCGCGCGGTCTGGACGGAATCCGGACGAAGTCCAATTGGTGGCCGTTACCAAAGGCCATCCGCCGGAGGCTATCCGTGAGGCCGTTGACTTGGGACTTACGCTTTTCGGAGAAAACAAGTTACAGGAAGCCAAAGTCAAGATCAGCCGTTGTCCTGGACGGTTGCGCTGGCACATGATCGGCCATCTCCAATCCAACAAGGTCCGAGACGCAGTGCATTTTTTCGAAATGATCCAGAGCGTGGATAGTCTCTCGCTGGCTGAGGAAATAAACAGGTGGGCAGATCGTGGAGCCAAGACCATGCCGATCCTGCTGGAGGTCAATGTGGCCGGTGAATCGAGCAAGTTCGGCTATCGTCCGGACCGGCTGCTCGCTGAACTTGCGCAGATCAATGCCCTGCCGAAAATTGAAATTCACGGCCTGATGACCATCGCGCCATGGACTCCGGAGCCTGAGAAAGTCCGTCCGGTGTTCCGGCGTTTGCGCGAGCTCAAGGCCGAATGCGATGCGATTCTTGGCGCGCCGCTGCCGCACCTCAGCATGGGGATGAGCGGCGACTTGGAGGTGGCGGTGGAGGAAGGCGCCACGATGGTGCGGATCGGCAGCGCGCTCTTTGGTCCGCGTCAAAAGATCGTAACGGAACGGTAGCATAGGCATCCTTGCCTGTGCCCCTCTCTCCGGCGAGCGTCAGCGAGACGCTAATTTATTCCGGCGACCCGAACAGTTACAAAAAATCGTAACAGTTCAGGTCAGAGGGAGAAATTAGCGTCTCGCTGACGCTCGCCGACCGAGGGGGGCACAGGCAAGGATGCCTATGCTACGTGAACAGTTACAAAAAATCAACAAGCAGGAAGATGTGTGCTAGTGTAGGGTAACGGGAAATTGAATCTATGGAATTGACGGTAAAGACATTTGAACAGGAGCTTGCGGAAGCCAACAAGGCATACGAGAGATTTATCGTGTGCATTGACAAGGTGCCGGAGGAGTGCGGAGAATCTCTGCTATCCCTGATGGAAAAGGCGATCAAAGCCTACGTCAATCGCGGCCCCGGTTTGCGCCACGGCATCGCGTTGGATAAATTCGTCACGATCATCCTGAGCCAGACCGATGACGACCGCCCCCTATGCGGAATCTACTTCAATTTGCATTCGCCTTATAAAAAGCCGAGGAAGTGAGGGAGTCGGCGTGAACAGTTACCGTCTTTGTTTCAGCCTCTGTCCTATATTCCGCCATTGGTAGTGGGCGATGCTGGGATCGAGCCGGGCCAGAAGGAGATATGACATCCGCGCTTTGAGTTTTTCCCACATGCTCCTTGATTTGCGCCACTGTTGGGGGTCGATGCGTCGGCAGAGTGGCAAGTCGTGAGCAAAGATGTCACGTCCCTGAGCGGCGAGATGCGAATTCGCCAACCTGAGAGTTAATTCGTAGTTGATGCCCAAGCTGCGAGTATCGAGGTTTGCGGAACCAGCGTAAACGACGTCGTCGATGAGAATCAGCTTCGCATGTAAAATTTGAGGTTGATACTCGAAGATTTCAACCCCGGACCGCAAAAGCCGGGTATAAAAGCTTTGTGCTGCGAGAGACGACAGGGGGACATCGGTTTTGCCCGGAAGAATGAGCTGAACTTGAGCCCCGCGCCGCGCTGCTTTAGCGAGAGCGCGCCGCAGGCGCCAAGTCGGAAGGAAATAAGCCGACATGATCTGGATTCTGGAGGCATTTTGAAAATCGTTTAGTAGCGCTCGTTTGATCGGATTGTTGCGTCCAGGACCGCTCAGCAGGAGGCGTCCCCCAGAGGTCTGAATGGTCCGCTGCCGCGACGGAAGCAGCCGCGCAAATGGCGGATGTGTGAAATCCGCGTCTGTGAACATTTCATCGAACGCCAGCGCCAACTCCTGAGCAAGGGTACCGCAAAGGGCCACACCGAGATCACGCCAGCCGCGCGTGACCCCGTCGCCTGTATAGGATGGCCCGATATTGAATCCACCGATTATGGCCGACTCGTCGTCGCAGACCAGCATCTTGCGATGATCGCGGAATACGAGTTGACGAAGGGTTATCGGATTGAACCAGCGAAATTGACCGCTGTTCACTCGGAGAATATCCCAAAAAGTCGAGGGCAATCCGATGGAACCCCAAGCGTCAAGCAGGATACGGACCCGAACACCTCGTTGGCAGGCGCTGACCAATGCATGTCTGAGCAGCTCCGCCGATGGCCCCGGTGCAAAGATGTACATTTCCATTCGAATCGAGCGCTTGGCTCCGCTGATGGCGGCCATCATCTCGGCTATGACTTGGTCGCCGGTCGTAATCCAGCGAAACGGAACGTTTGGGTCCATGCGAAGATAACTATTCACGTAGCATAGGCATCCTTGCCTGTGCCCCTCTTTCCGTTGAGCGTCAGCGAGACGCTCATTTTTCCTTCTGACCTGAACGGTTATGAATGAAGATAGGGACCGAAGCGCGGATTTTCAAGGCCTTAGGCATTTTTCATATTCTTATTTCCTGCCCGCCCGGAAGGGTTTAAAACTCATCTATGAATCGAACGACGTTGTCGGTAGGGCAGGTGCGCCGGTTGCTGGAAGGGGCGGCCAAAGCTCGCATTGTTGTCTTGGGGGACGTGATCCTGGATCAATTCGTCTGGGGGCGAGTCACTCGAATATCCCCGGAAGCTCCCGTGCCGGTTGTCGATTTCGACCGCGAAAGTTTCATCCCCGGCGGCGCAGCCAACGTGGCGCGCAACTTGGCGAACTTGAACGTTACGACCGAGATTCTCGGCGTCGTTGGCCAGGATGACGCGGCGCACACGCTGCGCAAGTTGTTAACGCAAAACAAGATTGGCTGTTCAGGGCTCCTCTCGTTGCCAGGACGGATCACGAGCATCAAAACCCGCATTGTTGCCCATCAGCAGCAGGTGGTGCGGGTGGACCGCGAAACGCGCGGCGATATTAGTGGTCCGATGCTAAAACGCCTTCTGCGACAATTGGAGAAAACGCTCGATGGCGCAGACGCCTTGATCCTGGGGGACTACGCCAAAGGGGTGATCACTCAACCGCTGCTTGACGTCGTGAGCAAGCTTTGCCGTGAGCGAGGCATTTGGCTGAGCCTCGACCCAAAGCCGCTGCATTCTCTCGACCTTTCCGGAGTATCGCTCCTGACACCGAATCGCAAGGAGGCGTTCGAACTGGCCGGCATGACCGACAATGGTCGGCATGATTCTCCCGCGCAGGATGCGAATCTTTTGCTGGTTGCTGACAAGTTGTTCGTTGACTACGCCCCCGCGCTGCTGTTGATTACGCTTGGCGAGCAGGGCATGTTGCTCTGCCAGCGCGAGCAGAAGCCCTTTCACATCCCGACCGTGGCACAAGAGGTGTTCGACGTCTCTGGCGCGGGAGACACCGTCATCGCCTCATTCACGCTGGCGGTGGTTTTGGGAGCCTCACCAATCGAGGCGGCCATCTTCTCGAATCACGCCGCTGGAGTTGTCGTTGGAAAGGTTGGCACCGCGACGGTTCACGCGCAGGAGTTGATCGATAGCTTTAACGGACAAAGGTAATTGCATGAGTCAGAGCAAGAGCACATCAATTCGGGATATGAAAGGCCGTCAGCGAGTGGCGGCATTGACAGCATACGATTATCCAACTGCCTGCATCCTTGATCAGGCGGGCATCCCGCTGATCCTTGTCGGCGATTCGCTCGGCATGGTCGTTCTGGGCTACCCGGACACCACGCATGTAACGATGGGGGAGATGGAGCACCATGTTCGTGCCGTCGCGCGGGCAAAACCGCAAGGACTGCTGGTGGCCGATCTTCCGTATCGCAGTTGCGAGACCCCGGAACAAGCGGTTGAAAATGCGCGTCGTCTTGTCGCCGCCGGTGCGGAGGCGGTCAAAGCCGAAGGCGGACAAGCCATCCTGCCGCAGGTTCAGGCAATCCTCACGGACGGTATCCCCTTCTGCGGGCATTTGGGGATGCTGCCGCAAAGTGTTCTGGAAGAGGGCGGATACCATGTTAAGGGCAAGGCCGAGGCCGAACGCCAGGCGCTGCTCGCCGATGCGCGGGCCTTGGCTGACGTCGGCGCTTTTGCCATTGTCCTCGAATTAGTCACGGCGGTCGTCGCGCGCGAGATTTCGGAAAGCATTTCAATTCCCACCATCGGCATCGGAGCCGGATCCCATTGCGATGGCGAAATACTCGTTGTAACCGACTTGTTTGGAACCTCTGGAGATTACATTCCCCGACATGTGAAAAAAAGTTGGCGTTTGAGCCAACAAATGCGATCAGCCGTTGTTGAATGGAAAGAGAGCGTGGTCAATCCCGTTCCGATCGGGTAGGCACTCTGACGGCTATACTTTGAACGGGTAATATCGTTCATTCTTCTTGGTGCAAAAAACAACCTTCTTACCCGTTCAAAGTTTAAATGCCTTGTTCTTCATCTGCGTTAATCTGCGTCATCTGCGGTTAACAGTTCTTTAACCACAGATGAACGCAGATGAACGCAGATATTATGAATCAAAGAAATAGGGAGACTCTTGCCAGAGATCTACCCCACATAATGAGAATTCCTGTATGCGAAATGCCCTGATTTTTTCCACGCTGCTGATGCTGACCGTCGGTTGCGTTTCAAAATCCGAAGCCCGTCGGCAGGCACATGAAGCGTTCATGGCCGGTCAGCTCCAATCCGTTGCGGCGGCAACCGCAAGGAGCCAACCTGCCGGCATAACTTTCCGGGGCGATGTCAAAAACGAGACTCTTCCCTGGACCGACGATCTCACTCTCACCCAGGCTATTGTCTCTGCCGAATACCAAGGCATGAACGATCCCAGTCGCATCGTCATCACCCGCAACGGCCAAACCATCCAGGTCAAACCGCGCGATTTGCTTCATGGAAAAGACGTGCCGCTGGAACCGGGTGATATTATTGATCTCCAGCATTAGTCTGATAATCTGAGCGCATGAAGCAGATGCAAAACGCATTCCGTAATTGGCCCAGAGTTCAATGTCTTGCCTTGGGCCTCGCAATTTTGGCGTTGATCGCCGGATGCGCCGGCCCCGCAATCGACCCGCAACGTGACAATGAGGCTCTCGAAATTCCTGGATTTCTCATCAGTCCCGCAATGGCGCTGATGACCAATACCGATGGGTTTACCGCGCGCGTCGAAGTTCAGACGCCAAGCTCCCTCGGTATAAAGACTCAGACGGGGCGCGTTTTTGGTCGAGGCTCCCGTCTCTTGTTCCTGCCCGACTATCGAAAAAGCGCCTTCAGCAAACAACGCGCAGCCGAGAAAACCAGCTTTGTCTGGGATGTGGCCGAGAGCAAAGGTTACGTGTTTAACGAGGCGCTGCAAGGTTATGCGCCCTATTCCATATCAGCTCGTGTCACCAGCCTTAAGGTGACTGACGTGGAATCGGTGTTCAACGAGTTTGATGGTCACCGCTGCCACCGGGGCGAAGCATCAATCGGCATTAGTGAAGGTCCCGAAGCCCTGTTTACCATCTGGCGCGCCACTGATCTCAAAGCATTGCCGCTGCAGATCAAAGCCGCCAACGGACAGTGCGTCATTAATTTTTCAAAAATCAGCTTCGAACGGATTGGCGCCAGCCTCTTCAATCCGCCGGAAGGCTTTACCAGGCACGCGAGCCCGGAGATGATGCAAGGCACGCTGCTCGAACGCCAGATCTCAGCCAAGAAAAAGCGATACGAATCCGGCGACTCCGACATCGAGAACACCTCCGACCAGTCTCACAAGACACCCAAGTAGAGCAGCGCTTCCAGCCTGCTCAGCGTCGGCGTGAATCGTTGAATCGTTGAATTGTTGAACCGTTGAATCGTTTCAAGCTTTTGGAGTGTGACATTACACTGGGGATGAGAAATAAAACAGTCGTTGCCGCCGCCCCGTTCAAGGCTCTGTTCAAAGAGTTGTTCACTTGGTATTTTATCTACTCACTGCTGCGTCAATGCGGCTTGCGTCGCCGTTGTCCACCAGAATCTCCCCAAGATGAATAAGCGAGACCGGGTCCGGGCCTGCTATCAACACAGTTGCTTACTCCATGTCTCGAACAAGGTCATGACTAACACAACGCTTCGCGAGCGATTCAAAATCTCGGAAGCCGATTATCCCATAGCTTCCAGAATTATTCGGGAAACGGTACAATCCACGTTGATCAAGTTGGAAGATCCAGAGAGTAAATCCAAGAAGCATGCCAAATACGTTCCCTTTTGGACTTAAGTTCTTATGTGCTGCTTATGTGCAAAACAAACCATCCCACCACAACCTGTTGCGGTCAGGACTCTGATTGCATCCATACCATTGAAATGCTTATGTGCCGCTTATGTGCAAAGTGCGTCAGAACCATTCAAACCTAGCTTTAGTGCTCAATCCCATGCCGCTCAAACCCTGGTATAAAGTCGTCAGTCGTCACCCCGCGCGAAGACCTTCGCGAGGGCAAGCCGCACGACGCATCCAAATTTGCCGTCCATCTTGATCGGGTGCGCGAAGGCTCTGCCCCCGCCGATTATCAAAATCCGGAAAGGTTTTTGAGCGCATGAGAGCGCGCGGCTATTTCTGGTAGGCGGGGCGGTTGGTATAGCCGGTGTGCAGCAGCGACTCGGATTTGTGGCTGAGCGGTTTTTCCAGAAAGTCAGCGTAGAGTTGCTGAACGTAGGGGTTCTGGTGCGAGCAGCGCCAGAGTCCGGAGCCATCTTCGTGATAGAGTCCCTTGGCTCGGGCTTTGCGCAAAACGTCCGTCACCCCGTAAGGTTGGCCGCCGCCGCCGACGCAGCCGCCGGGACATGCCATCACCTCGATGAAGTGGTAGGGCATTTCAGCGCCTTTATCCTTGGCTTCGCGAACTTTGTTGATCACATATTCGACATTGCCCAGGCCGTGGGCAACCGCCACCCGGACTTTTGTCCCAACGATGTTGATCTCGCCTTCCTTGACGCCTTGAAGCCCGCGGACGACTTCAAACTCGAAACGAGGTGGGTTGCTGCCGGTAATCAGGTTGTAGGCAGTGCGCAAAGCGGCTTCCATGACGCCGCCGGTGGCGCCGAAGATCGTGCCCGCGCCGGTGTAGGCACCCAGAATGTGATCGGGCTGATCGTCCGGAACGGTGATGAAGTCGATGCCTGATTGCTTGATCATGCGAGCCAGTTCGCGGGTGGTCAGGGAGACATCAACGTCTTGGAACCCGGATGCCTGCATTTCCTTGCTGCGACAGATTTCAAACTTCTTGGCGGTGCAAGGCATGATGGACACCATGAATATCTTCGCCGGATTGAGCTTCATCTTCTGCGCGTAGTAAGTCTTGGCCAGCGCGCCAACCATGGCGTGGGGTGACTTGCATGTCGAGAAATGCGGAATCATGTCGCCATGAAATTTCTCCATGAAATCAACCCAGGCCGGGCAGCAGGAGGTGATGAGAGGCAGAACCGATTTACCCTTCGTGAAGCGTTCGACGAACTCGCTGGCCTCCTCCACGATGGTGAGGTCCGCGCCGAAGTTGGTATCAAACACCGCTTTGAATCCCATGCGGCGCAGCGCGGCGTAGATTTTGCCCGTCAGGTTGGTGCCGGGCTCGAAGCCAAATGCTTCGCCAATGGCGACGCGGACAGCCGGGGCAATCTGCGCGACACAATAGGCGTGGGGATCGAGCAACTTGCTCCACACGGCCTCGGTCTCATCGTATTCGACAATGGCGCCTGTGGGACAGTGCGCGGAGCACTGACCGCAGCGCACGCAGGGAGAGTCGGCCAGATTGATGTCGCCGGCGGGGGCGATACGCGTCTCGATGCCGCGTTGCAGGAACGACAGCGCCCAGACATTTTGAATTTCCTGGCAGACTTGGATGCAGCGTCCGCAGGTGATGCACTTCTTGGGATCAAGCTTGATGGACAGTGTCGAAGTATCGGTGGGCAGTTGGGGCACGATGTTATCAAGTCCGTCCCAGACAAGGTTGAAATCCGCGGCCAGCGTTTGAAGTTCGCAATTCTGATTGCGCCCGCAGGTCAGGCACTGGTTGGGGTGTTTCGAGAGGATCAACTCCAGCACTGAGCGGCGGACTTGGATGATTTCGGGATCTTCGGTGGTGATGTCCATGCCGTCCTCAATGGGCGTGCAGCAGGCGCGCAGCATCTTGGGGGTGTTTTTGATGCGCACGATGCAGATGCCGCAGGCGGCGGTCGCGTCAAGATCCGGGTGTTTGCACAGTGTTGGAATTTTGACATGCACTTTGTGTCCGGCGTCGAGGATGGTGGTTCCCTGTTCGACTTGGACCGGCACTCCGTTGATAATTGCGTTAACCATGTTGACAGTTCTTTCAGGCGGTTCGAGTGAGTGATGGATCATTTCCTTGCGATTCCCGGTTCTTTGCGGGCTGTTTTGGCGGCGGCGATACGTTCCATGAATTCCGGTTCAAAATATCGAAGCGCCGACAGGATGGGATTGGGAGCGGTCTGACCCAAGCCGCAGAGGGACGCCTTCTGCATGGCGTGAGCGATACGGCGCACGGTGGCGATGTCTCGCTCTGTGCCCTTGAGATCGGCGATACGATTGAGGGTGCGCAGAATCTGAGTGCCGCCAATCCGGCAGGGCGCGCATTTTCCGCATGATTCATCGACACAGAAGCCAAGGTAAAACCGCGAGAGTTCGACCACGCTGTCGGTGTCGTCCATCACAATCATGCCGCCCGATCCCATGATTGAGCCCAGCGCCTGGAGATGCTCGTAGCTGACAGGAGTGTCAAGATGCTGCTCGGGAATCAGGCCACCCGAAGGGCCGCCCGTCTGCACGGCCTTGACGCGTCTGCCCGATGCGATGCCGCCGCATATTCCGTTTACCACTTCCCGCAGCGTTGTACCCATCGGAATTTCAACCAGGCCGGAGTTCTTGATTTTGCCGGTGACAGCGAAAACTTTGGTGCCGGTGGATTTACCAATGCCAATCGAGCCGAACCACTTACCGCCGCGCACCAGGATCGGCGCGATGTTGGCCAGTGTTTCGACGTTGTTGATCATCGTCGGCATATTCCACAAACCTTTGACGGAGGGAAATGGAGGGCGCGGTCGAGGTGTGCCGCGTTTGCCTTCGACCGATGCGATGAGAGCCGTTTCTTCGCCGCAGACAAACGCTCCGGCGCCAAGGCGAATTTCGAGATCGAATGAAAACTCGGTGCCCAGGATGTTCTTGCCAAGCAGTCCAGCAGCGCGCGCTTGGCGGATTGCTTTTTCGATGCGCTGGACGGCCAGCGGATATTCCGCGCGAATGTAAAACACGCCCTGGCGCGCGCCGATCACATAGCCGCCAATGATCATGCCTTCGATGATCGAGTGAGGATCGCCTTCGAGCACCGATCTATCCATGTAAGCGCCGGGATCACCTTCGTCTCCGTTGCAAATGATGTAGTGCTCGTCGCCTTGGGCATCACGCGTCAACTGCCACTTGTGCCAGGTTGGAAAACCAGCGCCGCCGCGTCCGCGCAGTCCGCTGACCTTGAGTTCCTCAATAATCTGTTCGGACGTCATGCCCGAGAGCGCTTTCTGGAGCGCTTGGTAGCCCTCGCGCGCGATGTATTCGTCGATGCTTTCGGGATCAATCACGCCGCAATTGCGCAGAACGATGCGGTATTGCCTTGGCCCCGAAGCGCCAGGTGGCGTGGGAGTGTCGGATTTATCGTAAGCCACTGCCAGAGCCTCAATGGAGGGTACCAGGCGTTCGACGATCGGCTGGCTGCTCAGGACGTGTTCGTTAATGATTCGGCGCGCCAGTTCGGCATCGACGTTTCCATACATGGCTGCGGGCTGGCCGGGGATGCAGACTTCAACCAGCGGCTCCATGCTGCACATGCCAGCGCAGCCGGTACGAGAGATGAGGATGTTGGCAGATTTGGATTTTGCTTCTTCAACCAGCGTGTCAAATGCTAACACAGCTCCAGCGGCCACACCGCATGTGCTCATGCCGACTTTAATCGAAGGCTTGTCGAGTAACTGGGTGACTTTTGCGCGGTGCGCGTCCAGTTCTTGCGCTGTAAAACGTGGCATTATTTCTCCGCTCCTTCCTTGATCTGGCAAATGTGCTCGACCGCGTCGTGCGGGTTCATCTTGGCCAGCAATTGTTCGTTGATGGTAACCACCGGCGCCAGCCCGCAGCAACCGATGCAGCGGACAATCTGCAGATGGAATTCGCCATTGGGCGTTGTCTCTCCGGATTTGATGCCGAGGTGTTTGGTGATGTCGTGGTAAATTCCCGGCGCGCCTTTTAAATAACACGCGGTGCCCATGCAGACGGAAACGACGTGTTTTCCGGGCGGCTTGAGTTTGAAGTAATTGTAGAAGGTTAGCACCTCATAAATGCGCGCCAGAGGCACGTCCATGTATTTGGCGAGTTTCATCGCCGACTCGCGAGGCACATAGCCATGGCGGCTTTGCAGGTCATGCAAGGCCATGATGAGGCTGCCGCGCGTGTTATTCCAGCGCTTGGCGATGACAGCGACGTCATCGACGACGGATGTATGTGTCAAGGTATTCTCCTGGGGTTGATGCTCATTGCCAATTTATAATCTGGCCCCTGCCCCCTGGCCAGGCACTCGTCCGATGTTCTGGAGCCGCTCGATCAGGCAGGCGTGACATTGCTCGGCGGTCTCCGTGATGCATGCTTTGTTGGGATAGATTTCGTAAAGTTTCCGATACTGAGTTGGCGTCAAGTTGGGCATCACAACGTTTGCGCCACGGCTCAGGCCCAATTCGCGTCCCTGTCGCGCATTGATCGTGGCCAGCGCTGTCGTGACCGGGAGATTGGCCGACGGACAAACCAACCGCGCCAAGGCAACGGTCTTGTAAACCATTTCTTCGGTGGCGGGCGCCTGGTCTTCCGGCGCAACGGCGCGCATCCACTCGCCTTTTCCCAGCGGCGTTGCCGGGTGCGGAATGAATGGACCAATGCCAATCATGTCGAGGTCCAGCCGCTGAAATGTCAAAATATCCTCCGCCAGGCTGGCATAGGTTTGGCCCGGAATGCCCACCATGACTCCCCCGCCGACTTCGTATCCGAGGGCGCGCAATTTTCTCAAGTTTGCGATGCGATCCGAAACGCGTCCCGGCAGCGGCGGATGAATGGCATCGTACAACTCACGATCTCTGGTTTCAAAACGGAGCAAATATCTGTCGGCTCCGGCTTGTTTCCAAGCGGCGAAATCCTCGTCTGAACGCTCGCCCAAACTCAGCGTCACGGCCAGCGGCGTTTCCTGTTTGATCTGGCGCGTGAGACTGGCGATGAACTCGCCGGTCAGCGCATAATCTTCGCCAGCCTGGAGCACAACAGTGCCATAGCCCATGCGCACGGCGTCGCGGACGCAGGCGAGAATTTCTGCGGCGCTCATGCGATAGCGTGTCAACGAGTTGTTTCCCGCGCGCAGACCACAGTAGCCGCATTGACGGACGCAGTGATTGGAAATTTCGATCAGTCCGCGCAAGTGAACGGCAGGGCCAACGTTTTCCGCGCGAACCTTGTTGGCCTCGGCGTAAAGTTTTTCCAACTCGACCGCGCGAGTTTCGCGCAGCCACCCTTCAATCGAGGCAGCCGACATCAGACGGCTCAAACTCCCGGAAGCCGGAGTCTTCTGACGCATAGGCGCTAACTTAAAGGCATTGTTCCGTGGCGCGGGCGTCTCGCCTGCGGGTTCCGGCATCGTCTCGATGCACGGAGCAAAACCTTGGAGAACACGGGGCGGGGACGCCCCTTTAACCCGCAGCCGAGACGGCCGCGCTACGAGGCGTCGGCTGCCACGCGCAACCGTTAGCGCTTCCGGAAACGGACTCAACGCGCGCTCGAATATCCCAAGGCTATATGCAATGACCAATCCATAATTGGTTATTGGCACGCCAGCCCGGCGGCATTTCATAATCCGGCTGAGCACCTCGCGCCGGTTCGACATACATGCCCCGCAGTGAATGACCAGCTTGAAGCCGGACAGATCGTCTGGAAAATCGCGGCCCTGCACATTCTTGAATTCCAACGGACCACCAACGTATTGCGTGAGCCAGAGTGGAATCTTGACGCGCCCGATGTCCTCTCCAATGGGATGATGAGTGCATGCTTCGGCCACCAAAATCCGGTCGCCTGGAACCAACCGGTCCACCGCAATCGCGCCCCTGACCTGTTCCACCAGGTCGCCCTTGAAACGGGAGAATAGAATCGAGAAACTTGTCAGCCATATCTCCGGCGGCGTATCGGCGGCCACTTTCAAAAATGCCTGAGAATCAGTAACCACCAATTTGGGCGGCGCTTTCAGACGATTTAACGCCGCGCTCAAGTCGCTCTCTTTGACAACCATGCATAGCGAGTCGCCATCAAGCAAATCACGGATGCTCTGGACTTGCGGCAGAATCAGCCTGCCTTTGGGCGCCTCTTTGTCAATTGGCACCACGAGCACGGCCAATTCGCCCGGCCCCACAAGATCGCGAAGAATCGCCGTGTTTTCGACAAATTCAGCCGGGGCAGTTTTGAGAATCGCCTCGCGCAATTCCGAAATTCCCGCTCCACTGCTCGCCACGGTTTGCGCAATCGCAACTGTTTTGAGCTTTTGCAGTAATTCCGCATCCGGCTTGGCGAGATCGCACTTGTTGAACACCACCACGACGGGTATTTTGCGCTGGGAAAACTCGCTGAGGAGTTGTTCTTCAAAATCGCCCCACTGACCTGCCGCAGCCACAAGAATGCCCAAATCTGCATGATCAAAGACTGATTGGGTTTTGCGCGCCCGCAAAGCGCCCAGAACGCCTGTGTCGTCAATGCCCGCCGTGTCAATAAATAGAACCGGCCCGAGGGGCAGCAGCTCCATTGGTTTCTCAACCGGATCAGTTGTGGTGCCGGCGATTTCCGAAACAATCGAAACGTCCTGTCGCGCAATGGCGTTGAGGAGGCTTGATTTTCCAACATTGCGCCGCCCGAAAATTCCAATATGGAGGCGCATTCCTTTGGGCGTGGATGTCATTATTGTTCGTCTCCTTTGGTTGGCATCCTGTTGAAAATTACACAAAAACATCGCGATGTCCGCTCTTCACACGGGACACCATTTTTTCGCACTTTTGGCGCGGAACCGGTGACATTGTTTCCATCATCGCCTGTATCCTTTTCTCCCCTTCGGCGCGGGTTTGCGGCGTGGCGTAGTCGCAAAGATACTCCTGGAAAGTGCTCAGCCCGTTGGGCTCGCAGTGTTTTTTGATTTCGCCCGGTTTGGCAAGGTCCATAAAATCCCGTCCCGTGCGTCCCATCCGGTAACAGCCAGTGCAGAACGAGGGGATGAATCCCATCCGCACGGCGTCCAGCACGACTTCATCCAAAGGCCGGTGATCGCCCAACTGAAACTGGCTTGTGTCCTGGCCGCTTTGGTGGCTGGTGTAGCCGCCGGGATCGGTACGGCTGCCCGCCGAGATTTGCGAAACGCCCAGTTGCAGTGTTTGGTTTCGCAGTTCCGAAGATTCGCGCGTGGACATAATAATCCCCGTGTAAGGCACGGCGATTCTCAAAATGGCCACCAGTTTTAGAAAGTCCTGGTCGCTCACCGCAAACGGCGGACGGCTGGCCACGTTCGATCCCGCCGCCAACTCCATGCGGGGCACGCTGATTGTGTGCGGTCCGACGCCAAACACATCTTCCAGATGCCGCGCGTGTTGGAGAAGGCTCAGCAATTCGAAACGCCAGTCGTAAAGCCCAAACAAAGCGCCGATGCCCACGTCGCCAATGCCAGCCTCCATCGCGCGGTCCATCGCCTCCAGTCGCCAGTGATAATCCCGCTTTGGACCGGCCAAATGATGCTGGCGGTAGGTCTCTTCATGGTAGGTCTCCTGAAAAAGCTGGTAGGTGCCGATATTTTCCGCTTTGAGCTGCCGAAATTGATCCACGGACAGAGGCGCAATGTTCACATTGACCCGCCGGATCTCACCGTTGCCGACCTTTGTCGCGTAAATCGTGCGGATGGATTCCAAAACATAATGGATGTTCTTGCCAGCGCCGAATTCCTCACCAGCAACCAGCAGTAACCGCTTGTGCCCTTGCGACACGAGCGCCTTCACTTCTTCGGCGATTTCGGCCTGTGTCAGGGTGCGGCGGCGCAGCGCCAGGTTCTCGCGGCGAAAGCCACAGTAAGCGCATTCGTTTAAACAAGCGTTGGAAATGTAGAGCGGAGCAAAGAGCACCAACCGCGAGCCATAAATCTCATCCTTAACCCGGCGCGCGGCAACATGCAGCTCGTGCAATAACGCCATATCCTCCACGCGGAGCAAGAAAACAACCTCTTCCAATTCAAGTCCGCGCAACTCGCCCGCTTTGGCCAGGATTTCACGCACGCGGCTCCCATCGGGCATAGCGGCTGACCGCAGGAGAGTCTGCGTTTGGGCATTGCTGACAAAATCAACGATGGCGCTACTCATAAAACCTCTTAAAGCTTGCTTCAAAAGCGGCAGCCGACGCAAGGATGCTCTGAGGGTCGCCAGCCATTCTCATTATGGCAGGTAACAAGAATATCCAATCAATGGAAGATTCCTGCCTTCCGGGCCTTGCTCATGACAGGGATTGAATATCCAATATCGAACAAGGAATGTCCAATAATGAAGTGAAAAAGCGTTCCAACCCGAATTCAGTTCCAGTGCAGCAGAGGAGTTCGCGAAATTGTGCGACATAATAGAAAGAGCAAAACAGCAGGCAGGATTGATGATGTTGGAGTGGGTTCACCTTCCGCGTTCCGTGTTCTGCGGTTTCAATTGCCAATTCCAGGTTTGACGGCTCCCCACTTCATTATTGGACATTCCTTGTTCGATATTGGATATTCGGGCAGAAACTTTCCTCTGCATATTGGGTATTCTTGCTTGCCTGCCATAATGAGAATTGCTGGAGGGGTGCCAGCCATTCTTTGCGGCCATGTCGGCTGATTTGCACTCAAGAAACATTCAAAAGTGAACTTTTGTGTACTATTTTTGTACCAAAATTCATTTTATGAGCGTTCATTTTAGGGCTTGGCAGTCCGGTGCTGAACCTGACGATGGCGCACGGGGGCACACAAGCCCGAACACGAGGTAGTCCTTTGCTTGAACGACCAAGGCGTCTTTCCGCTTCTGCCAGTCGGGCATCGCTCGACCAAGGGTGTTCCAAAAAGCAGGCCCGTGGTGGCCTTCGACCAAGTGAATCAGTTCATGCATGATGATGTAGTCCACCAACCGCACGGGCAACTGAAGAACTTTCCAGTTAAAAAGAACAACGCCACTCTGGCTGCACGAGCCCCAGCGAAATCCCAAGTCGCGAACTTTGATTCGTTCCGGTTTGCGGGCGGTATGCAGTGAGAGCTGTTCGACCCGACGACGAAGCCAATCGGTGCCCGTGAGCAGATACCAGCGCCGGAAATGTTCCTCTGCCGGGCGGGCATCGCGTCGAAGAATGAACCGTGTGCCATCAAATTGGAGCGGATGCTCCTGTTTTGCCACAACCTTGAGTCCAAAGCGACGGCCCAAATAGCAAAACGCCTCCCCGGAAACGTATTCCGGCGCTTGCACCTTGGGAGCAACTTCATCCTTTAGTGATAATTTGCGATGCACCCAAAGCAGTTTCTTGGTGATCCATCGATTGAGTTCTTCAACTGAAGTTTCAGATGGAGCGTGTGCAACCAACTCTCCAGCACGATCGACCGTCAGGCCGAGCGTTTTCCGCAAGTCGCTTCGGCGCACCTCAAAGACGAGGCCGCTGATATGAATCGTCTCTGTCATGACCGGCTCAAATATTCGTGGTTCTCTTTCGCCAGCGCGACGAGACGTTGAGCGAGATCGCGTTCGCCGCCCGGACGGCATATTCCGGCCCGGTCGAGATCCCGAACCAGGGTCTTGGTCAGGAGGTCGCGCATGGCGTCGTTCTTCCAAAAACCGACTTTGCGAACTTCCTGACAGATGCGCTCAACCATGTCCAAGGTTGTTTTTATGATCTGCTCGCGCTTCTTCGCGTCAAGTTCCCGTCCTTCACTGCATTCTTCGATCACAAGACGAACGAACGGCACTTGCGCTTTAGCGTCCAAGTCCGGAAAATCGTTTCGGTCGCCATGCTGCAGCTCAGCAATGAGCTTTTTGAGTTCGCGTTCAAGCACGTCCCAATCGTCTTTGAACCGCTGAAGAATTTCCTCCAGCCGCTGGCTCATCTTCCGGGCGAAGGCTGGGCTCTGATTCGCAAAGCCGATTATGTGATAGCGCGCGGCGTGCTTCATCTCGGCCGCACGTTCGCGACTGCTCTTCTTGGATTTCAGAACCTTTTCAAAATCCGCGTCAGTGATGGCGGTGGACGGAATCTTCGGGTCAACGCCGCGAGCTGAGATGTGAGCATCGATCAGTTCCTTGACCTTCTCCGCTACGCCGAAAAGATTGAGAGCGGGGTCGCGATAGAGGTTGGCCGCCACCTTGTTGATGAACCCAAGCAGCTTGGCATCTCGGAACACGTCGCCCGGAATTTCCGGACGGTGCTCCAATTGGCCCAGTGTTTCGTAAAACATCCGCAACTTGTTGATGAAATCGGCTCGAATCTTCAGGTCTTCAAGTAACTGCACGCACCTATCCACCTGCCCCTGCAAATCGGTGACGCCCAGGTCAAAGAATACCGCAACGGCGCGCGCCCGTCGGTCGAGCAACTTTGGCAACTCGACACTGATGTTGATCAATGCTCCTTCGGTGTCCTCGCCATCGTAATCGGTGAGAGCTTCCTTTAAGTGTCGGGCCACACCGATGTAGTCCACCACATAACCACACTTTTTCTGGCCGCAAGTTCGGTTTACCCGCGCAATGGCCTGCAAAAGGTCATGAGCTACGATTTTGCGGTCGAGGTAAAGCACCTGTTCAACCGGCGCATCGAATCCTGTCAATAGCATGTTCATCACGACAAGGATAGAGAGCGGATCGGTCTTTTCGGTCTTGGCTGGGGCAAACTTCCGCTTGAACCGTTTGATATACTCCTCCTGCTTTTCCTTGTCGGCCCATTCCCACCAGGATTCAGGGTCGTTGTGGTCGCCGGAAAAAACGGCCGCAATCTCCAGCGCTCGTAGCTTGGGCAATTGCGGGTGAATTTGCACCAGAAGGCGCGTCTTTGCATCGAGCTTTTCCACCTCATCATCGGGCAAGGCCAGTGTGGCGGCAGGCACAGCTTCCAATTCGCCGACAAATTCATCCCGAGCCCGCGCCAGCTTGTCGAGATAAGTCATGACCGCAGGGCGACTCGTCGCAACAACCTGCGCTTTGAATCCTTCCGGAAGCGCCACGCCAGCATAGTGCCTGATCATGTCGCGCGCCTTTTGTTCGATGAGCAAAGGCGCATCCATAACGTCCCCCTCGGTCGCATACTTGGCCTTGATAACGGCCAGTTCCTCTGGCTTGTAATCACGGAACATGTCCTCGAATACGGCGTCGAGGCTGGGGGCATCCTTGACAATGCCATCCGCCGTCCGGCCTTCGTAAAGAATCGGCACGGTCGCGCCATCCAACTCCGCGTCCCGGATAATATATTTGTCAATAAAGTCGCCGAAGATTTCGCGAGTCTCTTTCTTTTCGTGACTGAGGATGGGCGTTCCGGTAAAACCGATAATGGCCGCATTGGGCAGAGCCTTGCGCAGATTGCGATGCAACGTGCGTGTATGCGAACGATGCGCCTCGTCCACCAACACGAGGATGTCCTCCGAGTCGTTAAGCAGCGGAAAATCCTCGAAATGTATATTCTCCGTAAAAGTGACCTCTTTTTCAATGACGGCCTCATTCTTGCCGGGCTTTTTCTCCTTGCGCAGAATGGTCATCGTAACCTTATCACCCGCCTCTGGCATCAGGGCCAGTTCATTGCCTTGGGACTTGCCGCCCACGGGCTGATATTTTTGCAACATCGCCATGATGATGTCCGGCGTCCGCTCGCTCAGGAGCCGCTGTGTCAATGCTGTCGGCGACTCGCGCGATTTCAAATCTTCGTCCGTTGGGCGCACGGCTTCACCGCTCAACTGCGCCGTCGCGCCAAGCTGAGCCTGCAGATCGGTGCGGTCGGTCACCACCACCACCATGAAACGGTTGAGGCGCGGCATCATGCGCATCTTGCGGACAAGAAAGACCATGGTGAGGCTCTTGCCGGAGCCTTGGGTGTTCCAGATGATGCCGCCGCGCTTGTCGCGCTCGGCCCCCTGACTCTTTGTGCGGCCTTCCTGCAACTTGGTGACTGTCTTGTGAACGACGCGAAACTGCTGGTAGCGTGCCACCACCTTGCGCGTCTTGCCATCCACCTGTTGAAATACAGTGAAGTTGCGGATCAGGTCGAGGAGGTGCGCTGGACGCAACATGCCGGCGGCGAGAATCTGCTGGCTTTGGAGCGTCGCGCCTTGGCCGCGCAACGCGGTGGGTCTTTGCTCGGCATTGCGGAAAAAGAGAGGGATGCCAGCACGGTCGCCTTGTTCCTGGCCGAGCGTGGTCAATTCCTGAGCGGCTTCTGTAACGTCAGCGGATGGCGGCAAGACACCCAGTTCCTGCGCCACGGTGCTCAGTGGCACGGGGCTGGTGTCCACCCATTCCAAGAAGGCTTCCGGCGGCGCGCCGACGGCGGCCGCGCGCGCCTCAAAGAAGTTGCTGGCGATAAGCAGTTGGTTTGTGTGGAACAGTCGCTCCACGCCTTCGTTATCAGTATAACGGGTCGGGTAAACCTCGCGGCGCTGATTCGTGTAGCGCAAGAGCTGGTTGATAGCCTCCTGCAACGGGTTCTGAATGCCGGGACTCTTAAATTCCGCCACTGACACGGGAATGCCGTTGATGAACATCACAGCGTCCGGGATGACGTGTCCGCACCCGCTGGTGAGTTCGACCTTGAATTGGTTGATGACGAGGAAATCGTTGTTGGCCGGATTCTTGAAATCAATGAACCGCACCGGCTGGTTGCGCCCAAAATTCCAATCGGGCACACCGTCAATCTCCGTTCCTTTCAGCAGAAGATTGGTCGCTGATTCGTTGATTTCCATCAGGCGATGGCCCCCGGCCTTTTCCAGCTTTTCAATAATGCGGCGGATGCGGTCGTCATCCAGCCACGGCTGCCCATCGCGCAGATTGATCTTCCGCAGGGCTGCCGCTAGGCGGCCTTTCAGGAACACTTCTCGGAAATTGGCCCGCTCGGTAAAATCCGGCACGTCCTTGTCGCCTTTAATCCACTGCCAGCCCATCGCCTTGAGTTGCTCGCAAAAGGGGCGCTCGACCAGATCGTATTCCCATTGAATCTTGCTCATAAAGGATGTTCACAAAATGGCGTTATCACAGAAGGGGGCGTTATGCTAAAAATAGATACGTACGCTATATATTGTGTATTCTTAAATAATTGCGGCAAAGCATACAATTCAGGCTTTCTTAGACCTTGCGCTATTTAAGGTCTCTTGGACCATTGCGGCCCACGGTTCTGCCAGACAATAGTTCCTGATCCGTAGCGTGCCCGGTTGTTCGGCTTGGGAGAAGCTCGACATCCTTGCCCTGCCACCATTCCACCACCTCCCGCATCATCTCCTTCCACTGGCAGCCCATTGCCTTGAGCTGTTTGCAAAAGTGGCGCTCGACCAAATCGTATTCCCATTGGATTTTCATAAAGTCATCATGGCCGAGGCTATCTTGTTTAGACAAGCTCAGGCGCGCGATCAAAAACGCCAAGGTGCCCATCCAGCGACCAAATGAAAACCCGTCTTCCTCGATGGAGGGCGCATTGGCGTTCCCATTCTTTCACGATGGTCAAATCGCCCAGACCCAGACCACCCATCGCCCGGTCTGGAAATTCTGCCAGCCAAGATTGTATTGAAACCATCTCAAAAAACGGCGTCGGCGTCCAGGGGGTGTGCCCATCGATGGCTGCGGTGACTTCGCTCACGAATCGCTCTGCCGCCCGGCGACGCTCGGCACCATTGCCATTTTGCGCAATATGGTTGCCTGTTTCGACCACTGCAGCCATGGGCAGAAGCAATGTAGTTCTCTCAGTGATGAGTTGCCTCAGTTGCGTTATGACGTCCGTATGGTACTGATCCCGGTTTGGCACCCGGATGACGTTGCAGAAGACACTGGTGTCGATTAAACAAATGCTCATCGTTTGTCCGTGCTCAGTTCCAATTGCTCCACGTAGGCCAATGCCTCACGCTGTTTTTCCTCTGACGGCTTTGCAGTCTTGACCATCCGATCCAAGACTCCCTGTGTCACCAAACGCCCCAACGGGCCTTGAGCAACCAGTTCGGGGTAATTTGGCAGTGCTTCCAATCGCACCAAGCGACTGTCCCCCTGTTGCGGGTCGCGGTAACAGAACACAACGTCGGGAATCGCGGTAATGGGCAAGGCATCCAGCAGGGCGGGATTATGGCTCGTCAAAAGAACCACCAGTTTCTGTTCCCGTGCCACCTTTTCAATATTGGCCAACAGCGTCTTTGCCCGGCTGGGATGCACCCCATTGTCGATCTCCTCCACGACGACGGTTGAACCCGTGGGAGCTGACAGCAGCCCCGCCGCAACCGCGATTACCCGTAGTGTTCCATCGGACAAAACGGCTGCCTCACGGAACTGCTTTTTGCCGCCAAAAGTCTCCTCCAGTTTAACCATCACTTCCTTCCTTGGCCCTTCGAGGAACTGGATGTCGCTGATATCCTGCTCGGGCAAATCGCGCACAAACGAGAGCATTTTCTCCTTGGCCTGCTGCGTGACGCATAAATCATAAAGCGTGCTGGAGATATTGCTGCCATCCCCTTTCAATACTTTGTCAACGATGAAACTGTAATTCCGCATTCGGCGCGGCATCGGGTCCAGAAAAAGAATGCGCTCCAATGCCTGCATGAACGACTTTGCCACCGTGGAAATTTCTTTTTGCGAACGCTCGTGCTGCGCGGCAAACCGGGCTGGCGTCAGCAATTGTGTGAACACCGCCTGCTGATCGGTGCAGGTGATCTGCGGCTTGTTGCCGCCGCGCGAGAAATTATTGTAGCTGACCAGCAGATCATGCGAGAAGCCGCTGATACCCTGATCCACTTGATACAGCGGGAGATTTTCATTGGGGCTTCCCACACGTTCCTGGACAATCCGCATTCCCTCCGGCCCGACGCTGATCTCGACCACCAAATCGCTCCACTCCGACAGGTGTTGGAGGACGCAGCCTAAACGGAAGCTGGCGGCACCTTCATAGGTCAGGTCGGAAACCGTCCCACGAATGAGCAATTCCGATTCCTGCACCGCTTGAAACACATCTTCAAGACGCCGCCCCCGCGAGAGCCACGAAAGCATTTGCATGCCCTCCAAGGCATTGCTTTTCCCGGAAGCATTGGCACCAATCAACAAGGTCAGCGGCGAAAGGTCGAGCGATGCATCTCGATAACTCTTGAAGTTGGCCAATGTGAACTTCTTTAACATAATGAAAATGTATCAGATGGGTGTGGCGTTGGTCATTTCTTAATCTGAAGGGTGTCCTGCCCAAGCTGCGCCTCGCCAGAAAGCTCTGCCAGCTCTCGATTGATGATTTCAAGCCGCACCTTGAGGCTTCGCAGGTCAATCACATCCTCTACTGGCATATCGGCAATCATGCGCTCCAGAGCAGACCGTTCCGATAAGAGACTTTGTTGCTCAATGCTGCGCATAGTGTTCGGAAAAGGGGACGGCGTAGAGATCCCGATCGGACGATGTCGAAGCCTCCGCGTCAATCGGCGACAAGATGCCATCGACGTTCCAATGATGTATGGCCACAAGTGGCAGCATAGGGAAAGCTTATAGTTTCGTTGTGGACAAGTCGAGCACGGGCACGCGGACGCGGCCGGTGAGAAGGTCGGTCATCAGGCCGGATTTCAGATGGTGGAGTTTTGCCTTCTCGTTTTCCTCGGCGCTCAGGCTCTTATCGGCTGCGTCTAATTGAGCTTCGATAATCGTCTGCTCTTCAATCTTGGGGAGCGCGATCTTCTGAAACGATATTTTTTGAACGGACAGTCCAGGTTGAGCCGACGATTCGGAAAAGCGATTAAGATTCATGCGCGTGAGATAACAGGCCAACCATCCCGCACTGATTTTTTTTACTGGAGCACAAACAACTGCGTGCTCAGTAGCGAAGAATTTTCCCGAGGCCATGACGATGTTTCCGCACAAAGCTCCCTGCCTCCCAATTATGGCGTAACGCCCATGGTGGGTAAAACGCGAAGTAAATCCCCGAACGCCATTCCCGCCGAAAACGGGATACGTTCCCATTTCTGAAACGTCTTCACTGGTCAACATCTCGCCTGCTTGCATTGACAAAGCTTCCCCAAGACTCGTTACCTCCCACTCTTTGGGGATTTGCCCGAGAGGGGAGTCTTGGAATTGTTCAGGGTGGGCGATGGGGTCGCGGAGTTGGCCGTGCTGGTCGAGGCCGCGGGTGAGGAGGTCGTGGAGCAAGCCGACGCGCACCTGCCGCAGCTTCGCAATCACCGCACCGGTCTTTGAGATTGCCTCGTCAACTGTGTCCAGAACCGCCGCAATGCGGGACTGCTCTGCAATTCCCAATTTGGGAACTCGGAAGTTCGTGAAAAAGTCTGACTGAACTCGCTGCTGCCCCGCAGAACCACCCATAAATGCAATGGCTCGCATGCGTGTGTTACTATCTTGTAAGCAATGGAAAAGGAAGCGTGCAGAATTTTCGCCCCGCGCGCGCAATACGTGAAACTCAGTGCTGCCAAAGCCTACCCCGTTCGCCAGACCTATAGCATGCGCTCCTTTGCCGTTCTCCATGCAAGGCGTGATTTTTGCGAAAAGCACGTCATCTTCAGCGAACGGCGTGTATCCAAAACGCACGTCATCAAAGCGTCGTTCCTGGCGATTCACCCATTGACCACTTTCGGTCACGTCCGACATCCGGATGAAAGAAACAGGTGTGTCCTCGCGCATTCGCTGCAGATCCACCCTTGGATTCACTTCGGCTAGGTCGGCGATTGCGTTGGTTTCCTGTGCGTTCATCTGTAGGCCAGTTGCGTCAAGAAGTTCTCCAAACCTGTTTCTACTCTGTACCGCTCGTGTCGCAAATCTGTCAGCGTCACTCGATACTTATCCCACAGCCCCTCGATAAATCGCACCAACTCCTGCCGCTTCTCGACCAAGGCGGCGTCGAGTCCAGCCAACACGTCCTGCGCAAAGAGTTCGAGCACCAGTTCGCGCTTTTTCTTGTCAATCATCACGTCGCATCGGGACTTGAGTTCGTTTACAAATTCATCGGTCAGCGTGCGGAAACGGGCGCGGGCTTCTGCAAGGTGTTGCTTGAGCTGCTCATAGGGCAGGAGTCGCTGCTCAACTGAAGTGATACGATCGTGGCAAGGCTGGCAGGAGGACTCAATGGCGGCGAGTTGGACAGACAACTGTTCCAGTTCACCCTGACATTCTCTCTCCGTTGCTTTGTTTTGCCGCAGAGCCTCCTCCAGTTCGGCAGTGGGAATGCCTATCTTACGAGCCCGCGCGATGGACTTCGGCCCTTCGCCGGAAAGCGTAGCGATTATTGTCGCAGCAGCCTTGGAAGCCTTTCCGAGGTTCTTTTGCCGGCCGGAAAGATATTTCGCAGCTTGGAGCTTTTCCTTGATGGCGTCCTTGGTCTCCTTGATTTGCGATTCGAGCTCCCTGGCGTAATTCCAGCTTGCCAATTCATCCTCATCCAAGTCGTCGGGCGCGTTGCTTTGCTCGAAGGCTTCCTTCTCGCTCTTGAGCCGGGCGATGTCTGCCTTGGCAGCGGCGATACGTTCCAGATAGTCGGCCATGATGCGGCGGACGAGCTTGTGGCCGAAGGGGTCGAGAACCGGCCCGGAAGCTTCGTCATCTTCCACGGCGTCGGCGATGGCATCCACCCAGCCGTCAATGACGCCGGGGAATCCGTTTTCGAGCAGGGTCTTGAAGTCGGGCAGCGTGTCCGTCCACCAAGTGGCGATGATGCCAGCAAGCTTGAAGCGATCCAAGGTTTTCAAGGGGAGCAGTGTGGCGACGAACGTATCGAGGAAATCGGTGCGGACGCGATTGAGGTCGCGACGCTTGGGCAGGTCGGCGATGCGAGTTGAATGTTCCTGCCACCACGCGTCGAGGTGCTGGCGCACAGCCACGAACCGCGCCTGAACGCCTGGATCATTCTCGACCAGCGGGCGGATGGCCGCGCGATCGGGGAGCACGGGCGCAAAATCGAAGTATCTCGGATCTTTCGTTCGTTCGGCGAAGGCGTGGGCCGGATTGAAACCGAGCGCGTCGAAGAGCGGGCGTTTGTCTGCCACTTCAACCACTGGCACGCCGCCGAGCAAGTGAGCGCGCACGTCGTGTGGTTCTGGCGGAGGCGAGTTGTCCACATAGCGACGTATGTTGAGATTGAAATCGTTGGCCTCGCTGCTGATTTCCTCCAGCGACACGCTGCGTGCGTAGCCGGGAATGTCCTGGTAGCGGTCGAAAGTGGAAACGACTTTCTCGACGTGCTCGGGGCGGAGATAATTTTGCGCGCGGCCGGCATGAAACTCGGCATCGGCATTGATGAACAACACATGGCCACGACGGTGTGCGGGCTTGTTGGGATTGGGCGACTTGCCGATGAGGTTGGGCCGCATCACCAGAATGCAGGCCGGGATGCCCGCGCCGTAGAACAGGTTTTGCGGCAGGCCGATGACGGCTTCGATGAGGTCTTGTTCAAGGAATTTCTTGCGGATTTCCTTTTCCGCGCCGCCACGAAAAAGCACTCCGTGGGGCATAACAGTAGCGACCATGCCATTCGATTTGCAAACGGCGAGCATGTGCTGGGCAAACATGAGGTCGCCCTTCTTGCCTGAGGTCGGACACCAGCCCCAACGGAAGCGCTCGGGAAATTCCATGTTGCTGCGGGTGTAGTTCTGGCTGAAGGGCGGATTGGCAATGACGCGGTCGAAACGTTCCAATTCGCCTGCGTCGCGGTGCAGCGGGTGGAGAAGTGTGTCCTGCAACTGAATATCCGCGCCGGGCACTCCGTGCAGGAGCATGTTCAAGCGGCAGATGGACCACGCGGAGGCATCGTTGACCTGGCCGCAAAGGCGGAGGTCGGTTGGGTCGCCACCGGATTGCTCGATAAACTCGCGGCTTATGATGAGCATTCCGCCCGAACCGCAAGTCGGGTCATACACGCTCATGCCGGGAGTGGGCTTGAGAACACGCACCATGAGCCGGATAACATCGCGCGGTGTGTAGAAGTCGCCACCCTTTTTGCCCGCCGATTCGGCGAACATGTTGATGAGAAACTCGTAAGCCGCGCCGAGCAGATCAGAGAACTGAAAATCCTCGTTACGCAGGCGGTGGCGTCCAAAAAGGCGGACGAGGTCTTTGCAACAGTCGTCGGAAACAATGCGTTTTGTCCCCTGAGTGCGAAGGAAGCTGATGTGATCAAGGACGTGTTCAAGAGATTCATTGGCCTCGCTCAAAGCACCCAAAGCCGTATCAAGGACGCTGCCATAGACAGCGGTGGCGTCGTTGAGCTTGTCTTGAAGGTTTTTCCAGCGGGCGCGCTCGGGAACGAAGAAGCCATCGTAGTAATCGGGGTTTTCACCGTATTGTGTTTTCGCATCACTGAGCGCCATGCCTTGCTCGACCTTGCGCACGACAATCTTCTCGTTCTCTGCGTCAAACACGTCGGAGCAGCGTTTCAGGAAGAGTATTCCGAAGATGTAATCCTTGTAAGTGGCCGCATCGAGGCCCTCCTGCCGCAGCCGGTCGGCAACGGAATAGAGGTGGCGTTCGAGTTTGGCAAGGGATAGTCGAGGCATGGTTATGGGGTGACTTCAAAGTTCATCACGGCGAGAGCGCCATGCAGCGGTTCTGAGATTGGAACCAGATCAGACAGCTTCCCCTGCCCCACATGGGTTGCCCCATGGATGCATGAGTCTTCCGACACTGAGGTGCAGAGATTCATAAAGCAGATTCCGAAACAGCCACCGTTGATGCGCAAGAAAATGTATGCATTGAGAAGACAATTACCAGAAAAAACGGACAGCAAAAATATCAAATTAGTCTGCCATGTTAATTCGGCATTCCTTGGGCTTGGGAACCAGACCATGGAAAAACCACGGCACCCACGAAGGCGGGGTCTCCACATCCGGGAAAAAAAGGGCGTTGCAGCCAAAAACGGCGTCGAAACAACCTCCCGCGCTATGAAAAAACGATGGCGGACTGGAAAAATGACCAGCAATTCTCATTTTGAGCAAGGAAGTGGAAAAACACTAAGGGAGTTGGAAGAAATAATCATACCAGAGCGCACGGCTCAATAAGAACATCCCATTTAGGCAAAGTGGGTGATCGCTGCAATCGCTCTTCTAATTTCGCCTTGGCCGCTTTGCACAAGCGCACGCCTTTGGCATAGA
>CAIUEN010000524.1 GCA_903898185.1 uncultured Verrucomicrobiales bacterium
ACATAATGAGAATTGCTGCTTTTGCCGTATTCCCCGTTGACAGCAGACAAACATCTCTCTACCTTCTGCGCGTAAATACTCGAGCAAACCCCGAATTTACATTTCGGGGATTTTTATTGTCGTGGTGGCGCGCGCAGGACGCGCGCGCCAATTTATTGAGAAAGAACGCATTTTGAAATAGGAGCAGCCGGTCGGCTGCATCCCGGAAAATATATGGCCAATACGATACTAGTGGGCGCTCAATGGGGCGACGAGGGCAAAGGAAAAATAATCGACGTTCTAACCGAATCGGCGGACGTGGTGGTTCGCACTCAGGGCGGAAACAACGCCGGACACACCGTTTTCGTCGGTAAAAAGAAGTTTGTTCTGCACCTTATTCCATCGGGCATTCTGCGCATGCGCAAGACCTGCGTCATTGGCAATGGTGTGGTCATCGATCCGGTTGATTTGGTGGCTGAAATTGATCACCTTGCGGAGTTAGGGGTCAAGGTTAAAAACCTGTTTATCAGCCAATCGGCTCACTTGGTTCTGCCCTATCACCGGGAACTGGATGAACAGCGCGAGGCTCTCAAGGGCAAGAACAAGATTGGCACCACCAAGCGAGGCATCGGGCCGGCTTATGGCGACAAGGCAGCCCGCACCGGACTGCGAATGATCGACCTGATCAGTCCGGAGCGTTTCGCCTCGGTTCTCCGGGATCGAATCAACGAGCACAACGAGATTTTGAAAGCTTTGGGTGCCAAGCCGCTATCGTACGAGCAGGTGCATGCGGATTACCGGAAGGCGGGAGACCGCCTCAAGCCATACGTCACCGATACCGTCGTCTTGTTGCATAAAGCGACCCAAAAAGGGCTGGAGATTCTCTTCGAAGGCGCCCAAGGCACGTTCTTGGACATTGATCACGGCACTTATCCATTTGTCACCTCGTCGAATACCACCTCTGGCGGCGCATGCACCGGCTCGGGAGTTCCTCCCAACCGCATAGATCGCGTCGTGGGAGTCATGAAAGCATACATCACGCGTGTTGGCGAGGGACCGCTGCCGACCGAAAACCCTGAGATTGCCGACATGTTGCACGCGATGGGACGCGAATTTGGCGCCACCACAGGGCGTCCGCGCCGTTGCGGATGGTTCGACTCTGTCGCCACCCGGCATGCGACGATGGTCAACGGCATCGACGATTTGGCAGTAACCAACTTGGACGGGTTGGATTCCCTGGAGACGATCAAGGTTTGCATCGGTTACCGGGACGGATCGGCCAAATACGATTACGTCACGGCTGACATTGAGACGCTCTCCAAGTGCAAACCAGTCTATGCCGAGTTCCCAGGATGGAAAGTCTCGACATCTAAAGCCAAGAGTTGGAAGGAACTGCCGGTAAAGGCTCGCGGGTATCTAAAGGCAATTGCTGAATTGAGCGGAGCGAAACTGAAGATTGTGTCGGTGGGACCGGCGAGAGAGCAGACCATCATGCTGTAGCTGTCGGATGGGACCTGAGAATATGAGACGAGTGCGCCATTCCGTTTTTGCGCTGGCTGCAATGCTGGTTCTGGCCAGCGATGCCGCCCAGGACACCATCCGGATCGGCGAGTTCGCATCTCTCACCGGCAAGGAAGCCAGTTTCGGCCAGTATTCGCATAATGGCACTACCCTGGCGATCGAGGAAATCAATGCGCACGGCGGTGTGCTCGGAAAGAAAATCGAGCTGATTTACGAAGATGACCAATCCAAGTCCGGCCAGGCAGCCACAGTCGTGCGGAAGTTGATCTCGCGCGACAATGTCGTGGCTATTCTCGGCGAGGTTGCTTCATCGCGTTCGCTCGAAGCGGCGCCGATTTGCCAGGCTGAGAAAGTTCCGATGATTTCACCGGCATCGACCAATCCCGAGGTCACTGAAAAAGGGGATTATATTTTCCGTGCCTGCTTCACGGACGCTTTCCAAGGCAAACTTCTCGCGGAATTTGCGACCAAAACACTCAAAGCGAAAAAGGTTGCGGTCTTGAAGGATGTCAAAAGCGATTACAGCGTCGGCTTGGCCAGGAATTTCATCAGCAGCTTCAAGACAGCCGGAGGCGAGATTATCTCCGAACGCGATTTCAGTGGAGGCGATAAAGATTTCAGAGCTCAGTTGACGACGATTCGCGCAGCCAACCCTGAGGCGGTTTTCGTTCCCGCTTACTACACCGATGTCGGCCTGATCATCCGGCAGGCGCGGCAGTTGGGAATCAAGGTTCCAATGTTTGGTGGAGATGGCTGGGAATCGGCGAATTTGGCGCAAATCGCCGGCAGCGGGATTGAAGGCGCCTATTTCTCGACTCATTTCTCGCCGGAAGCCGCCCGTCATGAAGTGCGGGAATTTGTCAAAAACTTCAAAGCCAAGTACGGTTTTCCACCCGATGCGATGGCCGCGCTTGGCTATGATTCAGCGCTGATCCTGGCCGATGCCATCAAACGGGCCGGAAGCACCGACCGTCAGAAGCTGCGCGATGCCATCGCCACCACCAAGGACTTCACGGCTGTCACGGGCATAATCACGCTGGACCCCTCGCGCAACGCCTCAAAGTCGGCGGTTATCCTCCAGATCAAGGACGGCAAGTTTACGTATCTCGAAACGATTCATCCTTAAACCGCAGCTTTGAGCGAATTTCTCCAGCAACTTATCAACGGTCTTTCCCTGGGAGCGATTTTTGCCCTCATCGCGCTGGGCTACACGATGGTTTACGGGGTTTTGCGCTTCATCAACTTCGCTCATGGTGATGTGTTCATGATCGGCGCTTTCATCGGATTTTACGTGGTGCCCAAACTGCCAGCGTCACTTCAAAGACCAGGTTTTGGAGAGTTCGCGACAGTCATGCTCGTGGCGATGATCCTCTGCGCCGCGCTCGGAATGCTCATTGAGCGCCTTGCATACCGCCCTTTGCGAGATCGACCCAAACTGATCGTTTTGATCACAGCCATCGGAGTTTCACTTTTCCTTGAGTACTCCGGGCAACTGATTTTTGGCGCAAACCCAAAGTACTTTCCAGAGTTGATTGCGGACCAACCCATCGCTGAACTCGGAACGCTCAGTCTGACCATCAATCAGGCGCTGGTATTGAGTTCAACCCTCCTGCTCCTGGTCGCGCTCCGGTTCATCGTGATGAACACCAAGATCGGCACCGCCATGCGCGCGGTATCCAACAATCCGCAGGCTGCGGCGCTGATGGGCATCCATGTCAGCAGGGTGATTTCCTTCACGTTTGGTATCGGCTCGGCTCTGGCAGGGGCCGGCGGAGTTCTTTACGCGATGAATTATCCAAGCATTGAGCCGCTGATGGGAATCATGCCGGGTCTCAAAGCGTTCGTTGCGGCGGTGCTGGGCGGAATCGGGAACCTGCCGGGAGCGGCGCTGGGCGGGTTTGTGCTGGGTATCACCGAAACATTTGTTGGCGCTTCGTCCGCCTCCAATTACCGCGACGCCATCGCGTTTGCCATTTTAATCGCGATCCTCCTGTTCAAACCCTCCGGCATCCTGGGCAAAACCGAGGTGGAAAAGGTCTGATGAACACCAAGGGCGCTCTAAAGTCGATTGGCGTCCAAGGAACCGAAGGCTCCTGGAACCGGCAGACCAGAGGTCTGTCCCATGTGGGAGCGACTTTAGAACGGATGGTCACCCGCCCGAAACTCCTGTTGTTGGCGGCGGTTTTTGCCAGCCTGGTGATTTCGCTTTTTTCCAGCAAGATCAATCCCTACCACCTGGACATCGTCATTGGGATCGGCATCAGCATCATCCTGTGAGAGCGAGCGCGATATTTGATGGCGATTGATTCACGCTAATTGATGGATTGCTTGTTTTTCAATCAAGCCTCATTTTCCGTGCTTAATAAAGCCTCGGATTATTTGATTACAAGAAGAGTGAGCACGATCATTGA
>CAIUEN010000525.1 GCA_903898185.1 uncultured Verrucomicrobiales bacterium
CCATAATGAGAATTGCTGACAAAAGAAATGTTGCGCTTTTTTTCGATCATCCATGGGCATCTTGCGCCACGCTTTGTGTGCGTTTGCGTTAAGTGGATACCCCGTTTGTCGATTGGAAATCCAGGATGGTCTGCCGGACATTTTTCAATTGAGCCAGCGGGATGCACTCAATCTTATCGTCCATGGGATATCCTACCTGGCCGGGAAAGACCACCCACAATCGCTCCAGTTGCAGATATTCCATGGCGATGCGCATTGATTTGGTGATTTTGGGAGCGTCCTGGTATTTGATCTCGAAGCCCCAGCGTTTGCCTTTGGACAAAACCATCAAATCCAGTTCTACCCGGCTGTGAGTTGCCCAGAAATACGCATTGCGTTCCCCAGCCCAATTGAGGATTTGCTCGATCACAAAACCCTCCCAGGAGGCTCCCAGTTTCGGATGGGATTGCAGGGATGGCAAATCCAGGATGCCCAGCAGCGCATGCAACAGGCCCGAGTCCCGGACATAGACTTTTTGGGATTTCACCACCCGCTTTCCTGTATTTTCAAACCAAGGCTGCAATTGCCGCAGAACAAAGGCGTCGGTCAATGAATCCACATAACGGCGGGATGTCTGATGCGAAACCCCCAAGGATGCGCCGATCTCGGTTCCGTTCCAGGTTTGTCCGTGATAGTGGGCAGTCATTGTCCAGAAGCGTCGCAAAGTTTGCGAGGGCGCTCCAATCCCCAGCAACGGAAGATCACGTTCCAGAAATGTCTGAATGAAATCATCACGCCACTTTAGACTGGCTGCATCGTTCGCAGCCAGAAACGAATCCGGAAAACCGCCCCTCAGCCACAAGGCATCCGTTTGCCCCGTCCCCGTTTCCTCCATAGAAAAACCGCTCATATCCACAAAATGTACCCTGCCAGCGAGGGTTTCCGAGCAGCCTTTCATCAACGTCGGCGATGCGCTGCCGAGAATCAAGAAGCGGGCTGGCAGCGGTTGGCGATCCGAAAGCACTCGCAGCAGCGGCATCAGTTCCGGTTGGTGTTGAATTTCATCCAACACAATCAATCCATTGATGCTTTCAAGAATCGTCTGCGCGTTCTGCAGTCGGGCCTGATCGCGAGGATTCTCAAGATCGAAGTAGGCGCCGGAATGTTGACTGGCAATATCCCGGGCTATCGTGGTTTTGCCACACTGGCGAGGTCCCAACAAAGCCGTGACCGGACTGCTTGCGAGCCCGGACATAATGCGATCAAGGAGTTCAGGACGGGCGATAAAAGCCTGCATCCTTGAAATATGTCCATAACAAGTCCGTTTTTCAATGATAAAGTGTGTAATCAGTGGCTCCAGACGGGTGAAATCACTCATTGGCGCAAATAAACGCTAATCCGGTCCGGGCGAACGAGCAGAGGGGTGAAGCTGAGCGCATCTTGCGCGGAAATTATGAGGACCACGCATGTTTGAGGGAGTTGGAAGATTTAAAAGCACCTGCATTTTGACCATTTTACGCCGATTCACTGGTGCTTTTTAAAGTTCCAACTCCCCAACTTGAGGACTACATCCTGCGCAATTCCCATCGTTTCTGCCACCGTGCTTCCTTGCGCGATCAATCCCGGCAAATCCTTGCTTTCAGCAGCGTCCTGGCTTCGTCCATCCGTTCGTGCTCAAAAGCGCTGGCATAAGCATCAAGGGTGGATGCTTTGACACGGAGTCTGCCGCCAATTTGCCGCCAGGCTGATACAGCGGTGAGAACTTCGCCCAAAATGAGCTTGGCGGCGGCGGGTTTGATCCCGAAACGAGCTGCCGCGTCGAGAGCTCCGGCAATGCTCGGTTCTTGAGGGTCCTCGCTGATGGGCGTTTTGTTGATCCGAACGCGGTCAATTTCCGGCACGGGATTAAGGTCAAAGGCTGGCGAGAGCGACCACATCCCGGCTTGGCGCATCAGAAAACCATGGTTGCGAAGATGGTCGTCATAATTGCTGGCGAGAAGCGAGAAGATCAGTCGCCGCCAGAGTTCTTTCAGATCGCCCTCGACGTCGTGGCCGAATTGGCGGATGCCATCAGCGAGCCTGGTGTAGGTGCCGGGATCGCTTGGGGAGATGCTAGGGTGTTGAATTGAGGAAAAATAGTTCATGCTGATAATCGCCTTCTCAGTGACACCCGACTTTAGTCGGGTGTTACGCTTGGAATGTGA
>CAIUEN010000526.1 GCA_903898185.1 uncultured Verrucomicrobiales bacterium
GAATACAAGGCTCGTTGGCGCTCCGACCTGAACATAATCATTGACGCCATTGAAGCTGAAAGCCCGCCCAACCTTGCCCGTGCCATAACTGGTGTTGTTTTGCAATGTGCCATGATTAGTCCCCACAACATCCAGCGCAAAACCGTCACCCGGCCACCAAGCGACCATACCGGGGGGAGGTGGCACGCAACTGTCACCAGACTGGGCGAGGAGTTGCGGAGTGACGAGGGACAACTGAACAAGAGCAATGCCAAGGATTGGCAAGTCATGCTGAATGAGGGTGAAAATCTTTTGACAAGATATCCATGTCCATTCCGAACGATTCTGACTTTTTGAATTCATAACATTATCAAAAACGGGACGTGCGCACAAAACAAACCCCGGTAACTATTGATTCAGATTATTCGACTTCGGAGATAAACTTCGCGCAATTGTCCACATTTGCAAGTTTTTTTCAAAAAATAGATTGACCCCAGATGGCTTATGATTAAACTGCAGGGTGTAAGTGCGTTCGGAAATGCGATGTTCTTACCGTGCGCATGTCGAAAAAACATGAATTCTTATGCATCCAAATACGACCATGATCATGCGTGAACGAGTCAGCCGTATTGTCATATTTGCGTTTATGTTCTTTCCAGCAGCCAGTCAAACACCATCGAAAGACTTTTGCCGCTGCCCTGCGTGTGCCAGATCACGCCGGCCCGTAGAAAAACAGCCGATTTCAAGCCTCAAAAAATTCCCACTTTTTGGAACCATCAGCCGTACTGAATTTGAGGGGAAAAAGAACCATCGAAAATATCGCAACGAATATCCAATATCGAACAAGGAATGTCCAATAATGAAGTGAAAAAGCGTTCCAACACCGAGTTCAGTTCCAGATTTGATGGCTTCTCTACTTCATCATTGGAAATTCCTTGTTCGATATTGGATATTCGTTTCCGTTTTCCTTCCTTTTTCTCTCCATTCAGTACGGCTGATGGTTCCAAAAAGTGGGAAGGCATTGAAGCGGAAACTTGTCCAGTTTTCTACGGGCTAGATCACGCCGGCCCGACGGTCGCCATTCCCTCGCGTAGCGCAGGCGTCCCCGCCGGGTGTTCCTTCGCGCGGCGAGACGCCGCCCGAACCCGCAGCCGCGACGGCTGCGCTACATTGCTGAACACCCGCCGCCCGCAAGGTCGTCTCAACCGCCTTGGCAGTTTCCACGACGGATTCGGTGAGTTTAGCCACGGGTTCTCCTTTCACTGCGCACGCGGTAGAGCCGCTCGGTGAAGCCGCCTTCTTCCACAAATTTCTTTTCCATTGTGGCTATCTGACGGTCGAGCAGGCTGCACGCTACCGCGAGCAGCGTCAATGCGCCGTTAGCCGCTATCTCTGGAAAGGTGGACACCGTGGACTTGGTGGACGCTGTGGACTTCGTTTCAGTTTTGCCCCGTCCACCCTGTCCCTGTTGTCCACTCCGTCCATGAACATCTTTCACCCAAGCCGCCACGTCATCCGTTGTGGCGGGGCGCGCCGCTATCAGTTCTGCCCGGCGCGCGTCTTCGCGCGGCCACTGCGCCAGCCCGCGATGCCTCAAATAGTCTTCATAGTCCAGCCGCAGTTCCTCCAGGCTGGCGCGCGCCACGTTCGTGAGCTTAAGTTCCATTTTCTTGGACGTGCCGCTGGCCTGGCTGCCCTCCGCGATGTTCTGCACGCCCGATCTCGCCGCCTGCACCATCTGGTCGTGGGTGCGGCTGCGCTTCTCGATGTAGCGGTCGCAGAAACGCACCGTCACATCGTAGGCCAGTTGCGCCACCTGAAAGCTTTTCAACTTCCGGTAGCCGCCATGCAGCGGAATCAGTTTTTCCGGCTCATTCATGTCATTTCATTATGCGTCCATTATGTCCACGCTGTCCATTCCGGCCACCACGCGCAACTCGCCCGACAGCAGCTTCGGCAGCAGCGCGTCCCGCAGCGCGGCGAGCGTGCGGGATTCTTCGTCGTTGTGATGAACCCGTTCAAAAAGCGGTCGCACTTGTTTGTCAAAAGCTTCTTGAACATCCGCTGGCGGCAGAACCTCCTTGCTCATGTAGGCCATGTAAGCAAACTCGCAAAGCTCGCCAATGGTGGTTTCGCGCCAGCCTTTGGGGAGGGCGGATTGGGTGGTGTCCACGAACCAGGATTTGAACAGGCTCTGGGCCAGCGCCTCCAGCGTCTCGTTCATCCGCCGGTTCAACTCAATCTTGTCGTCCAGCGAACCCAACACCGCAGCAATCGCGCGCTGTTCGGAGAAGGAAGGAGCTTTGATTTCAAAGCTTTCAATCATTCCTTTTGTCAACGCATTGCGCGTTGCCCCAGCACCAGCCAAACTCAGCATGTGCGCCTGCGTTTGCGGATGAATTAAAAAGTAATGAAGAAATCTGGCATCAAGTGTTCCTTGCCTTGGTCGAATAATTGCAACGTGCTGGTTGACGCGAGCGGGCAGAATCTTGTCGGGAACTTGGCAGACTCGCGCAACCGAATCTCCCTGAACATTTATGTTTTCCAATTCTCGCGCGTGCTTGTCGCCGATAAAAGCCAAGCCATCACGCTTGAAGCCGTCGTTGTAAATGTTCTGGCTGCGAATGAGAGAAATGCCTGTTGCTTGATAAACTTCGCTGCCTCCGCGCGGCGTAGCTCCGCTGCCAATTTTTTCGCAGGCAAAGCCAAGACGAATTGTTTGCCACCCGCTCACTTCCGGCCTCCTTTCCCGCTGGGCGCGGGTGGCCAGGCGGCGGACGCCGCCCCTGCGTCAATCCCAAAGAAATTATGTCCTCCAGCCCAGGGTTGCGAGGCACGAGCCACCCTGGGCTTTGGGGCAATACCCCGTTGGGGTATTCAAGCCGTGGACTTCGAGTTGTAGCCGGTCGCTCATCATTCTTCGTCACGGCCACGTCCAAAAAGGAAAATGGCAGGTTCACCCGATTCTTCGATTTCCCACCGACCCTCGTATGGTTTCGGCTTCGGCTTTGGCGAGATAGAAGTGGCGATGAGCCGTGAGATATCGTCTAAACCATCCTCGTAGCCTGACACGACAACCCGAGTTTGAGGCGGATGCTTCCGCAGTTCGGCAATCAATTCATTGATGGTCATAATTTGATCAGAGGTTGAGGGCTTTCAAATTTCCGCGAATAATTTTCTCCAACTTTCCCGACTCCGTGAATTGTTCTTCCAGCGTCGTAGTCAGTTGTTTCATCTTTTCCTCGATTGGTTCGCCATCGTCTTCGACTTCCTCTGCGCCAACATAACGACCGGGCGTGAGGGCGTAATCATGCGTGCGGATTTCTTCGAGTTTGACGGATTTGCAGAAGCCAAGTTCGTCATGGTAGGGCGCGTCACTCCGTGCGCGCCGTTCATTTGTCTTGCCACCAGCAGCGGGCAGAGGACTGCCCGCCCTACCATCTTTGGATTTCCACGCATGATAGCAGTCCGAAACTTTTTTAAGTTCGTCAGGAGTCAACTCACGGTGGATGCGATCAACCAGCACGCCCATTTTCCGCGCGTCAATAAAAAGCGTCTCGCCACGACGGTCGCGGCGCTTGTGATTCTTTTTGTCGCGGGCCAAAAACCAGAGGCAGACGGGAATTTGCGTGGTGAAAAACAACTGGCCGGGCAGCGCGACCATGCAATCCACCAGGTCGGCTTCAATCAACGCCTTGCGAATCTCGCCTTCGTTCGAGGTTTGCGTGGACATGGAACCGTTCGCCATGACGAAGCCCGCCAAGCCCACGGGCGAGAGATGATGGATGAAATGTTGAATCCAGGCGTAGTTGGCGTTGTTCACCGGCGGCATCCCGAATTTCCAGCGCACGTCCTGCCGCAGATTTTCGCCTCCCCAATCGCTCATGTTGAAAGGCGGATTGGCGAGTATGAAATCAGCCTTGAGGTCGGGATGCAAATCCTGCCGGAAGCTGTCGGCGTTGCGCGGACCGAGATTGGCTTCAATGCCGCGAATGGCGAGATTCATCCGCGCCAGTTTCCAGGTGGTGTAGTTGGATTCCTGCCCGTAAACCGCGATGTCGCCCACGCGTCCGCCGTGTTCTTCCACGAATTTTTCCGAGGACACGAACATGCCGCCTGAACCGCAGCATGGATCGAACACGCGACCTTTGTAGGGTTCAAGCATGTCCACGAGCACCTGCACGACGCATTGCGGTGTGTAGAACTCGCCGCCGCCCTTGCCTCCCGCGCTGGCGAATTTTCCCAGAAAGTATTCATAGACGCGCCCGAGCACGTCCTTGGACCTCGCCGCCGATTCGTTGAAGCCGATGTTGCTGATGATGTCCACAAGTCCACCGAGCCGGACTTTGTCGAGGCTGGGCCGGGCGTAATCGCGCGGCAACACGCCCTTGAGCGTGGAATTCTCGCGCTCAATCGCGCCCATCGCGTCGTCAATGACCTTGCCGATCTCCGGCGACTTGGCCTTGGCATTGATGGTGTGCCAGCGGGCTTCGGGCGGTA
This sequence comes from uncultured Verrucomicrobiales bacterium, assembly GCA_903898185.1. GTDB lineage: Bacteria > Verrucomicrobiota > Verrucomicrobiia > Limisphaerales > Palsa-1400 > CAIUEN01. Next base: position 4,480 of record CAIUEN010000526.1, read on the forward strand.
GCCAGAAGACATTGGCAGCCAGATATTCGTCGCGATTCTCGGCGGCATCGGCGCGTTGCGGTTCGTCTTTGATAAACCATTCGCTCTTGGGATCGGAGAAGCCGAACAGGAGTTGGTTGCGTTTCTCCTCGAAAGCGTCGGAAATGTATTTCAGGAAGATGAGGCCGAGGCAGACGTGCTTATATTCCGAGGCGTCCATGTGGCCGCGCATCTTGTCGGCAGCGGCCCAAAGCTGGGCTTCAAAATCAAGGGCGGAGCCGTGGTCTTCTTTTGATCGTTTTCTTTTGCCATGTTGATCGGTCAATCTTGGTTCCGACGAGGTGGAGACTATTCCCTTTTTTGCGGCACTACAATTGCGACTTTGGTGCAGAGAAGCAACTGTGCGCATCTCAGATTCTTCATGGACGCTAACAGCAGTTGGTTTGAGAGAATAATAATAGTTCCATTTTGTGCGAACTTTCCTTGCCAGCGCTTGCGGGGAACAAACACATGCTCCACATTTCACAAAATCTATGAATGTAGTTAAAACCCACACCCGCAGCCCTCGCAGGCCCCACGTCAAAGTGCGCAAAGAGCGCAAGACGCGAGAAAGGCTCGACCAGCTCATGTGCTGACACGGAAAAAACAGGGAACAAATGCAGCGGTAACTTATTAGAGCGAAATCCCGATCAATTCAACATCCTAAGGGAAGGCTCACACGAAGACACGAAGACACGAAGAGGCAGGGAAGGAACTCTCTTTTTTCGAGCCTGTTTATACCCAATCCTCTTCGTGTCTTTGTGTCTTCGTGTGAGCCTTCCCCTGTTTGGCTGTCACACTTTGAATGGGCAAGAATGTTATTACGTTGCGGGCACAACATCGACGGCGACGCGCAGGGAATGGTCGCCGCTGCCGAGAATCACGCCGCGGATGGGGCTGACATCGCTGTAGTCGCGCCCCCAGGCGACAGTGATATGACGGGTTGAAGGGATGACGTTGTTGGTGGGGTCGAAATCGACCCATCCGGCGCCTTCGCAATAAACCGAAATCCAGGCGTGCGAGGCGTCGGCTCCGGCCAGGCGCGGCTTGCCCGGAGGGGGGGGTAGTCTCGATGTATCCGCTCACGTAACGCGCGGGAATGCCCAGCGAGCGCAGGCAGGCAATTTCCAGATGCGCAAAATCCTGGCAGACCCCGCGCCTGTTTTTGAAAACTTCATCGACTGGTGTCGAGATCGTGGTGGCTTCGGGGTCGAATTGAAAGTCGCGGTAGATGCGGCCAGTTAGATCCATCGCCCCTTCGATCAGTGGACGACCGGCGGGGAAGCAGGAACCAGCGTAATCGGCGTACATGGGAACGGTTTTGATCAGGGGGGAGTCAAAGGTAAATTCAGAGGATTTAGTCCACGGAGCCAGAGGCTCCGGGAACCGGCAGGCCGGAGGCCTACCCCACAGGGATGCGGTCAGATAGTCTTCGGGTGGGAGTAATTCGACGCGGCTACGGGCTGTGACGGTCAGTTCCCGGTGGCCGCCTTCAACGGTGACAAAGGTGGTGTGGTTGCCAAAATGATCGTCGTGATCGGCTCGGATTGTCGGGCGCGGATCGACCATGATATCGCAGGTTTCGCAACGCTGGCGTGGATGAGCGCGCGGACGCAAGCGCAGCAGGTGATGCGCAAGAGGCACCGGCTCGTCGTAGCGATAGACCGTCGTGTGGGTGATATTGTATAGCATTTTAGTAACGTAATTCGTAAGTTCGTGAGTGATGAATTGGTAGATTTTACTGGGTAAAAGAAGCGTCAATCCGACTCACGAACTTACGAATTACGGTATTAGCTGACACGCGCCACAGTGTGATTGAAATAGTGCTGGGTGAGCTGGCCAGACAATTGGCCAAGGCCGATTTCAAAATCGGAAAACATGCTTTGAAGCGGCTCGGTCGAACTGTCCTCGGCCGCTTGCATCAGCAGAGCCAGCTTGGCATTGCGAAGCCGGGCGGCCAAAGATCGGGTTTGATCTTTTTCGTCGGAGTTTGAGATTGAGTTCTGGGCGGCCGGCAATTGGGCCGCGTGTTCGGCAAGGGCTTCGAATTGAAACGCCAGCGCGCGCGGATTGCCTTCATCCACCAGGAGCAATTCAAGGAATGTGGAGAGTCGGACGCCTGAAAAATAGCGGCGGCGATGGGTCATGGTGCTGTCGGCAATTTCGAGCACCGGTTCGAGCAGCAAAGGGATGTCAGCCTGGGTGGTGATTGTGGCGCGGAGCAGACGGACCAGCCTCCATGCCCGTTCGAGGCGGCGGCCCATGTCAAGAAAACGCCAACCCAGTCCGCGCGTCATGTTCTCCATTTCCACGCCGCTGAAAGCAGCCAGGGTCAGAATCAATGTGTTCAGATCAGGCAGGGCGTCCACCGGGCGGAATCGCGGAGAGCGGGACCGCTCGCCCGGGCGCAGTTGATTGAGAATCGACCAGGTGTCCACAGAAAAACGGTCGCGCGCCACGGAGGCGATGTTGCGAACGTGTCCCAGGATCTCGGCGACGCTTCCAGTGCGCTCCGGGCTGTAGATTAAAACATTCAATTCCTGCTCCAACTCTTTGAGGCTGGCTTGGCGTTCGAACCGGGACGGCAGAAGTTCGAGGTCGGCCATCATGCGCGCGAGCGCGGCGGAGTCGGGCGAAATTTCCGGCCCAGTTTCATCCGCAACCCGCAGAACCACACAGCGAAGCAGACGCAAGGTTTCTTCCAAGCGCTCGACGTAGCGCCCCAGCCAGAAAAGGTTATCAGCGACTCGGCTGGGGAGATCGCGGGTAGTCCGTGGCGCGTGAATTGGCATTCCGGCGTGGGAAAGAAGCGAGACTTCATTCACCGGCACGTCGGAAAGCACCCATGTGTCTTTGCTGCCGCCGCCAGATTGCATCGAAACGATGGGATCCTCCGCCGCCGTTGAGACGCGGGCCAGCCCTCCGGCCATCACGGTGTAGGAGTCGCCATAAGCAGAGACGAACGTGCGCACCACCACCGGGCGCGGCTGTAATTGGCCGTCCATCCAGACTGGTGTTGTGGAAAGCGTCACATGCTCCTGGCCGACGAATTCATGCGGACGATCTGCGATCCGGGCGAGCAGCGCCGCGCGTTCTTTTTCGCCTAGGCTGCCGCCGAAATAGCGGGTGCGGGGGCCGGTGCCGAATGCCGGCTTGATCACCATTTTTTCGAGGTTATCGGTCACATATTGGCGTTCGGCCTTTTGCCCGCACCACCAGGTGGCGACTGACGGCAGTTTAAGCCTTTCTCCCAGCAATCTCTCGCAAAGGCTGGGCAGGAAGGCAAGGAAAGCGGGGCTTTCAATCAAGCCCGATCCCAAGGCATTTGCAATGGCCACGTTGCCCGCTCTCACAGCCTCAACCAATCCGGCGACGCCCAAGAATGAATCTCCGCGCAATTCGAGAGGATCGCAGAACGTGTCATCAACGCGCCGCAGAATCACATCCACCGGCTGCAATCCCTCCAGGGTTTTAATAAAGACCCGGCGGTTTCGCACGGTCAGATCGCCGCCCTCGACGAGCGTGAACCCCAGATAGCGGGCAAGGTAGGCGTGCTCAAAGTAGGTTTCGTTATAAGGCCCGGGGGTGAGCAACACGACATTGGGGTTTTCCAAATTTGCCGGTGCCAGGCTGCGAAGCATCTCGCGCTGTTTGCGGAAGAAGGAAGCGAGCCTGCGAGTTTTGCAGGTCTTGAATTCATCCGCGAAAATTCGAGAGAGAACGATGCGATTTTCCAGCGCGTAGCCCATTCCCGATGGGGCCTGTGTGCGGTCGGAGATCACCCACCACTGGCCGTCGGGCGAACGGGCGATGTCACTTCCCAGGAGATGAAGATAAATGTTCCTGGGTGACGGCGATCCGTGGCAGGGCCGCAGAAAGAAGGGACTGCCGAACACCAAGGCTGGGGGGATTGCGCCCTCTGCCAGCAGCGTTTGTGGGCCATAAACATCTGTCAGGATCAAGTTGAACAGCTTGGATCGCTGAATGAGTCCGTCCTCAATGGCGCTCCATTCGGACTGGGGCACCAGCAGGGGAAGAGGGTCCAACTGCCAGGGACGACTCATGCCCCGTGGGTCACTATATATATTATAGGTGACGCCGTGCTCGCGAATTGTGCGCCGGGCCTGGTCCCACTGGGAAGCCAGGTCATCGCGGCCATGCTGTTCAAGCGACCTCACCAGCGGCTGCCAATGCGGTCTCAGCCGTCCAGCGCCAACCTCCATTTCGTCGAATATGCCCGGCAGGGGCGAGTATTCGGCAAATAAACCGGCAGCCGTAAATGTCTCGTCTGTCACGACGGATATGCTCATCGGTTCGTATGGTAGAGCGCAATCAGGTGGCGCGCAAATCCAGAGTCATCGGCATGTCGGGGTTGATCTGCGCGGGAGGAATCTTCATCGTACCGGGTGTGTGTCCCATCTTGAAAAAGCGCGACAAGCGCCGACTTTCGGCTTCATACGCGTTGACCGGCAGAGTGGTGTAGCTGAGTCCTCCGGGATGCGCGACATGATAGGTGCAGCCGCCGATGGAACGGTTATTCCAGCCGTCCACCAGGTCAATGGTCAGAGGAGCATTAACCCCGATGGTGGGGTGCAGGCACTCGGGCGGTTGCCATGCTCGGAATCGCACGCCAGCCACAAATTCACCGAGGGTGCCGGTCGGATGCAGCGGCAGCGCGCGCCCGTTGCAGGCCACGATGTGCCGCGAATCAGTCATTCCGCGCACTTTGATCTGCATCCGTTCGAGCGATGAATCGACATACCGAACCGTGCTTCCAGCCGCCCCTTGTTCGCCAAGCACATGCCACGGCTCAAGCGCCTGCCGCACTTCAATATCGACGCCACGCAGAGTCACATTGCCGTAGCATGGGAAGCGGAATTCCAGGTGCGGCGCAAACCATTCGGGCTCGAACTCGAATCCGGCGTCGCGCAAATCGGTGACGACATCCTTCAAATCGTCTTGGACGAAATGATGCAACATGAAACGGTCGTGAAGGCTGGAGCCCCAGCGGACGAGTTTCTGATTATAGGGCTCGCGCCAGAAGCGGGCGATCAACCCGCGCAACAGAAGCTGTTGGGCAAGGCTCATCCGCGCGTGCGGCGGCATTTCGAATGCCCTCATTTCCAGCAGGCCAAGCCGGCCGGTCGAACTCTCGGGCGAAAAGAGCTTGTCAATGCAAAATTCGGCTCGATGCGTGTTGCCGGTGCCATCGACCAGCAGGTTGCGAAAAATGCGGTCCACCAGCCACGGCGGCGGCTGGCCCTCGCCCGGTAACTGCTTGAAGGCCAGTTCCATCTCGTAGATCGAATCGTTTCGCGCTTCGTCAATGCGGGGATGCTGGCTCGTCGGCCCGATGAACAGACTACTGAACAAGAAAGAGAGCGACGGATGGTTCTGCCAATAAGCGATCAAGCTGCGCAGCAGGTCGGGACGGCGGAGAATTGGGCTGTCCTCAGGGGTGGCGCCACCGATCACAATATGATTGCCGCCGCCGGTGCCAGTGTGCCGTCCGTCGATCATGAATTTCTCGGCCGCCAATCGTGACAACCGCGCTTCTTCGTAAAGGCTTGTGGTATTGGCCGTCAGTTCATTCCAGTTGGCGGCTGGATGAAGGTTGACCTCGATCACTCCCGGATCAGGCGTGACTTTAATGTTGTTAAGACGGCAATCCCAAGGCGGCGGCGTGCCTTCAACGACCAGCGGCAACTGGAGTTCATTGGCGGTTTCTTCAACCGCCGCAATAAGATCGAGATAATCCTCGGTCGTGCGCGTGGGCGGCATGAACACATGCAATGTGCCGCTGCGGGATTCGACGCACACGGCGGTGTGCGCAATCCAATCGGCTGATTCCAATGACGCTGGGGCGCGCTCCGTGGCTGCGCTCCCGGCTTCTTCGATCGTTTTCGGCGACCCCGCGCCGGATTCCGAGGCGGCCCGCTTCCTCGCCTTTCTGCGTTTTTCAGCGTCCGGCAATTCTGGCCGATGATCCAACGGATCGACCGGATAAACCCATGGGAAATCGGACTTTGAAACCCACGGTATGGAATCCAACGGGAGACGCAGGCCGACGGGTGAATCGCCCGGAATCAGGAACAGATTTCCGGCTCGCAAGAACCAGGCGCTGCTGGTCCAGCCAGGAGAAGAATCGAGGTTGCGCTGAATCGGCAGCACATAGCCCGCAACCTTGCCCAAGCCCTGCTCAAAAACCCGCGCAATGCGAGACCGTTCCTCCTTGTCCTCAAGGCGCGAGTGGAGAACATCGACATTCGAGGGCAGGCGATGTTCCTTCCACATGTAATAGTAGGCGTCCTCGTATGCGGGAATGATATGCTGGGTCTTGACGTTGAGCACCCGCGCCAAGCGGTCGATGAAACGGCGGGCATGGTTGTCGGTATGTCCGTAGTTCTGCTGGTCCTGCGCAAAAAGTTTGTCATCGTGCCAGATCGGCTGGCCGTCTTTGCGCCAATAACATCCCAGCGCCCAGCGCGGCAGTGACTCGCCGGGATACCATTTGCCCTGGCCGAAATGGAGCAGTCCGTTCGGGGCGAATTTCTCCTTTAACCGCCGGATAAGCATGCCCGAAAGTTTGCGTTTTTCAGGCCCGACCGCAGCGAAATTCCATTCCTCGCCGTCCATGTTGTCGATGGAAATAAAGGTCGGTTCGCCGCCCATGGTCAGGCGCGTGTCGTTTTTCTCGAGTTCAGCATCAATTTTGCGGCCCAACGAATCGATTCGCAGCCATTGATCTTCAGAGTAAGGCTTGGTGACGCGGGGAGATTCGTGGATGCGCGTCACCTTCATTTCATGGGTGAATGTGGCTTTGCATTCGTCCACGGCCCCGCTGATGGGCGCGGCAGAACCGGTCTGTGGGGTGCAGGCAAGAGGAATATGGCCTTCGCCAGCCATCAGCCCCGATGTGGGGTCCAAGCCGACCCAGCCCGCTCCGGGCAGATAGACTTCAGCCCACGCGTGAAGGTCAGTGAAATCGGATTCCGCCCCCGATGGGCCATCAAGCGATTTGACGTCCGGCTTGAGCTGGATCAGATAGCCGGAAACGAATCGCGCCGCCAGCCCCAAGTGGCGCATCACATTGACCAGCAACCAGCCCGAATCCCGGCACGAGCCGCTTCGGAGTTGGAGCGACTCCTCGGGTGTTTGCACGCCCGGTTCCAGGCGGATCAGGTAGCGGGTTTCCTTCCAGATGCGTTGGTTGATCAACACAAGGAAATCAATAGTACGCATCGGTTCGCGCGGGATCGTCGCGAGGTAAGCGAGCAGTATGGGGCCAGAAGGCGCTGCCTCCAAAAACGGTGCCAGATCCTTTTTCAGCGCGGGGTCATAGGTGAAGGGGAACTTCGACGCCGATTCTTCGAGAAAGAAATCGAACGGATTGTAAACCGCCATTTCGACGACCAAGTCGATTTCCACCAGGAGTTCGGTCGAAGGTTTTGGAAAAACGATTCGCGCCAAATAGTTGCCGAACGGATCCTGCTGCCAATTGAGGAAGTGGCTTTCGGGCAGAATGCGCTGGGAATAACTAAGAATGGGTGTTCTGGAATGAGGAGCGGGGCGCAGTCTGACCGTGTGCGGCGCATGCGACACCGGTCGATCATACACATAGTGAGAACGATGGTTGAGGGCAACGTGAATAGCCATGGGGGTGTCAGCTTGATTGGTTATATGATCGGTTTCATGCCTGTAATTTCTGTTTGCTCTGTAAGCATGCCCTGTTCCATCACTCAAAGAAGCTTAATTGGGCTTCTGGAGCTGATCATTTTTGTGCCTGATGGCCAGAACAAGGCATGGGATGCGCGGCTTTGGTCAGTTATAATATATCTTGATGAATGTTGGGCGGCTAAAGTTCCAGATCAGCCTCGCCGGTTGCGCTCGACCAGGAAACAATAATTGGCGGAGATCATTCGTGCAAACGCGTTGCATCGTTGATAGACCTTGCCGACCACCTTTTAATCACGTACAGTAACACTATGAGTACGGTTGAACTGATTTATGAGAAAGCCAAGTCGCTTCCTGGAGGTTTGCAGTCGGAAGCCTTAAGCTTCGTGGAATATCTCAGCCGCCGTTTTGCTGCGAAAACTGAAGCCTCCGAATGGCAGCGATTGTTCTGCGAAACTCAGAGGTTGCATTCGGCACAATCCATAAGCGATGACGACATTGCCGCTGAAATTGCAGCCTACCGTTCCCGCCAATGAGGGTGGTGGTTGATACCAATGTTCTCATATCTGCGATTCTCCGCGACCGTCGTCCAGAGAAAGTACTGCTGTTTATCCTCAGCCGTTCTGATTTTGAGTGGGTCGCTTCCCCAGAAATTCTCGCCGAATATCGTGAGGTTTTACGCCGTCCAAAGTTTGCTTTGCCTCATAGGCTGCTTTCACAATGGGACGAACGCTTTCGTTACGCTATTGCAGAATGGCGGGTCGAAATATCGGTTCCATTCTTGCGCGATGCGAAAGATGCCAAGTTCATAGCCTGCACTTTGGCCGCGGAAGCAGACTTCCTTCTGACCGGCGATCAGGATTTTGCTGAAGCGCGTATCATCGGCCGCAGCAAAATCGTCTCTGTCGCCCAATTCGACGAACTGGTTTGCATACCCTTAAGTTGAGAATCCAATGCAGCAAACGGGAAAGTATGCAGTAAACGGGTAAGTCCGTTCCTTCTTCTCGGTGCAAAAAGCAACATTCTTACGCGTTCAAAGTATAAATGACTTGCTCTTCATCTGCGTTAATCTGCGTCATCTGCGGTTCAAGGAAAACATTGGGGGTCATGATTGACGAATGCGGACACAGCCATCGCGCAAATCCGCCTGGCCGCGTTCGATGCTGGCAATGAACTGAGGATTCAACTCGGCTTGGTTCTCAAGGTAATCGGACAGCCACTCCACATCTTCAGAGTTTGCGGAAAGGATTCGAGGTAAAGGTCAGTGGCCTCTTGCAAGTTCGCAAGAGCTTCTTCCTCGGTGTGACCTTGGCTGGCCGTGCCAATTTCAGGACACTCGGCCACGAGCCACTCGGTCTCTGAATCAGCGTAATTAATGGCCGTCAATTTCATAACATTATGCTATCAGTGTTCACGGCAGAAGGCAACCCTGCCGCTCTCAATTTATGTGGTGGATCTTACAGCGAAGGCACGACATATTCTTGTATTGGTCAACGACAATTATTCTTTGCCACCAGCGACAATTATAATTTGCCAGTAGTCAAGGGAAGTTATTCGGTCACACAGGGCAGACGCATTTAAATTCCCAATAAACGGAGCAAATAGGCATGATTCCAGCTTGCATCAAGTTGCTTGCCCCTGATCCCGCGTTTTTTGCTTTTCTCCTGTTTTAGCAAATTGAGAGCCAGTCGACGCAGGGTCGCC
>CAIUEN010000527.1 GCA_903898185.1 uncultured Verrucomicrobiales bacterium
CCGCTGGGAAGAACTTTACCCCCACGTCAAACTAACTTCCCCCAGTCTGAACTGATCGCCATGACAACCCGACCATAGCAAATCGATCCCAAGTGTTTACTCTGGACTAAACCCTTTAAAAAATCTGAGATGCGCACATGAGAATCGCTGGGCGAAATCCAGCCTTGACTTAACCGATTCTCTGAAGGAAAAGCATGGGCGGCATGGCTGCTCCCAGTTCGAATTTCTACGCCATTTGGCGCGCTGAAAATGAGGCGCGCCTGTCGCTTTTGGAGCAAGGAGCGCCGAATCCATCGGAGCGTTTGCTGCAAGGGGTATGGAATCATCAGCGGCTCTTGCGCGATCAGTTGAAGACGCTGGATGGCAAACCGGTACGGGTGCTTCATCCCGGATTCTGGAATCGCGAGGCTGGTCCCGATTTTCAAGGCGCGATGGTCCAAATCGGAGATGAATCGCCTCAATCGGGAGACATCGAGATTGATTTGACGTCCAGTTGCTGGCATGCGCACAACCACGATACGAATCCGGCGTATCGCAAGGTGATTCTTCATGTCGTGTGGAGCGGGAACGATCCGGGCGCAAGCCCGATGCCCGCGATGGCGCTTGAACAGTTTCTTGACTCTCCGTTGACGGAAATCAAGTCGTGGTTCAACAGCGATGCCGCCCAAGGCTGGCCGGATGCGCTGAGCGGCGAGTGTTGCGCGCCGTTGCGTCACCTGGTTCCCGAGCAGGCAGGCGATCTCCTTCACCAGGCTGCGGAAATCCGTTTTCACAGCAAAGCGCGCGCGTTCGAAGCGCGAGCGCGCCAATGCGGCTGGGAGCAGGCTCTCTGGGAAGGGCTCTTTCGGGCGCTGGGCTACAAACAGAATGTCTGGCCGATGCAACGGCTGGCGGAGTTGTTGCCGCAGATTTGCGCGCGAGGCAGTTCGGTTCTCGTTTTGCAGTCGAGACTTTTTGGCGTGGGCGGATTGTTGCCTGCCGAGTTGGCGGATGCTTCGCCCAATTCCTATTTGCGACGGCTTTGGGACCACTGGTGGCGGGAGCGCGACCGGTTCAACAACCTGTTGCTGCCCAAGGAACTGTGGCGTTTTAGCGGATTACGCCCAGCCAATCAGCCACAACGCCGTCTGGCCCTGGCAGCGCATTGGCTGGCGACGGACAAACTGCTTTCCCGTCTGGAGACTTGGTTCACAACGAATTCCGAAGAGCCGATCATGCATTCGCTCTTGAAATGTCTGCAACCACCTTCGGACGAATTCTGGTCGGCGCATTGGAGTTTGCGTTCGCTGCGCCTGTCCAAACCGCAGCCGCTGCTGGGTGAATCGCGTCTGACAGATCTGGCTGTCAACGTGATTCTACCGTGGTTTTGGATGCGCGCCCGCGCGGGTCAAAACGACCGCTTGCAGCGCGTGGCCCAAGACCGGTTCTTCGATTGGCCGATGGCCCAGGATAACGCGCTGCTGCGTCTGGCGCGCCAGCGGCTTTTCGGCAGCGCCTCGGTGCGGTGGATCAAATCCGCCGCCGCCCAACAGGGTCTGCTCCAAATCGTTCGGGACTGCTGCAACCACTCCAACGCGATCTGCGAGCAATGTCCTTTCCCCGATCTTGTCCGGAGCTGGGAAGCGCACATGAAGACAGAAGCAACAAAGAATTGATCCTGGCGCAGCCATTCAGTTCTTTGGAGCGTGGGCGGGGTTTTGCCTTTCACGCGACGGAAAGCGAGTCCTCGTCGATGAAGATGTTGCGCATTCGAAAAGGGCTCGGACTGCTAAGGAGTATAGTTGCGGATTACCTGCCCAAATGACTACTCCGGAACGAGTTCCTTTATCTGGCCGTTCCATTTGACAGTGACCCGCTTTCTCTCAATTTTGATGATTCGGACGCCTTCAATTTCTTCGCCCAATGTGAGGTTGCTGCCGTTGATCAGTACCTGTGGCGAAGTTTCGTTGTATATGATGCCTTTGAGCCTGAGGGGCGGGAATGGAACGGCGGTTGGGACGTACTGAACCGGTTGCACGGGTTCAGACATGACGACCGGGGGCAGACTGGAGACTCTCGGAGCAGGCGCGCGCGTGTTGGCTGGAATGGAATTGGTTGTCTGAGCAACAACGCGGGCGACAGCCTGAGTGGCAAGCTGGGCTGTAACAGCCCGAGTGACAACTTGAGCGGCAGGCACGGATGTGATTGGCGCGGGCTTCTTCGTTACTACATTGGTCGGGTTGGCAACTGCCGGAAGAAGCGCCGCAGACTGTAACGTGACGGCACGCTGCTTGTTTCCTCCCAGAAACAGCCATGTTGAAAGTCCAATAATCGCCACCAGCGAGACAACCAGAGTGATGACAACCGGCATCTTTGACTTTTGACGGGTTTGCGTCGGCTGCATCGCCGGGCCTGCGGCGTTTTGCGATCCCTGGTCTTTGTGCGCCTGGTTGGCTCGTTTGAGCGCGTCGTTGATGAGGCTCATAATTCGATCTGTCCTTCCAACTCCCGAATGGCCTTGCCCACCATCCAGAAATCTATTTTATCGCGCTGTTTAACAAAGCCCGCCAGAAGACACTTATCGCAAAGCGTGTTGATAAGGCGTGGGATGCCTTTGCTGTAGTGGAAAATGCGCCAAATCGCCGTCGTGGTAAAATACGGAGCGCCATTGGCTCCGGAAACTTGGAGACGATGCTGTATGTACTGCGAGACTTCAGGACGCTTGAGCGGTGCCAGGTGAAATCGTACGGTAATACGCTGGCGCAACTGCCGGAGGCGATGCTCATTCAAGCGGTCGCGCAACTCCGGTTGGCCCATCAAAATGATCTGGAGAAGCTTGCGATCGTCGGTTTCAAGATTTGAAAGCAGGCGCACCTGTTCGAGCAGTTCGGACGTCAGATCCTGAGCCTCGTCGATGATAAGCACAGTGTCACGCCCTTGGTCCAACTGTTTGAGGAGGAAATGGTTGATCGCAGCGACGGTTTCCAAGCGGTCGAGCCCCTTGACTTTGATGTCCAACTCCATCGCAATGGCTTTGACCAGTTGATCGGCATCCAGAACGGGATTGAGGATGAGCGCCGTCGAAAAATTATCTCCCAACTGCTCAAGCAACGCCCGGCAGAGGGTGGTCTTTCCCGCGCCGACCTCTCCGGTGAGTTGAACAAAACCCTTGCGCTCGCGAACACCGTAAAGGAGGTGATTGAACGCCTCGCGGTGTTTCGCGCTGAAAAACAAGAAGCGCGGATTGGGCGTAATGTTAAACGGCGCTTCCTTCAGCCCGTAATATTCCAAGTACACAGTCGTATCTTACGAACATGCGATGGAGATGAAAGGAAAAAACTCAAACACAATACATGTGGAAAGGTTTTTATGTTCATAATTCTCTACTGTAAACGGGGAAGATCGTTTATTGTCCCGGCGCAAGAGTAACATTCTTAACCGTTCAAAGTATAGAAAGAAATTCTTCGCAAGTGGGTTCTTTTTCCGCGTGTTCCGCTTATTCTGCGGTTCATTTGCAGTTTTTGGATTTTAAATTTCAAATTTCAAATCTGAGATTTTGCCAAAACTCACATTCCAAGCGTTAACATTCGACTAAAGTCGGGTTTTAGTGAAAAAGGCGATTATCAGCATGAACTATTTTTGCTCAATTCAACACCCTACCCTTACCGTAGCTGTCCAAGTCAGATAGAAAAATTGTAACTGTTCAGGTCACAGGGCGAAATTAGCGTCTCGCTGACGCTCGCCGGAAAGAGGGGCACATGCAATTCAGCGGCCACCCTCAAGTTTGGCCAAACGATCTGAGATTTCCTTGTGCTCTGCCGATCCCTCAGGCGTGAGTTCCAGGAAAGTTCTAAAGTTCTTGATGGCTTCTTTCTTGTCGTTGGTCTGGAAAGCGATTTCGCCCAAACCGTAGTAAACCGCAGGCGCCTTTGAAGGCAATAGTTTGACCAGTTTGAGATAATCCTGCCTGGCTTCCGGATACTTCTTGGACTTGAGGCGCGCAATCGCCCGATTGATCAGAGCAGCGGCGCTGTCGGGCTTGCGCTGAAGCAGAAGTCCCAGCGTAACAATGGCATCCTCGTTTTCGCCAAGCTGACTCTGTATTTCCCCTTTTGAAAGCAACGCATCGGCTTCGTCCTGCGATCCAATGCGATTCATGCCCTTCAGAAGGGCCAACTGCGTATCAACCGCAACGAGAGCCTTCTTGAACTGCTGGCTTGCCTTGTCGGCTTTTTGCGCGCGCAGCATGTTCACACCTGACAGGCGGTAAAAATCGACAAGCAGTTTGACGCGACGCACATCCTGGGGACTTTGTTTTTGGGCATCGACCAGGAGAGTTTCGGCATCGGCCCAAGAGCCTTTGATAACCAAGGCAAGCGATTCGACCCTCAAGAGTTCGGCTTTCTCATCCGGCGAGACGCCTTTGGACTCCGCCTGCCGGATCATGGCCAACGTCTTGTCTGGCAAGCCCATGTCGGCGAATGTTTTGGCAATGGCGAACTGCGTGTCAAAGTCACCTGGCAGCAATGCAAGCCGGCGCTGAAACATCAGATATGCCTGGCGGAGGTTGCCGCCCGCTGCCAGCGCCTGGCCAAAACGATATTGAAGCCCTGGCTCGTCAGCCGGGCCGTCGGAATTGATAACTCCCTCCCACGTTCGGCACTGGATGAGAGAATTGCGGATAATCTCCGCAATATCAATGGGCTGCGTGTTTTTGTCCCGCAGATTCCGGTTATAGCGTTGATTGGCCAGCGCCATGTGATTGCGAGGATTGAGCTTGAGCGCGAAATCAAAAAACACACCCGCATCATTGAGCCGATTGACTTTCTGAAGCTCAACGCCCCAGGCGCTCGCCGAGCGCGAGCAGTACCACCCGACTGCGTCCGCGTCGGTCGCCAATGTCAGCGATTTGGGAACGGAATCGAGGAAGCCGACTTTGTATTTCTTCCAGCTCTCCATGTTTTCATTGATCTCAGCTTCGGTCAGGGCCGGAGGCTCAAACTGGTTGGTCGAATAGGGCAGAAGTTCCTGAACCAGTCCGTGCGGTTTGGCGTAAAAATGTTCGAAGAAAAAACCAAAGCTGGGGTGCAAATAATAAATGGGCAGCTTGGATTTTTCGTTAAATAGCGACAGCAGGCGAAGACAAGAGAGCGAATCGATCACCGGCGGCAGGTTGCTCTGTGGGCCAATGGCGCTTTGGATTTGTGGATAGGTCTTGGCAAGATAGCCCAGGTATTGGCCGTAAACCATGGAGTCCGTTTCGATGAGAATATTCTCCACTGGCCGACCCTGCGCCTGATAGGCGGCATTGAGCATAAGCAAACGCGAATGATCGTCACTCAACACAACCGCCCCCTTGGGAGGCAGCGATTGAGTCAAAGCAACGGCGTAATCTTTGAGCGTCTGGCGTTTGGCTGCCTGAATTCCAAGGACATTCGAATAGGCCAGCCAGGCTGGCACGGCAAAAGCGGCGATTCCCAAGATGGTTAGGGAAACTTTGGCAATAAACCGCATGAGAGGAGATCGTCTGTCCCATACGGCCATGGGTTCGGTGGTCAAAATGAACAGAAAATACCCGGAGAAATAGCCAACGCTCAGGGCCGCCATATAATAGAACGACAGAAATGGCAGCATTTCAAAAAACACCCGGGGGCTGTAGCGAATATCCAGAAACAACCAAAGGCCCGATGCGAAGAATAGCAGATGCATCAGACTAAAACCGACGTCACTGAGGATCGTTCCAAACGCACTTGTATCGCCCCGGAACGAAGACCATCGGATGCCGATGAAGCAGAGAGCCACCAGTGTCGGAACAGCCAACAGCAAAGGCACCCACCTCGGAACGTAGAACAAGGTCGATTTCTGCGCGGACAGTTGCATGTGCAGGACATGAAGAAAGCTCCCCCCATCAGCCGCCGCGCTGACAGCAGGCATCAGCAGATAAAGAAGCAGGCCGGGACAGAACCACGCGACCAATTTGCCGATGAACTTCCATTCGAAGAACTCCAGTCCCTTGATCCAAATCACTGAAATCAGAAAGAACGGAAAGAAACCGATCAACGCCCAGTTATTTGTGACGCCGATTCCATAGAACACAACAAAACGGGTCAGCCAGGCTTCTCGGTTCGAGTGACGAAACTCGAGCAAACACCAGATCAGAGCTGCAAAAACCACCAGATCCAGCGTTTCCGAGGTTGCCGCAGTGGCGTTCTCCCAGAAAGTTCTCTGCAATCCGCACGCGAGAACGGCAAGAATTTGGGGCACAACCGTACGGAATCCATTTAACAACCCCGTTTCACTCAGTTCACGAACACGCTGGTCGCGAGTGCGATCGTGCGGCAGCAGAGCCACAGACCGAGCCAGCAACATCAAAGTCAGCGCAGCGCAAATGGCGGACAGCCCATTCAGGGCAATGGGCTGCCATGCCACGGGCAAAATCCGCACTGGCAAGGTGACCAAGAAATAGAGCGGGGCGAAGTTGGTGGGCCGCCAATCCAACCATGTGGGGTGCCAATCCCAGCCGATGATCCGTGCCACCGTCGGCAGGCTCGTTATGGTAACCCAATGGTTCAGAGTGATCGTATAGAGCAGCAACGCCCCCAGCGCGATAAGCCAGGGCAAACGGCCAAAGGGCTGTATTTGCGCGGTTGTCTTGTTTGTCTCGTTTTGCTCAGTCATGCAATCAATTTATTTTGAGATCATCCATTAGATGTTAGCAAGAACAGATTGTCCGGTCTCGCAGCATGGCGCGCACGAAGTCATGCCTTCGTGGGGCAGACCTCCGGTCTGCCGGTTCCAGGAGCCTCAGGCTCCTCGGACAACTCGCCGTCATGCGTTGTGACTTTAGAGCGCTCCAAGGAGCATGGAGCGCGCAGATCTGATACGCACTCAACATGCTGGGTTTGCGGGAACATGTCTAAAGGAACAATCTTCGTCAGATCAAAGACACCATCAGCGCATAAAACGTTCAAGTCGCGCGCCAGAGTGGCCGGGTGACATGAAACATAAAGCACTTGGGCCGGACGCAGTTGCCTGAGCAACTTCAGCATATCCGGGGGGCACCCGGTGCGGGGCGGATCAAGAATCAGCGTTGTGGCACGCGGATCAAACTTCGCGAGCATTTCCGCCAGCAACTCCTCAGTCCGACCGGCAAGGAACTCGCCATTGGGCTTGCCTCGCGAAATGGCGTTGCGCCGTGCCGCTTTGATGGCAGCGGAATCAATCTCCACTCCCAAATATCGCTCTACAAGATCGGCCAGTTCGAGGCTGAAAAAACCGACGCCGCAATACGCGTCGATCAAAAAGCGCGAACCGCTCTGGCGCAATCGCTCACGTACCGCGTCAACCAGTCTGGGCAACAGGAAAAAATTATTTTGGAAAAACGAATCGCGCGGAACCTCCCATCCCTCGGGCGGCACACGCAATACCACTTTCAGCCCCCCTTTGGGCGGAGGATTGAGGCGAACATGCCGAATCTGCTCGTTGAGCGCCGGTTCAGCGATCTTGCATTCATCGAGATCCACCACCAGCCGATTGTCCGCCCGGATGAACCCAATGTTCAGCCCCTTCTTAAACTTGTCCCACTGGCTGCGAATCATGATTCGGTTGCGGTAGCCATAAGGCTGCGGGCACGGAACAACCGCGTCAATGGGAGGTTTGGCGAAGCCGCCGACGCGCTCGAACAAATCCACAATCTGCTTGTGCTTGAGTCGCAATTGCAGAGCGTAGTCGATGTGCTGATACTGACATCCGCCGCAGTCACCAAAGTATCGGCATTGGGGCGACACCCGGTCAGGCGAGGCTTGCAGCACTTGAACAAGCCGGGCGCGTCCAAAGCGTTTCTTAACCTCGGTCAACTCGACCGCCACCACCTCCCCCACGATCACAAACGGCACGAAAACGACAAACTCACCGGAGCGTCCAATTCCTTCGCCGCCAAAACCGATGTCCTCGATTGTCAGGGTGATCTTCTGGCCGATGGCAAAACTTGAATGTTGGTCCACACGCCATTAAATGGCAGAGACCTCGCGCCGGTTCAAGCAGCGATTCTTGCTCTTAGAATTTATAAGCAATACCAGTCACCAGTTTCAGATCATTCTGTTTACGGTCCTTCGCGGGCTCGTTATTGAACGTGTCCTGAATATAAGAACGCAAGCTGAGCGATGTGTTAATGGCCACTTCGATTCCAACTTCCGAATTCACAATGACGTTGGATGAACGGTCCACCTGGGGCAGTATTTCAACGTATTCCCAAGTCTTTGCTGTCTTTGAAAGGATCCATTCACCCCGTTCAGCAATGCGAAAAATGGTATAGTTTCTGTCTTCATGCCCACGGCGTTCAAAGATATAACCGGGACCCGTTTCCCCGCGCAGAAACCCTGAAGCCGATTTAATAAAGTAATATCCGACGCCAGGACTGATAACGACCCGGTGCTTGATATCCGCGATGCCGTCCCGCATCCCTTCGACTCGCATCGAGCCGTAGAAACGTTCGGTGAAAGCCCGGTTGTATTGGATATGCGCGCGATAGAGATCGTTGTTCTTCACCCCTTGATTCTCGCCATAAGTGAGGTCCGCTCCGATGTCAATTTCGTTCTTGTCCTGTTTGCGAACGCCATCGATCTGAAGGGTGCCGAGGAGCGTGTCGCTGTTGCCTTTGCACAGCGTCAAACCGGCTGTGAGGGAAGAATCCCAGATTTTTTTTGGAGGAGCCTCGGCCGGTTTGCCAGCCGCGTTGGCAACAGGAGCCGCCTCCTCTGCCTGGGAAGATAAGGGAAATAATCCGAGCAGAAACACCCCAGCCAGCGCTTGGATGACGCATATCTTGTTTTTTGTTTCCATATTTTTTTATAAAAGCACAGAGAGTGAAAACACGCAAGCGTACTTTAAATCTCTTTAAATCTCTACGCTTGAATGCGCACATCCAATCCTCTTTGTGCTTTGTGTGAGCCTTCCTCTATTTGGCAGTTATACTTTGAACGGGCACTCTCTATTGCTAAACCAGTGCTGGTCTTTTCCAACTCACGGCCTTACAATGACACTGTATTTCATGCGCATTCTAGCTCTTGATCCTGGAACAGTCCGAATTGGCATCGCCCTGAGCGATGAGACGAAAACCATCGCTCAACCGCGGGAGTTCATCCCGGCGGAGCCGTTTGCCGATTTTCTGGCCAGGCTCAAAGAGATCGTTCGCATTCAGGAGGTCGAATTGATCCTCGTTGGCGTTCCTCGAAACATGAATGGCAGCTACGGCCCCGCCGCCGATAAGGCGCGCGAATTCATCACCGTGCTTAAGGAAGCCCTGACCATTCCAGTCAAAGGGTGGGACGAGCGGCTGACCTCCGTGCAGGCCAACCGGCTTCTGATCGACGCCGGGATGCGGCGGGACAAGCGCAAAGTCAAAGTCGATCAAGCAGCCGCGGCGATTTTGTTGCAAAGTTATTTGGACAGTCTGAGTTTGTAAGCCTCTTGAAATTCAAATTGACCATTGCTTACGACGGGACGAATTACGCAGGGTGGCAGTTTCAGCAGAGTGGGATTGCCGTCCAGCAACGGATTGAGGAAGCATTGGGCAAACTTTTTTCCACCCCGCTACGGGTTCACAGCTCCAGCCGCACCGATGCCGGCGTGCATGCGCTGGGAATGGTGGCGCATGTGGAGATTCCCGATGCGGAATCCCGACTGTCGGCATCAAGGCTACCGCTGGCGCTCAATGCTCACCTGCCAGCCGACATTCGCATCATGACCGCCTCCCGATGCCGTAATGAGTTTCACGCGCGCTTCGACGCCAAGGGCAAGGAATACCGCTATCTTGTCTGGAATCACCGGGCCATGAACCCGTTGCTGATCAACCGGGCGTGGCACGTAAAGTCGCCCTTGGACCTTGCGGCGATGCGCACCGCCGCCAGGCTATTCCCGGGCCGCCACGATTTTCGGTCTTTCGCTGCCACTCACAATTACGAGGTTGAATCGACCGTCCGCGCGCTGACCCGCTGCGAACTCAAGCGCAGCGGGCCGCTGTTGACATTCATCATCAAGGGCGAAGGTTTTCTTTACAAGATGTGCCGTGGAATCGTTGGCACACTGGTGCAAGTGGGGGAGGGGAAAATCGACGCGGAACAGATCCAACGGATTCTCGAACTCAAGGACCGCCGGGCCGCAGGCATGAGCGCGCCCGCGCATGGCCTGGTATTGTGGAAGGTTTCTTACAAATGAACACCAGCCCCGATTTTGACAGGATTGACAGGATTAACAGGATTGGAGGGAGTGTTTGTCAGGCTTCTGAAAATCCTGTCAATCCTGTTAATCCTGTCCTCGAGCCCAAGTTAAACATCGTCATGGTCGAACCGGAAATACCGCCCAACACCGGCAATGTCGCCCGGCTTTGCGCCGCGACACGAACGGCGCTGCACCTGGTTGAGCCGTTTGGATTCAAGCTCGACGATACGCAACTCAAGCGCGCAGGCATGGACTACTGGATGCAGGTGCAATGGCGCCGATGGCCCAATTGGCTGGCGTTTGAACAGCAGCTTCCTCCGGGGGCGCGCCTGTGGTTTATTGAATCGGAAGGTCCGCGCCACTACGCCGAGGTTTCCTATCAAACAAACGACTACCTGGTGTTCGGCAGAGAGACAGCCGGTTTGCCCAAAGCTTTGATTGAGGCCAACCGGGAGTCGTGGCTGCGCATCCCCATGTTCAACTCAAAGGCCCGCTCACTGAACCTCTCAAATTGCGTTGCGCTGGTGCTTTACGAGGCGCTCCGGCAACAGGAGTTCTCGGGCGAAATTTAACAGAAGAAAATTTGAACTCCAAACGCATAGCCATTGTCGGCGGTGGCGCGGCCGGTTTCTTTGCCGCAATCACCGCAGCCGAAGCCGATCCCAGCGCGGATGTGGTCATCTTTGAGAAACGGTCTGATTGCCTGGCCAAAGTCCGCGTTTCGGGTGGTGGTCGCTGCAATGTCACACACGCCTGCTTCACTCCGCGCGAGCTGAGCCTCCATTATCCGCGCGGCGGGCGCGTCCTGATCGGGCTGTTCGGAGTGTTTCAGCCCCGCGACACGATTGAATGGTTTGCCGCGCGCGGGACGCCGTTGAAGACCGAAAATGACGGACGGATGTTTCCGATCACTGATTCCTCCGGCACCATCGTTGATTGCCTTATGCGCTCGGCCCGTGAAGCGGGCGTTCAGACGCGATTCAATGCTGGAGTGGCGAGCATCGCAAAACGGCCTAAAGGCGAATTTTTATTGACCATCACCGGCGGTGGCGAGACGGTGGCTGATCGCGTTCTATTGGCCACAGGCGGCTGCGGCAGCGGGGCGCAGTCGGCGCTGGCGGAATCGCTTGGCCATGCGCTTGAGCCTCCCGCGCCGTCGCTCTTCACGTTCAACATCGAGAGTTCGTGGCTGAGAAGTCTTTCCGGCATTTCCGTCGAGCCGGTCGAAGCCAGCGTCCCGGGGACGCGCCTGCGGGAGCGCGGTGCGGCGTTGATCACGCACTGGGGCTTGAGCGGGCCGGTCATTCTAAGACTCTCGGCCTGGGGCGCGCGGCTGCTGCGCGAGCGCGACTACCGATTCACGCTGCTTGTCAACTGGCTGCCAGGGCGGAGCGCCGACGATCTGGCGCGTGAACTCTCCGCCCAGCGTGAACAACAGGCGGCCCGGCTTGTCATAAATTCGCCTGTCGCTCCGTTGCCATCGCGACTGTGGGAGGCGCTGGCGGCTGAGGCGGGAATCGCGCGCGATACCCGGTGGGCTGCTCTTTCCAAGTCCGGCCAGCATCGCCTGGTTCAACAGCTTTCGCGCTCGGAGTTGACCGTCTCAGGTAAGAGCGTCAACAAAGAGGAATTTGTCACCTGCGGCGGCGTTGCGCTGGCTGAAGTCAACCTTAAGACAATGGAGAGCCGGATTTGCCCGGGACTGTTTTTCGCCGGCGAGTTTCTCGACATCGACGGCCTGACCGGCGGCTTTAATTTCCAAGCGGCCTGGACGACGGGCTGGATTGCGGGAAAGGGGATGGCGGCAGGGTGTTGAATTGAGGAAGATTCATAACCTCAGTGACGCGATTGTCTTGGCCGTCGTCACCGAGTTCGTTCAAAAACCACGCGCCAGAACCACTCCGTGCGAGTGGCAACACGAAGCAAAGCCGCGCACACGCGCGGTTGAAACAACGCCCATTGCAACCATGTGGCCCAGCGCAATCGCCGGGTGAACTGCCGGTCGCAATCACGGGCTATTTCCTGTTGCGCTTGAGACCATGTCAAATCGCCGCGGCTGAATCTTGCCAGGGGTTCAATCGCCAGTTCAGCGGATTCAAAAGCCATGGACATGCCGTTGCCGGTCACCGGCGGAATCATCGTCAGCGCATCGCCGACGCAACACTCCGTCCATTGGGTCGCGCGTTGCGGGTGCAGGCATATACCTGCCACCGAGCAGAAGGATTTTTCCTCCCACTGGGCTGCGGCCAGACGTGAATGCAGTACCGAGTCTGCGGGTCCGCCCAACCAGTCGCGCCAGCGTTTTGCCAGGTCGGGCACGGCCGCCTCACTGCGAAACAAGCCACAAATGTTCACCTCGCCGCCTGCCTGCCGGCATAAGCCGACATAACCCGAGGGCACAAAGTGCATTTCAAGATCAGCGTCCAATTCGACCCCGCGGGCATGCGCTTTCAACCCGAACAATCGCCAGCCGTTCGCGTTCGGCTGCGCGCGCCGGCCACCGGCGCGCACGATTCCTTGTCCAAAATCGCCAGTCCATCGCACCCCTGACCGCAATTCTCCCCCAAGCCGCTGAAACTCATGCGCCAGCCAATCGTCCAAAATATAACGCGAGACACACAACGCGGCTTCTGGAAGCGCGCGCACCGGAACCTGGGTCTTTCGGGCAAAAAACGCCACGCTCTGGGCCGGACATGTTTCTGCCCTTTGCAACCTGCTCAGCAACTCCAGTCTGGCGAGAGAGCGTTGCCCGCCTCCACTGATAACCTCACCACAGACGCGATGTCTCGGATAGATTCCCGCTTCCCACACGGTGACAGGCACACCGCGTTGGCGCAGCCCGATGCCCAGTGTCAATCCGGCCAGTCCGCCGCCAACGATGGTGATGATCTCAGGCATTTTGTTTAGCGATGAAAGAGTGGCTGAATAAGCCGATGCGTTTTTCAGCCAATTCCCAATGAGTGTTTGTGGGCCAGAGTGCGGAGAGTTCCTGGCTGACAAAACCGGCGCGCACGCTGATAACGGCGTCATGGCGCGTGGTGTGGTTGCAACCGATCAGCCAGATCAACCGGCAGGCAGCCAGCGCGAGCAGCGAGCGTTGCGGCTCGCACGCGATGAACAGGTTCGACCTCGCCATAGCCCGCTGCAACAAAACCTTCAACTGTTCGTCGGTGAAATGGTGTAGAAATAAATTGGCAAACATCACGTCCGCAACTTGAGTCGATTGATTGAGCCACGAAAACACGTCTATTGTCACAATGTCAACTGACCAATCAAGCGCTGTGAACCCGCGACGCGTTTCATTTGAAACAAGATTTTGGCGGTCAAGTAAAGTGACCTGGCCTGTCATGCCTGCCATCGCCAAGCGACGAACGATTTGCAGAAGCAGGGTTCCATCCCCAGAGCCCAATTCGATCACCCGGAGCGGTCGTGATCGAAGATGCCTTGCATCAAGATGGCGGAGAAACGCTTGCGATAGAACATTCGCGTGTCCCATGATGAAATTCAACCGACGCAGATCCTTACGCGAGCCGACGGCCTGCGAATCATCAGGCGGCAGAGCATCGAGTAATTCCGGTCTGACTTCGCGGCGCATGAGTTAATCTACTTTCAAGAGCGCTCCGTGGCAACTGAATCCTGCGCCAAAGGACGCCATCCACCACCAGCCGCCGGGCGCGTTTTGCGCAAGCGTTTGCTCCAGAACGAAGAGCACGAAAGGGCTGCTGACATTGCCGAAATCGCGCAACACAGCGGCGCTGATCCCCAATTCGGCGTCGCTGAGACCGAGCCGTTTCTTAAGTGCTGCCAACACCTCGCGCCCGCCGGCGTGCAGAATCCATCCAGTGAGCTCAGCGCGCCTGAGCGGATAGCCACTGAGCATTTCGCTGAGCAGAGTTTCAACGTGCTTGGCGGCCAGGTCGGGCACTTCACGAGTCAGGATATTGCGCAGCATGCCGTCGCGTTGCTCGAAGCGGAGAGAATCACGTTTCGTAGGGATGAGCAGGCTGCTCGACGCCTTCCACTCCACCCTGCGCGCATAAGCCGCAGGTTGAGCAGACAACACCGCCGCGCTTGCGCCATCGCCAAAAAGGCACGCGCTGATAAGCACCCCGGGATCGTTGTCGAGGTAGAAGGCCGCGCTGCACACTTCAACGCATACGGATAATGCGTGTTGCGCCCTGCCTGCCGCCAGCAGCGCTTCGGCTGTGCGCCAGTTGGGCAATGCCGCGCCACAGCCTTGCCCGACCAAATCGAGTGCCATCACATCAGAACGCAACCCCAGCCGTTCGCTCACATAGCTTGTGAGTCCGGGGCACAAATAACCGGTGCAGGTGCTGATGAGCACGGCATCCACCTGCGCGGAGGTGAGTCGGGCGGCGGCAAGAGCGCGTTCGGCAGCTTGAGTGGCGAGCGCGGGCGCGTGCTGGGTAAAGCGGGCGTGCAGCGCATCGGGGGTGAGGACGAAGGCATCTGCCAGGTTGTCCACCGCCAGATGGCGGGTCACAATTCCATTTCCACCCGATAACACCTTTTTCATTACAGAATGAGAGCGCGCATTGAGCTGGGCAAACTGAGGCGCATTTTGTAGCGCTGCCCAACATTCCGGCTGCGTGAAACTTGGGGACGGCACCGCCGTGGCAAGTCCAGTCAAATACATCATAGGAAGTCGTGAGAAAGCGCGATAACCACTGCGGGTTCAATGGTTGCCACCGGTGCGGCGAATTCGTTTTGGTAACCCTGCCAAAAACCGACAAGTAATTCATTTGCCATCGGTCGATGGGGGCAGAGGGCTCTATTCGAGCGGTATGGGGTGTTTACCACAGGCGTTGTTAGACAGCATTCACGTCGAAGTGTCGAATGATAACTTCTGAATAATCTCCAAAGCGCGGTCAGAAAGCTTCAATCACAAGCAACCCTGCCGCACTGCCATTCCACAAGTCAGACAATTGGAATTATCCGGCGCGATCATAGGCAGAGAGAGCGTGTTCCGGGTGCATAACCCGGAAAACCCGTTAAGAGTCAGCGCTCGCTGATCCCGCGTTTGGTCGGGCACAAGCAAAATGCATGTGCTACGCCTCCGCGATGCCCACTGCGCGCGACAGGTTCGGCAGTCCCTCTTGGCGCAGCCGTTCTTGGAGACCTTTGACAATCGCTCGGGCGGTGCCGGGACCTTCATAGACCATGCTGGTGTAAATCTGCAAGAGAGACGCGCCGGCGGTGATTTTTTCCCAGGCATCGTGAGCGTTGAATATACCGCCCACGCCAATGATCGGCATTTTGCCGGAAGATTGTTTGTAGATGTGGCGGATGACCTCGGTGCTTCGCGCGCGCAAGGGCCGTCCGCTTAATCCCCCCGCTTCGGAGTAAACCTGCTTCAGCTTTGAATCGACTGTATCCGGGCGGGTGATGGTGGTGTTCGTCGCAATGATCCCCGCGACGCCGCGCGGACCAGCCAGTTCCAGGATTTCGTCCAGAGCTCCGAACGTCAAATCCGGCGCCACTTTGACAAGAATTGGGCGCGGCGACTGCCCTCCGCCGGTGTTGCGATTGACCTCTTGCAGCGCTGAAAGGATGGCGTCCAGCGCGGCCTTGTCCTGGAGTTGGCGCAGGTTGGGCGTGTTGGGAGAGCTGACGTTGACAACAAAGAAATCAGCGCTCGACCGGAGCGCTCGAAAGGAGTTGGCATAATCTTCAGCCGCCTTGTCCAGCGGGGTGATCTTGGATTTGCCAAGATTGATGCCAACCGGGTGGGCAGGCCAACAGCCAAGACGCCGCCATTCGGCGAGCTTTTCCGCCAGAGCCTGAGCGCCGGCATTGTTGAATCCCATGCGATTGACAATGCCCTCGGCGGCCACCGCGCGAAAAACACGCGGCTGCGGGTTGCCGGGCTGGGCATGCCACGTCACCGCGCCCAGTTCGCTGAATCCCAGCCCCAGCGACGGCCAGATCGGAACCGCATCAGCCTCCTTGTCCATTCCGGCGGCCAGGCCGACCGGGTTTGGAAAACGCAACCCAAACGCTTCGACTGGCAGATCGGGAGCGCCGAGAAACGCCCCGACAAGGTTGCGCAGCGCACGATGGCGGCTGGCGAATCCCAGCGCAGACAGCGTGCGATGATGAATCGATTCCGGGTTTTGCGCGAACAGGATGGGCCGGAGGAGATTGCGATAAAGCCAGCTCACGAATTGTCAGACGGCGATTTTGGCAGTTTGGCCATGGCCTCGATCAACCAAGCCGGGGGGCGGATGGCTTTGCCGGTCAGATCAGTAAAGGCATGGATCGTATAACCGCGCACAACCGGAGCGCCGCCGGATGCGTGCCGGATGTTTGTCTCAAAGCGCATGCTCGCCCGACGGAACAGCTCCCACCCTGACGCCACAATCAGCAAGTCATCGTACCGCGCGCGGCCCAGATACTCGACATGCGACTCGACCAGTGGCAAATAGACGCCTTTGCCCTCGGTAGCGGTGTAAGGCAGCCCGAGTTTTCGCATCAGCTCGGTCCGCCCGCATTCGAACCACTCCAGCGCCCGCGAATTATAGAACGTTCCCAACTGGTCGGTCTCGCTGTAGCGAACCCTTAATTCAAGCACATCGATAAGCTGCATGATTGGACCGGATACTGAACAGAGGTTCAGAACACCGGAAAAAAACACTGGTTACAGTTGTTTCATCGCGTTGTCGAGCGCGGCATAAAGCTGGTTCATGGTCGCTTCGGTTTCGTCGCCCATGTTTGAAATACGGAAGGTTGTCCCCTTGATTTTGCCGTAACCGCCATCGATGAGGAAGCCCTGATCTTTAACCAACTTCTGCAGTTTGGGCACATCCACCGCGCGTCCGCCGGGCTTGGCGCCGTTATTGACGCAGGTGAGCGTGACCGATTCGTAACCGGCGTCGGGGAACGTCGTGAAGCCGTGGCGCGCGGCCCAGGCGCGGGTCAGCCCTGCCAACTTGGCGTGGCGGACAAAACGAGCTTCGAGACCCTCGGCAAAAATGTCGTCGAGCTTGGATGCCAGCGCATAGATGTGACCGATGCTTGGCGTGCTGGGTGTCATGTTCTGCTCGGCGTTCTTCTGGAACTCGACAAAGTCGAAGTAGTAGCCGCGGTCCTTGGCGGTGGCGGCCTTGGCCAGCGCCGCAGGCGAGCAGACAAACACGGCAGTGCCAGGAGGCAGGGCGAATGCCTTCTGTGTGCCCGCCAGCAAGACATCCAGTCCCAAGGCGTCAAAATCGAGCTTCACGGCGCTCATTGAGCTGACGGCATCGACGATGAACATGACATCCGGGTATTTCTTCTTGAGCGCCGCGATTTCGGCAATAGGGCTCATCACGCCGGTCGAGGTCTCGTTGTGGATGACGGTCAGGGCGTCAAATTCACCCGTGGCCAGCTTGGCGTCGATCTGTTCAGCGCGGATTGGCGAGCCCCAAGGCACTTGCAGGGCCTCGGCTTGCGTGCCGCACTTCTTGGAAACGTCAAACCATTTGTCGGAAAATGCGCCGCACATGCAATTGAGCACCTTCTTCTGCGCCAGATTGCGGACAGCCCCCTCCATCACGCCCCAAGCCGAACTGGTGCTCAGATAGACCAACTGCTTGGTATAGAGCAACTGCTGGAGCTGCGGTTGGATTTTGGCATAAAGGTCTTTGAAACCCTGGCCGCGATGGCCGATCATCGGCGAGCAAAACGCCTTGAAGGTTTTTTCACTCACTTCAACCGGTCCCGGAATGTGTAGTTTAACGTGTGCCATAAAATTTTTGAATAGCTCGACTCAATCGACAGCCTGCCGATTTTTCCTTATCAAGGTAGCGCTGGCAAGAGAAGTTTCTTGGAATCAGCAATTCTCATTTTGAGCAAGGAAGGGGAAAACGCTGATCTGCCAGCGCACGAAGTTTTCGACTCCCTGCGGAGCCAGAGGCACCGCAACCGGCAGACCAGAGGTCTGCCCCACATAATGAGAATTGCTGTCCTTCATCAGTCTGTGATTGACCTATTTTTGGGGAAATGGTCTAATCAGGGCCAAGCGCAGAGCATCTGACATCTGGCGTCCGTATGCATCGCCACTATGCGAATACCCATTGATCAATTGGAACCTGGAATGGAAGTCGCCGCTGACGTGAATAATGTCAACAGCATGTTGCTTATTTCCCAAGGCACGCTCTTGGCGGCCAGGCACATCCGGCTGCTCAAAACGTGGGGGGTTGAATCGGTCAGCATTGTGAGCGCCACATCGAGCCAAGCCCCGGCGGCGGGCGTCGAAATTCCAGCGGACATCCAGCATGCGGCCGAGAGTTATGTTACTGACCGGTTCAGCCGCATTACGGTAATGACCGATACGATGCGAATCATCAAGGGTATTGCCGTCCAACGGGCTGCCCAGCGGATGTTTCACCAGTCCTTGGTCACGCAACCCAAACCGAGCGTTACCCAGTCGAAACCAAATGTATGACCATGGACGCAGCAACCTACGTCAAACGTGTCGGCAAACTGCCATCGCTTCCGACTCTCTACTACGAACTGACCCGGGCGGTGGAGAATCCAAACTCTTCGATTTCGATGATTGGCGACGTTGTGCGCAAGGACCAAAGTTTGGCGTCGCGTCTGCTCAAGCTCGCCAACAGCGCCTATTACAGTTTTCCGTCCGAGGTGGAAACGATCGAGGAATCGCTCCAATTGGTCGGCTTGCGCGAAATGCGAGACATGGCGCTGGCAACCTGCGTCATCGGGTCGTTCAAGAACCTGCCCGCGCACTTGGTGAACGCTCCAGATTTTTGGCGTCACAGCATCGCCTGCGGCGTGATCAGCAGCCTGCTGGCTGAAAAACGCAACGAACCGACGCCTGAACGTTTTTTTGTCGGCGGCCTTTTGCACGACATCGGCAGGTTGGTGATGTATCTGACCGCTCCGGCAGAGTCCAAGCAGATCCTGAGTTTATGCGAGTCGGAGAAGAGCATCTGCTGCAAGGTCGAAACGCAGATTCTGGGATTTGACCATGCGGAACTGGGAGCTGAATTGTTGACCGCGTGGAAAATTCCGCCAAGCCTGATAGATATGGTGGGTCATCATCATAGCCTGGGACTCCGCACTTCGACAGGGGATTACATGGTGGTGCATTACGCCGATTTCATGGCCACCGCGCTGGAGTTTGGCAACAGCGGCGAAACTTATCTTGCGCCGCTATCGGCCGAAGCCGCAAAGCGCTGTTCGTTGGACGAGGGGCAGATTGAATCAATCGTCCATGAAACCGAAACCCGGTGCGACCAATTGTGCGCCATCTTGACCGATACCAGCGCCAACTAATTATGAGCTCCAGCGATGCCACACAAACCAGATTTGATCCGACCGACTCGGTTCATGAGAAGCTGGTCGCCAGTGTGGTTGCGCTTGAACGCTTTCAGATCGATATCCTGGGCGCGTCGGGACGCGATGAGATGCTCGACATGGCCATCAAACATCTGGGCGAATTTTTGCCGATTGAAGTCGCCGGCTTTTATTTTCCAAATGCGCTTGGGGAATTCACGCTCCACACGCCGTTGAAAGCCGAGGCAGCGGCGCGTTTGTCCTCGCTGGTGGACGAAGCAATCGACAGCGGGGTGTTCGGCTGGGCGCTCAAGCATCCGCGTCCCGCTCCGCTCAAAACCAAGGATGGACACGGCATGCTTATTCTTGGAGGGTTGCGCGCCCGTCAACGGGTCTTGGGAATGTTCGCCGCCGTGGTGGCCTCGGATTATACCGTGCGCTGGGATACATTTGCGCCGATTGTCACCACCTATCTGTCCCGGATGGCGGACTCGATTCTCTCCGATGAACTGACGGGTGAACTTCAGGAACATAATCGCAAGCTCGACGATCTGGTTCGGAAGCGGACCGTGGAGTTGGAGGAGACTGCGGAGCAATTGGCTGAGTCGCAAAGAATCATTACATGTGCCGCAAACGTGACGCAACTGCTGCTGGCACCGTCGAATTTCGATTTTGCGCTCCACCGCAGCGTGGGGATTCTGGGGCAGGGAACCCATTCGGATCGCGTCTGCTTCGTTCAGAGCCCAAGCCCGGGAATATCGGGAGTGGCCGAGCATATTCAGTGGCTCGCCGGAGAAGCCGAAGCCGATTCCACTCCGGACATCCTGCCTGAGTTCTGGGTGGCCATCCTTCGCGAAGGCCAGACTCTGATAACTCATTCGGGCGAGTCTGCCGAAATCGAGCAGCTCTGGCTTGACCGTCGGTCTATCCGCTCGCTTCTGGTCATTCCGATCATCACTGGCGAGATTTACTGGGGATATCTGAGGTTCGATGCCTGCGCCGCCCAGCGGCAGTGGTCGCCGAGCGAACTGGGCACCTTGAGCACCATTTCCAGCAACATGGGGCTGGCATTTCGAAGAGATCTCCAAGCCCGCCAACTTCAGGCGGCGAAGGAAACGGCGGAAATCGCCAACCAGGCCAAAGACAGGTTTTTGGCCACTGTCAGCCATGAATTTCGCACGCCGCTTAACGCCATCCTCGGCTACACCCAGTCGCTCCTTCATAGCCAATCGCTGCCTGCCGCTGAAATCGATCAAATCGCGGTCATTCACAACTCGGCGGAGCACCTGTTGATGCTCATCAATGACATTCTGGACCTTGCCAAAGCCGACCTGAGCCAAATTTATCTGGCAGCCACCCAAAGTAATATTCGGCAACTGACACGCGATGCCACGAAGATGGTTCAACATCGCGCCGAAGAAAAAGGATTGTACTTGAGCTGCGTTGTCGAATCCGGTGTTCCAGAAACCCTTGAAGTCGATGGGAGACGATTGCGTCAGGTTCTCATTAACCTGCTTGGCAACGCGGTCAAGTTCACCCAGCAAGGCTCGATCAAGCTGGAGATTTCACCTCGTCCGGGAGCAGTCTGCTTCAAAGTGACCGACACTGGCTCCGGCATCAGTGCCGCCGACTTGCCGCAATTGTTCCGTCCATTCTCGCAATTGGGGCCGACCAGTCAGAGGCAGGATGGCAGCGGCTTGGGGCTGGCCATCAGTAAGAACATCCTTCAAGCCATGGGATCTCAATTGCAGGTGCAGAGCGAGCTTGGCAAAGGCTCTTCGTTCTGGTTCGAATTGACGGCGGCGCGCGCAAGCGAATCGCAGTCGGTCCATTCTGAAGCAAGCGCCATCGAGTTTTTGCCAGGCAGCCCCGGCGAACTGCCCGGCCCTGAGAGGTTGGAGCGTTTTCAGAAGCTGGTGGCCACAGGCGACATCCTTGATCTGCAGACCGAGCTTGCCCGATGGATCGAAGAATCGCCAGAACCCAACCCTCTTGCTCTTAAGCTGCAGAATCTGGCCGGGGCCTTCCGAATCAAGGCCATCCGGCAAATCCTTAATTCACCCACCCCACCCGTTATAACTAAAGGCAACAACCATGTCTGAAATTGCTAAAGAAACTATTCTGATTGTTGACGATAATCCAGTCAATCTCAGGGTCATTGCCAACTGCCTCTCCAAGGCCGGATACAAAGTCCTGGCCGCAGACGATGGACTGAGCGCCATCGAGCTTGTGGAAAGCTCCAAACCAAACATCATCCTGCTGGATGTCATGATGCCCGGTATTGATGGATACGAAACGTGCGAACGCTTGAAGGCCACCTCAAAAACGCGGGATATCCCGATCCTTTTCTTAACCGCCCGGTCGGAAACCACCGACAAGGTCAAAGGATTTCAGGTGGGCGGAGCCGACTACATCACCAAGCCCTACCAAGAGGCTGAGGTGCTTGCGCGGGTCAAGACGCACCTGACCCTTTCCCGCCAGAGGGCCGAACTCGATCAAATGCTCAAGGAACGCGAACGGTTTATGAAAATTGCCGCTCACGATCTGCGCAATCCGCTTTCCGTGATTATATTCATTGCGACGATGGAATGGCCGGCCAGTGAGGTGGTGAATGCCTTCACAAAAATCGAACGCGCTGCCAGCCAGATGAAGGCAATCATTGACGACTTTCTTAGTCTGCAAATCCTCCAGGAGAAGATTGAGGGTGCGAAGGCGATGGACCTTAAGCACTTGGTCGAACAGGTGATCGAGCAGCAGAGCTCCGCAGCCAAGGCCAAGGGAATCACACTGAAATTCGAGTCATCATCGGATTCAACTCCCGCCAGCGGCAGCACGGGTTATGCGCATCAGATACTGACCAATTACGTCTCCAACGCGATCAAATACAGCCCGCTTCAAACTCAGGTCGTGGTCTCGACCATATCCGATAAAGCCCTCTGGCGCGTCGAGGTCAAAGACCAAGGACCGGGCGTCCCCGCCAAGGAACGTGACCAACTCTTTACCGAGTTCGCGCGCATTTCAAACAAGCCGACCGCTGGCGAGACCAGCACACGGCTTGGTCTGTCTGTCGTCAAGAAACTGGCCGAGACTATTGGCGGACGAGCTGGAGCGTCATTTCCCGATTCAGGCGGATCGGTCTTTTGGTTTGAGGTTCCGAAGGCTCTTCCACAGTAGTAGAGCAACAGGAAAGATGCCTGTTCCAAGTGGTAAGGGCGGCGCAACGGGCGGCACCCAGCAAGGCGGTGTTTTCGTTCATGATCACCCGAACCGGCATGGCTTCAAGCAGCGGTCGCATCCGGCCTTTGTCCAGAAACGCGTCCATAAAGATCGAGCCTTTCATTTTCTCAAGAATCTTTGGCGCAATCCCGCCTCCAATATAGATGCCGCCGGTGGACATCATCTTGAGAGCGAGATTGCCGGCTTCAGCCCCGTAAAATCCAACAAACAGGTCGAGCGCCTGAACGCACAATGGATCCGAATCAGCCAAGGCCGCGCGTGAGATGACTGCGGAGGGGTCGCGTCGCGCCATTTCGGCGGTAATATTTGCGTCCGGCTTTCCCTTGCCGGTACTACAGAGGAATTGGTAAATATTGACCAAGCCGGGACCGGAAAGGACTCGTTCGCAACTCACGCGTCCGAATTTGGCGCGCAGCCATGTGAGCATTTCCGTCTCAAGGTCGGTGCGCGGAGCAAAATCGGCGTGACCGCCTTCGCATGCGAAAGGCCGGTGTTCATCCCCATCCCAATATAAGCCGGCTTCGCCAAGGCCGGTTCCGGCGGAGATGACAGCGACATTCCCGGTTGGGGCAGTTGAGCCAGCATTGAGCACGAAGAATTCGTTGGACTGAAGAGCGGCCACGCCGTAGGCATTGGCTTCGAGGTCGTTGATCAAGCTGACCTCTGGCAACCCCAGTGTCCTGGCCAGCACGGCGGCTTCGACCGTCCACGCCAAGTTGGGAGTCTTGACGCAACCATTGATCACCGGCCCCGCGATACCGAAGCAGGCGCAATTAATATCGAGCTTGCGCCGCCCAACAAACGCGGCTGCTATTTCCTCCAAACCGTCGTATCTACAGCTTGGAAAAGTCTCTTCCGCAGCGACAATAAGGCGCGAATCGCGGATTTCAAACGCTGCCAGCCGGGTCGATGTTCCGCCAATATCACCGACAAGAATCATAGACACCCTTCCGATCCAAAAAGTGCTCTCTGCATCATAACTCTGTTAGTAGTTAGTAGTTTGGCTCTCACGCCGTTTCTTGTTCTTCCGCCGGATTGTAGCAACAGCATTGAAAATGGGAAGGGCAAGTTGCCAAAAAGTTGCGAATTTATAAGAAAAACGTAATTATTGGGTCTCAGATCGCTCGTTTCTAAGAATCTGCAACTAAAACATGAGTTTTTCTCTGTGCGCTCTCTTGTGTGGGGTAGACCTCTGGTCTGCCTTGATTATTGGACATTCCTTGTTCGATATTGGATATTCAGGCAGAAACCTTCCACTGCATATTGGATATTCTTTTCCGTATTTTCAGAACTCTCAACCCTCAACCGCCTTCTCCGCCAGCATGTAAATCCTCGAAAATGTCAGCGGCACATTGCCGTTTTCGTTGGCCTGCGCTTGGAAGGATGCCCTGATAATTCTACGCGCTGCGTCGAAATACTCAGAATCCACCTTCGTCTCGTAATACTCGGAGCTCAAGTAACCGGCGGCGGCGCCCGACTCGAACACAGCCATCACCTTGTCCGGCAAACAGAGCTCGTTGGATTCCTCGATGTTGCATTGACGCGGCGTCAGGCCAGCCGACTGCGCCAACCGCGCGTATTCATCCGCCGTTTCAAGAAAAAACCAAGGCGGGCGGAATTGTGAGAAGGCGTGGCGGGTACGTGGATCGGCCAGAAGCGCTTCGGTGGCTTTGGTGAAATTGGGGCAGTAATTGGCGCGGGCGGGCGCTTGGATGGCGATGCGTCCGCCGGGGCGCAGCACCCGGCAGCAATTGGCCAGCGCACGCGCCGGATCGTGAAACCAATGGAACGATGAATTGCAGAAAATGGCGTCAAACGTCTGCGGGGTATCAAACGACTCGGCGTCCGTTGTCAGAAACGTCACCGCCAATGCCTGGCAATTGCGGCGCGCCTTGCCGATCATGGTCTCGGACGGATCGATTCCATAGACTGTGCCGGTGGCCAGATCTCTGATTTTGCGTGTCAAATGTCCAGGTCCGCATCCCAAGTCCATGACACTGTCATTGCGGCGGATCGCAAGCAGATCGAAAAGTTTCTGTCCGGCGGCCTCTTGCAACACGGCTTTCTTCTGGTAACTGGACGAGATAAGCGAGAATGCGTTCATAAATCCAATTAAACGATAGAGCATTCCCGCGCGCAGACCAAGCCATCTTTCTTCCGTCCCCCCAGCAATTCTCATTATGTGGGGCAGACCTCTGGTCTGCCGGTTGCGGTGCCTCTGGCTCCGCAAGGAGTCGAAAACTTCGTGCGCAGGCAGATCAGCGTTTTTCCCCTTCCTTGCTCAAAATGATAATTGCCGCTTCCGTCCCCACATGATTCTTGAAGAAAAGTGGCGTTTCATGAGATGATTGCAGGGATGAAAATTACAGACGCGTTGCTGGTGGAACATGGCCTCTTGTATATCACGATGGATTTTGTTGCGGAGTATCTGCGGCAGGTCAAGGATCTGACCGAAGTGAAACTGCTGGCAAGCATGCTTGAGCGATTGCTCGATGCGCATGGCAAAGGGGAAGAGCATTTTATGCTGGTTCCCTTCGACCACATTCTTGAAGACCACGGCCAGCGCGAGCAGATGTGCGTGGCGCACCTTGAAATTGACGTCCGACTGAAAGAGGCGCAATCCGCGACCGACCTGACAGTGGCCAAGCGATTGCTCAAAGGCGCTATCTCGGCAACTCGCAAGCACTTCAAAAGCGAAGAACAGTTCGTTTTTCCGCAGTTTGAAAAACTCCTGACCGTCAGCACTCTGAATTCGCTTGGAAAGGCAATGATGGAGCAGCGGGGCGCTCACAGCGGCGAGGAATAAGCAGATATTCAGGCGCACTCACGCGGAGGCGCGGAGAACGCGGAGGCGGAAATCTTCCACTGAATATTGGTCTTGCCTGCCTGACAAAATAGGAATTGCTGGACTGTTCACAGAGCCTCCAACTCCGTGAACAACCCGCCGCTACGCAAGGCGCGTCCTAAAAGAGCAATGAGAATTATAGGCGCCCATAATTCCCAATCCCTCATCCTAGTACGTAAGGCGCAAGTTCGTGAGCAATGAATTGGTCGATTCTACTGAGTAAAATGAGTGTCAATCCGATTCACGAACTTACGAATTACGGTACTAGATGGCGCTGGATTGCCTGCATGATTTTGGCGCTCCAATCATCCAGCACGCTGGCATCCCGGCCTTCCAGAAGAAGACGGATCTTCGGTTCGGTGCCCGAGTAGCGGAGAAGAACTCGTCCGCCGTCGCGCCCCAGTTCGGTTTCAGCTTGCTTCACCAGATCGGCAATCTCGCCAATCTGCTCCCACGGCCTTTTTTCTTTGACCTTGAGATTGATCAGTTTTTGCGGAAAACGAGCCCATCCGCGCGTCAATTGCGAAAGCGGCTTATCTTGGGCTTTCATGATGCGCAGGACTTGAAGCGCGGCAATCAATCCATCCCCCGTGGTGCTGAAATCGCGCAAAATAATATGGCCGCTCTGCTCGCCGCCGACCGCCAGATCCTCCTCCAGCATCGCAGCCAGCACATTCTGGTCGCCCACCGCCGTGCGGATGACGCGCCCGCCCGCCGCGATGATCGCCACATCCAACCCGGCATTGCTCATCACGGTGGTGACAAGCGTTTTCTTGGGCAGCGCACCGCAGCTCAAGCGCTCAAGCGCAATCAACGCCATGATGTCGTCGCCGTCGATGAGAGTTCCGTTCTCATCACAAAGCTGCACGCGATCCGCATCGCCATCGTGCGCAATGCCGATGTGGGAGGAATGTTCGCAAACCATCCGGCAGAGTTCTTCCGGGTAGAGCGAGCCGCACTCTTTGTTGATGTTGGTGCCATCGGGCTGATTGCCATACACGATGACCTCAGCGCCCAATTCGTGCAGCACGCTTGGCGTGGACTTGTAGGCGGAGCCATGCGCGCAATCGACCACGATTTTCAGTCCTTCCAATGTCAGATTGCGAGGGAAAGAGCTTTTTGCGTATTCGATGTAGCGCCCAAGGGCGTCATCAATGCGGACTGCCTTGCCAATTTCCCCGGCTGTAGGCCGGATGGTCTCAATCTCGCCGCTGAAGACCAATCGTTCGATCTCGGCTTCGATTTCGTCGTCCAGCTTGTAGCCGTCCGCGTGGAAAAATTTGATTCCATTGTCCTGGTAGGGATTGTGTGAGGCGGTGATGACAATCCCGGCGTCGGCGCGCAAACTGCGAGTGACGTAGGCCACACCCGGGGTGGGCAGCGGCCCAATGAAAAGAACATCAACTCCCATGGACAACACCCCGGAGGATATGGCGTTTTCGAGCATGTAGCCGGACAGCCGGGTGTCCTTGCCAATGACGATGCGATGCTTGCCCCGGCCGCGAGCCTGGGCTTGGAGATTCTTGAAAACGTGCGCCGATGCGCGGCCCAGTTTCAAAGCGGTTTCAGCCGTCACAGGTTCAATGTTCGCAATGCCGCGGACACCATCCGTGCCAAAGAGTTTCTTTTTCTTATTCATGAATTGTTCAAGTCAGTTGGTTATGGGGAAATCTGTTCCACGGTTACATTTGCGGGCTGGATATCGCCGACAATCACGTCAGATCGGGCGTGTGAGTGCAGTTCCATCGT
Organism: uncultured Verrucomicrobiales bacterium; assembly: GCA_903898185.1. GTDB lineage: Bacteria > Verrucomicrobiota > Verrucomicrobiia > Limisphaerales > Palsa-1400 > CAIUEN01. The sequence goes on from CAIUEN010000527.1 coordinate 27,326, forward strand.
CGGTTTGCGGGGATTAAAATCAGTCAAATCAACGTAAACCATCACGTCAGTAGGAAATACCCTGCTTAATACCGATTCTTCTGCCAGCAATACAACCATGACGTCGGATGGGGAGACTCGATATGCCCGCCCATCACCGGGTTTGATAATGGTGGAAACACGAACTTTTACGGTCTTTCTGAAAACCGGACGACTGCTGCGCGGTTGGTTGACGCCATAGTCGCTTTGAATCTGGTAGCGCACTCCGAGCCAGATCAGCGATGCCAAGCCGAGCGACACCAGCTTGAGCCAGAAATTGTGCATGATGATTTGGCGCAAAGGCATGGGTTATCAGGATTCGATTTTCATTGCAGCCGCCCGCAGTCGTGTGAGTTCCCGCGAAAACGCGCGCAGCCAGCCCCTTGATCCCGGCCTGTCCCGCTGCACCAAGACCAGTGTCAAGAACGCCCGCAGTTGCTCAAGGCTCACGCCGCGCACCAACTGCCCTTTGAACGCGTGCGAAATCGACCGGGTTTCCTCGGATACCACCACCACCACCGCGTCGGTCTCCTCGCTCAAGCCGATTGCCGCGCGATGCCGGGTGCCCAGTGATGCCATCAGATCCGTCCGTTGTGTCAGTGGAAAAATACAGGCCGCGTAAACAATCCGATCTCCCTTGATGATAACTCCGCCATCATGAATGGCGTTGTTCGGAAAAAAAATCGTTTCGAGCATTTCCGGCGTGGCATTGCAATCCACCTGGATGCCGCCTTCGACAGCCTCCTCAAGCCGGATTGATTGTTCAATGGCAATGAGAGCGCCGATTCGCACTTCAGAAAGCCGCTCAACTGTCCTGACAATCACCTCAATGTTCTCCCGCTGCTCACGACTGGCGTAAAAAAGCGGATGCGTCCCCAACTCGGCCAATATCCTTCGCAGTTCAGGCTGGAAAATGATCAAGACCGCCACCGAGGCAAACGCGACAAATGACTGCAACAGCCACCGCAGGACATCAAGTCGCAACGCCCCAGCCACAATCGAGAGCGTCAAAATCAAAACCACGAAGCCATAAACCACCGGTGCTCCCCGGGTTCCGCGAATGAACTTGATGGCAAAGTAAATTCCGACACCCAGAATCAGAATTTCCAGAGCCGGACGCCAGCCTCCCTCCAAGACCGGCCTCCAACCATCAATCAAGATTTGCAGATAATGCGGCATTCTATCTTTGGTTTAACTATTCAGGTAGCATAGGCATCCCTGCCTGTGCCCCTTTTTCCGTCGAGCGTCAGCGAGACGCTAATAATTTCTCCTTCTCAACATTCACGGTTCATCAGCGCCTCAGTCATTCTCAGTGCCTGCCAAGTGGCGGCAACGTCGTGAGTTCGCATAATTTGTGCGCCCTTCTGCGCCGCCCAGCAAGCGCACGCAAGCGATGCGGCCAATCGATTATCCACAGCCGATCCCAACAACAGTCCGATAAAGGATTTTCGAGACGCTCCAAGCAAAATTGGACGCCTCCATTTTGTAAATTGCTCAAGCCCGGCAAGCAACTGCAAATTATGTTCCAAGCTCTTTCCAAACCCAATCCCGACATCAATGACGATCTGATCGGAATGGACGCCCAATGCCTCCAACTCATTCAAATGCTCGCTGAAAAACTCGTTCACCTCGCGGATGACATCCTCGTAATTGGGGTTGTTCTGCATGTCGCGCGGTGCGCCCTTCATGTGCATGAGAACGTAGCCCGCCCCGCTTTCGGCTGCCAATCGCGCCATTTCCGGGTCGCAGCGGCATGAAGCGACGTCGTTGATAATACTCGCGCCTGCGGCAACCGCTGCCCGCGCCACCGCCGGTTTCATGGTGTCGATCGAGATGGCTGCTTTGGTTTGCACAACCAACTGCTCAATAACGGGAATGACACGCTCCAACTCCTCGACTTCGCTCACCGGTGTGGCACGGGGACGGGTCGATTCTCCGCCCACATCGATAATGTCCGCGCCTTGAGCCGCCAACTCCAATCCGTGAACAACCGCCGCCTCGTGGCTCAAATAGCGACCTCCGTCCGAAAACGAATCCGGAGTTACATTCACAATCCCCATCACCAAAGCCGGCCTGGGAAAAACAAATTCAAACTGGCGCGCGCGAAAAATCACAATTCAAAGCAACAAAACAGCGTTCTACCTGCCGATTATCGAGAGACCACGCGCAGTGTCAATGCTTGGGATGTAATTTCAAGCAGGCAGGTAACAAGAATATCCAATCAATGGAAGATTTCTGCCTTCCGGGCTTGCGCATGACTGGGATTGAATATCCAATATCGAACAAGGAATGTCCAATAATGAAGTGAAAAAACGTTCCAACCCGAGTTCAGTTCCAGTGCAGCAAAGGAGTTCGCGAAATTGTGCGATATAGTAGGAAGAGCAAAACAGCAGGCAGAATTGATGATGTTGAAGTGGGTTTAGGGTGTTGATTTGGTCGGGTTTTTGCTCTGGAAAGGTCATGCATTATTCATGTCGTATCAAATAGAAATGAAAGGCTTATTTTGA
>CAIUEN010000528.1 GCA_903898185.1 uncultured Verrucomicrobiales bacterium
ACCAGCCACGCCCACCCGTTCATATTCCTCTCTGTTCGCATAAAATGAGGCGGTGTCCAAGCCGACACTTTCTTCATCCGTGTAACCCAGGATGCGGCTAAAAGCCGGATTGGCCCACTGAACCTTCCGATCTTTAACATGAATAATGCCCATTGGCGTTGTATCCAAGATGATGCGCTGCTCGGCATTAACACGCATGAGACGTTCTTCAACCCTAAGGCGCAAGAATGCTGAGCCGGTTTCCAGAGCCAGAATGCGGATGAGTTCAATATCTGACGCATTGGGTGGTTCAACGCAACGGGAAACCACGTTCAGAAATCCAAACGGTTGCTCACCAGCCATCAAAGCGATGCAATAGACGTGGCGAAGCCTGTGGGCTTCGCCCAATTGATTCTGTTCCGTGAACCGATCAATGACGTTGATTATCTGCTGAGGATTTCCCAGAGCGGCTTTCATGTAGCCCGTGCTTAGGGGACGGCGAGCCACTTGCTGCGCAAATTCTGGATCCAAACCTGCCTGATGTCGCAGGACGGCGTCTTGACCCTCAATGAGATAAAGCGCCGCCCAATCCATGTGTCCAAAATCGATTACCTGTTTCACAAGGCAGACCAGGGCTGAATCGAAATCGGGGCAAGCGTTCATCGCCACGACGCATTGGCGCAACACTTCGCTAGTGCGGGTGGCTTCTTGCACGGTGGCCTCGGTCCGCTTGCGCTCGGTGATGTCGCTTATTACGGCGCGGCATACGGGCGTGTCGTCGGACTTCCTCGCCATGGTCGCTTCCATCCGCGCCCAGAATACCGCTCCATCCTTTTTCACCATCCTCAATTCGCATGCCTGTGGCGTTTCCGTTTCAAAGAGCTGTTTGCAGTGCAGGTAGTAGATGTCCTGATCCTCTTTGAGGATAAACTGCGAGACCGATTGCTGTGTCAATGCGGCACGTCCGACACCCAGAAGGGATGCTGCCATGAGATTGGCCTCCAGAATCAGCCCGTTTTCGCTGATGGTGACATAGCCCACCGGTGCCAGATCGTAGAGGTCGAAATAGCGCGCCCGTGTGGCGTCCAATTCCACATGTGCCCGACGCAGCTCCTCGTTCTGCAGTTCCAGCTCAATCTGATGCACACGCAGCTCGTGGAGCGTCTGCTTTATGGCTTCAGCCGACAAGGGCGCGAGCTGCTCCGGCGACTGCGCCGCATTTTCACACGCCATAGCTTCGGCCTGCTTGCGCAGTTCGGCGGCGTCAGTGGGGTGAGTGTCTTTGGTTTTCATATGAGTGGAAATGGGAAGGATGGGAAGGATGGGGATGAATATCCAATATCCAACAAGGAATGTCCAATTTCCAAGGAAGAATCGAACTGTAAATCAAACTGTTTTTCCTTCATCATTGGAAATTCCTTGTTGGCTATGGATATTCATCCCTTTCCCTTCCTTGTTTCCTCTTCCCCCTTGGAAATTGGACATTCCTTGTTGGATATTGGATATTCCTTCCCTTCTTTCGCCCGTTCGGTTGTCGCAATCGCATATGCCTTGCCGCTCTCATTAACCAGCGCAGTCGAAATTACCGAAACATCCACAACAGTGCCGTCTTTGGCGATCCGTTGGG
>CAIUEN010000529.1 GCA_903898185.1 uncultured Verrucomicrobiales bacterium
ATCACTTTGACGATGTCTAAAGAAGGAATATTCAAGGACATAAAATTTAACTCCTCTTCCTATTCTACACCTTTTTGGCCAAATCGCTGGTACTTTTTTAAGTTCCAACTCCCTTAGCGTCTCGCTGACGCTCGCCGGAAAGAAGGGCACAGGCAAGGATGCCTATGCTACGTAGTTGCCATAATGCTCAGGAAACGGCGAGCAATCAGCAATTCTCATTTTGATGAAGGAAGAAGAAAACGCTGATCTGCCCGCATATGAAGTTTTCGACTCCCTGCGGAGCCAGAGGCACCGCAACCGGCAGACCAGAGGTCTACCCCACATAATGAGCATTGCTGGCGCGCAATGGTCGTAAAGAATGCGCCAACGAACCCATTACCCGATCATTCCATCGCTGGGCATAGGCGTAGGCAGCCTTGGAAACACGCAGGCACTCCAGGTCATCCTCCATCAGGCGCCTTACCATTTGCGCAAACTCGGCGGGATCATCCGCTGGGAGGTAGGCAAGATTCTCACCATCCTCAAGACCCGATGCCGCGAATCGAGTGGTAACCACCGCTTTTCCGTGCCCCATTGGCTCGATATTCTTGATCTTCAGGCCCGTTCCACCCAAGATCGGAGAAATAACGACCCGCGTATTTTTGTAGAGCCCTGTCAAATTTTCTACGCATCCAAGAAACTGAAACGGCAATTTCCCCGCAAGAACATCCGCGATATTGCCCGCCACTAATACGTTCTCGGGAAGCAACCACTCCCGCATGCGCGGATAAACGCTCTCGGCAAACCATTGAAGTCCATGAACATTCCACTTATGTTTCGAGGCGACCAGAGCGATGGTCTTGGACTTGAGTGTGCTGGCGTGATGAGGTTGAACCAAATCCACAATATGTCCCACCGTTACGACCTCCACATCAGAGACTTCGCGACGAATCGTTGCGCATTCCGTGTCCTGAATCGCCCATATTAAGTCAGCGCGGCGATAACCCCGGATTTCATCGCCTACGCTCAGGTTCACCCAATTTCGGCGCATTGCCAATTCTTCGGGTTTTCGGCCAATGGAGTAAACGTCATTCGCATCCAGAATGCGCAATACATGGTTCGGAACGGCGTCAAAGCTCTTGGACATAAAAACGTCCAGACAAATGACAGCCGATGGATTCTCCTTCTCGCATACAGATTTCAAGAAACTCGTCATCTGACCGTCATACCACTCATCCAATGCTATTGTTCTGCCAACGCCAAGACCATCAGGTTCGGCCATGTGAATTGATTTTAGCAATCGGTTCGTCCACTTTCGGATTGAAGGTGAATGCGCCTGCAATCGGCGGCAGAACTGCCTGGCTTGCCACAGTAAATTGGTCGATTTGTAAGTCTTGAAATACAATGCATCACCCCAAAAGCGCCGCATCGCTCGAAGATCTCCACGATCAAAATCCTGGTAAACCAACACCACCCTGTATTTTAGCCTGCGCAACGCTTTGGCTAATTGCAGAAGTCTGATTCTTCTCCCTCGAATTGCTGGATGCGTCGGGAACAATGAAACCAGCATCACGGTTTGTTGCTCCAACTTCTGGCCGCTTTGTGATCCTTCAGTCTTCCCACTACGAAGATCACTAATGCCACTTGTTTGCGCTGTCATGTTCATCTTGATGCCTCTAACGCTTCCTCGAAACTCACTCGTTGCAAGACCTCCAACTCCCCTCCTCGCGTGGCGTTCTTGATCCACCCGCCTCGACTGCGCAGAAAAGCGTCAGATCCTCTGAATCCTTTCTCGATATCCTCTTTTGTGGGCGGACACCATGGCTTCCCCGAACGATAGTTCTTGATAAAGTGATTACCGTCGCCTTTCGCGCTTTGGTAAACATTATTTGTTTTGGGGGCATTCTGAAACGTGAAACTGTGGTCCACCCCGTACAAAAAGAAGCGCCGAATCCCCATCCAATAGCCAATCTGCACTGCGGCAACCAGCGTGGCGCCTCCCGGTTCAATATGGTCGCACAAATTGTCCCGAAACCGAAACTTTCGTCTTCCAAAAGATCGGACCCATGAATAATTTCCATCCAAGTTGGGGTTCTTGAAAGAGCAAAACCACACCGGACAATCTGCTTTTTGAAGCATTTCTCGACCAAAGTCCGCTATCATTTGTTTGTCGCCGCTGATCAAATAATCGGGACGAAACTTCATCATGGGGTAAGCGAGATAGAACCGGTTACAGCAGAAAGTCGGACACCCTGTGATTTGGTTCAGATCCTCAATCCGCACACTCGGACCGTTGCCGATGAGAAACCCAATCCCGTCCTTGTGTCGGTTACGATAAGTGAGTAACTCCCCATGTGCTCTATTCAACGGCATACCCCAGTCGGCCATCATCGAGGCAGCCAAACGGATCGGATTTAACAATACACACCACTTCTCCATGTTCTGGCAGGAGAACCACTGACGAAAATGAAGCATTTCTGTTATGGAGTAACTATTCAAGTAGCACGGGCATCCTTGCCTGTGCCCCTCTTTCCGGCGAGCGTCAGCGAGACGCTAATTCCTCCCTCTGCCCTAAAGTTACGTTATGGATGTGGATTGCCGAATACTTTGAATCCAGTTGGTGGAATCAGCCCCTGATTCAACACCAAAATGCCCCAAGGATTTAAGGCTGGTATGGAAATGGTCAGATTTGTTCCATCATCTACAGGGCGCATCTTGAGCAAAGCCTCCCCGGGACGATATAGCACGGGCCTGATTGGATTTATTGAAAATCGCGCTTTGTCCACTTTGAGCTTAAACCCGATTGGAGAAACCGACCAATCGACTAAATGCACCACCACCGGCGCGGCAGCGTTTCCAGGAATGGCTCGCGTAAACGCGCAGCAATTCGTGTTGTCCAGTATTATAACCGGAGGTCGGTTGGTATATCGTGGGTCTGTCAACCCTTGCGCTACGTAAGCAGCATCTTCATAGCCATCCAGCAATGAAGCTTTATCCCGAACGAATGAATAGATATCCCCGTAATCGGCAACACTGCCGAAGTATCGGTTTGCGGTAAGGACGTTTACATCCCAAGGCACAATCAGCGGACTCCCATACGAATAAGTCGTGGCAATGACCTTCCGCGTTAAAGCCACATTTGTAGAAACCAAGGTAAATATCTGCTTTTTCCCACGTTTAGCGGCCTCTTGGAGGCGAGAAATAATCTTCCAAGGCATGGCGCTGGTTTCAGGCAATTCCGCAACGCCCCAATCAAACAGGTCGTATGGAGGTGTCCAAGCCCCATCCCAATTGTTTGCGGATACAACTACCTGGCGTCCAGCACAAACCGGCAGCGCGCTCCTGAGCCAAGCCTGAAAATTAATGGCTGATTTTGTCTGAAAATCGGTAAAAGCAGGTTTTATAGCATCCGAATACTTGCCAAAGCCATCGCCTGCTGGCGCGTTAACGCTGCGTAAATACGCTCCGTAATCGAAAGTCTCAATGTTGGTGATGCCCATCTTTAATAGTCCTATGGAAGATAGATTGGTTTGAAGGTAAGCCCGAAATCCTGTCATGCAATTCGTGCAGAAACATCCTCCGAATTGCACAAGTGACGCGTTGCAGAGCGCATCGTCAAATTGAAGCGAATCCACTCCCAAAGCGAAGAGTGATTTGGCTGCCTCCAGAACGCTTTGCCGCCACGCCGCGCTATTGACACATCCCCAAGCGCCAAAGGTGGGCTTGGCCCAGGAACGCATCCATTGAGCTGTGACACCCACTCCGTTTAGATCGAGAATTCGCCCATTTGTGGTAGTCCATTTACCAGGAGAATCCCATGTATATGAATTAAGCGACCCTTGGAAGCTGCATCCCAACTGCTTCACCTTATTAAGATAGTTGGTCTCCAGGTTGTAACCCCATAGGTAACACCAAACAAATCGCGTCGCATGGAAGGCTTTTGCGGTGGCGATTGAATCCAATGGATCGTTGGAGTCTGTAGGGTGATTACCGCTTCTAAAGCAGACATCGCTCGGCTTGAATGTTCCAGGCAGAATTACTGAAGGCGCTGCCACCTCTTGCACCTGAGTTATTGTCTGTTTTGAAAACAGGACACAATTTGTGAGCAACAAGAAAACAGTGACAGAAAATACAAAACGATGCCTTATCATGAAAAGATTCTTATGTTACCTGAGTGTGATCTCCAAGTGTAATTGCTCAGGTTGGAGGAAGAAATTAGCGTCTCGCTGGCGCTCTCCGGAAAAAGGGGCACAGGCAAGGATGCCTATGCTACCTGTTGATCTAAATTTACCGGATACGGTAACAGTTAAGGTCAGAGGGAGGAATTAGCGTCTCGCTGACGCTCGCCGAAAAGAGGGGCACAGGCAAGGATGCCTATGCTACCTGTTATTGGAGGACGGTCTGGTGGAAACAATCCATGACCGCGTAAGAATGGGGGAGAAATGCCGCGCATGTGAATTGGCATTGCTTGGAAACTTTACGGTTTGAAACTCCAAACGCTCCCGCCAGCATAAAGCGGCGAAACCCGAGACAATTGCAAAAAACAAGCTTTCAAATGCCGCCAGTCCACCGTCCATAATACTCACTGTGAAAAATAGGATTAGCATTACAGATGGAACCATAACTTGTTTAGTGTCCATTAGATTGTTAGAAATAATTGGCTTGGTTATCTGCAACCCAAGAAACAGCAACATCAGCAAGACAAAGGCGCCGATCAGTGCGCCGTGCTGAACAAGCGTATCAATACAACTCGAATGGTATGGCAACCTGTAGTCGATTGTTGATCTCAACTCAGCATTGTCTCGAACTCCTTTCAGCGCATTTCTGAGCACAGGTCCCTCACCAATCAAGAAAACCTCCGGAGTCGCCAGCCTTTGCCAGCCATAGGAGTAAATTTCAGTGCGTCCGCTCAACGTTGCCGAGTTATTTGATTTTGACCCGATCATCTCAAGCGCCTGATCTATTGGCAGAGATTCAACAAAGCGAATGCCAACCTTGTTGGCAAAAAGAGCTGGGAATGCCAACATGCAGCCGAAAGCGAGTATCAGTAACAGCCGTAGAGTGCTCAAGCTCGGGACAAATGCGAGAAAACAGGCGACTGTTATGGTGATCAACTGTGCGCGAAACTGGCAGCGAAATGCGGCAATAAGGGCGAGCATCGTCGAAATAAAGACTAAAACCCTCAGAAACCAGCACAGGGTTGAACATTTCCAGCGGACGAGCAAATTTATGCTCGTTCCGGCACAAACCACGCACATTACTGAGAAAAGTCCATTGCTTCTTGCCATCGGCGGCATCCATCTGACAAGTCCCTCGAACCGGCTATCTCCAAATTCGTTTGAGTCCCGTGGCAGAAATGGGTCGGCTAGAAGATTAAGCCCCGCAAATACGCCGATTGAAACGAGCATTACCACCAATGCATCTGGAAAACTCAGACGTTTGCTCCAAATTAGAATCGAACAAAGCATCCAAAGGTAACAGGAGTTTTGGACCAGAATAATTACCGACTTGAGTAATGGATCCATCGTTTTCGTGACAATCAGGTTTTCACCAAATTGGCGAATCAGGAAGTAAGCCGCAAACAGCATGATGGTTATCCAAAGCAGTCTCATGTGGGCTCTGCTTGAGATTTTGCGCAGGTCAAAAATGGAATCAAGTGTGACACTATTCAGCGCAGTCACAATCCAAGTGAAAATGATCAACAAGAACACGGTCCGCTTGCCTCCGAAAGCAAGCAGACAGTTGCTGGCACCCAAGAGCGCACTGTTGAGAAGTATAAGAAGTTGGATGTTCACTGAAAGAAACGATTCTTGATGCCCCCTGAGACTTGGTTGAATCGATTGTAACTGTTCAGGTCAGGGGGAGAAATTAGCGGCTCGCTGACGCTCGCCGGAAATAGGGGCACAGGCAAGGATGCCTATGCTACTTGAATAGTTGCAAGCGATTGTAACTGTTCAGTCAGAGGGAGAAATTAGCGGCTCGCTGACGCTCGCCGGAAATAGGGGCACAGGCAGGGATGCCTATGCTACTTGAATAGTTGCAAGCGATTTGAGAGATAATCCGCAATGTTTTCAAATTTCCAACGCCACAACCATTTGCGATGCAGTTTGTCTGAATAATGGCACTTTCCATTGCGACAGATTTCTTTCAAGAACCGATCCAGCTTTGTTGCGTAGGCTTCAAAGCCGACTTGTTGTTCTACGAAAGACCTTACGTTCGTTGACGGAGAAGTCTCTGACAGGATCCGGGACGCTGCCGCAGAAACTGCGTTGACATCACCGCGAGCGACAAACGTCACCCCAGTTTCTCCCAGTTCCCGCAAAACTGGAAGATCATAGGCAATACACGGAACTCCACAGTACATCGCTTCAACTGGCGGATAGCCAAACCCCTCAAAATAAGAGAGAAAAAGCATCAGGCGGGAGCGTTTGATCTCGGTGAATTTTTGATAATCCGAGATGCCCTGAAGAATTCTCAACTCGCCGCCATATTCGTAACATCTCTTCTCAAATGCGCTCTCGATTGATTGCTCCATGCCGTTACGGCCAACAATCAGCAATAACTGGCGTCCGCGAATCCATGGTCCCAGAGCGTGCAATATATCCAATCCTCCCTTGTGCTTGTTGCCGTTCCCAAAACGAGTTATCGCAATAATTTGCTCTGACCTGCCTTCAGACGCGCTATCTGCGACTTTACTGTTAATCGCAGGATGAATGTATTCCAGAAGACAGTCTGAGCGGCGACAATTGTAATAATCAGACGCGAATCGCGCGCCTTCGTTGGAACTTGATAGAATTCCGTCCGCGTGTTGCGCAACAAGCCGCCAATTATCCCACAACATCTCAGGTCTGCGCTCGGGTGACATTGAATTAAACCAGTTCGGCGACTCGAAGTTTAGCAAGACCACACGGGCACTAGAACGCGCAGCCTCCAAAAGAGCCCCATAGTAACGCCCGAAAGGCCGTTCCGTATGAGGAACGACAATCACAATTCGGTTGTTCGAGGAAGTGCTCCAAGATGGCGCTCTGTTTTTCCCGTGAAACTTGATCCTTTTGTGGGCCTCGTAATCTTTGAAATCATTCCCGTAAAGAGGATACTGGTTACCCCAGAAAGTCACATTATGGCTTCGGCTTGCCAACGCCTCAGCCATAATCCAAGCATGGTAACGACCTCCAGAATAATTCCCGGAACCTGTAAGCGCCGATATAAGAACATCTGCATTAGGCTGCAGCATATTAGCTTTTGTCTATTGGTTTTCAGTAACTATTCACGTAGCGTAGGCATCCTTGCCTGCGCCCCTCTCTCCGGCGAGCGTCAGCGAGACGCTGATTTCTCCCTCTGACCTGAATAGTTACGGTTTTCAGACGCCCGTGACACTGTAACCATTGTAATTTGAAGGTCATCAATAATGTCTTCAACAACAGGAAAAAAGCGCACGCGATATGCCTTGTCAGAAAGCAGAGCATCAATTAGCGGCTTTGCTCCTCTCGTGGTGTCGTTAAGATAATAGTCGTCAAACACCACAAGTCCTTTGTCTGACATCAACTGCTTGGAGCAGTTCCAGTCGTTTGCGATTGTTTCCAGACTGTGTCCTCCGTCCAGGTAGATAAAATCAAAGGTTCCGGCATGCTTTAGCGCAAAGGCAGGCAGAGTGGAATGGGTTGAACCTTGCACCAGGTCGATCCGACAGTTTCCATTGCTCGCCGTATCCAGCCTTTGTTTGACATGTTCGTAGGACTGCGGATGACAAGCTCCCATTTTCTCAGACGCAAAAGTCTCTGAATCCATTTCCTCAAACAGATCAAATCCGGCGTACCACGTCAGATTGCGCGCCAGTGACAGAAACTGAATTGCGCGATCTCCCCGCCAGACGCCCACTTCAATCATAGTCCTGGGCTGATAAAGGTTGAATGAATGCAACAAATAGCCGTATCGAGTTTGATGCAAACGAAGACGAAGGAGGCGGGCTGCTGCTCGCTTTATGATATGCATTTGTTTGAATGACTTGTCTATCAGTAATTGTTCAGGTCGAAGGCTGAAATTAGCGTCTCGCTGACGCTCTCCGGAAAGAAGGGCACAGGCAAGGATGCCTGAACAGTTGCCACGGCTTGCATTCACGGGGGCGCATACTGTAACGCCAGGAGTATGTACAGCGAGTAGAGCATAAGCGGTGGAATTGCAACGCGCTTTTCGAAAATCAAGAACCTGCTGGAGATTGAAGAATACGAGTGCTTTAAAGTATATCCAAGCGTAGTCAGTTGAGCGGCAAGCATCGCCAGAGGGACTGCAAAAGTTCCAACCCATTTCACCGATGAGATCAATGTTACTGCATAAATAAAAGCATACGGAAGCATCACCTTCAATGCCAAGACACGATTCGTCAATAAATAGAGCGCCTGATGCATGCCAATCCATCGCTCAACCAGCATTGTAAACGTCAGAATCTTCCAGAGTGTCAAATTGATGGAAACAGAATCGTGCCGCAGCCTCTCCAGAATCGGGTTTCCAAGCAAGTCAACCATAATCACCACCGCAAGAATGCACCAAAGTGTTATCTGCATGCCACGCTTCGCCGCAACCAACATTTCATCCAAGCGTCCCTCGGCGCGCAATTTTGCCAACGTGGGCAGTTTGGTTGTAAAAGGCACTGTGGCAAACAGTTGCAGAAACTGAATCAATCGCATCACAAACAGAAAGCTTGCGGACTCGACAGCCGAGCCCAACTGGCTGACAACCAAGCTTGTCGTTTGAATCAGCCCTTGTGATGCAAGTTGGGTCAAACCCATCTGCCAGACACTGGGCCAACAAGCTTCAAACACGACTTTGCTAAACCTGGGCTGCGACCTTCGGAAGTCGGAAAAACGGGCCATCACTCTCCTGCACAGCAGAGCATTGCGAGAAACATTGAAAAGGGCCCATGTTTGCGTTGAGACCACCAACGCTAATAGTCCTCCACCTCTGTGAACTACTATAAAACTCGTGACGATTCCCCCTATGCTGGACAACATCTCCCATCGCTTGAGCAACGGAATGTGGTTCGTTCCCTGAAGAAAAGCGGTGTAACATGTGCCCCAGAGCGAAACGGAAGCCGTCGTGGCAATGACTCCCCATGCTATCCACGCGTGAGATGAGTTGCTGGCTCGTGCCAGCGAGGGGGAGATTATGACTGTTCCAGCCACAGCAGTGATTCCAAATCCAATCAAGGTTAGCCAGAGCATAATACGCCGCATCGTCGCGCGTAACTCATCGATGGCGGCATAATTGGGAGTCGCGCCCAGACGCAGGGGTGGAATGTTCCGCAAATCCTTCATTTCCTCGGGGCGCAGCCCTCCAAGAGCATACGCATACAACCGGGAAAAAGAAGGCTCGCAGCCCAATGCCGCCATCATCTGCAAACCCAGCACGCTGGTGAACGCAAACCAGAGAGCCAAATCGGCTGTTTCAAATCGTCGGAATAATAACGGCAGAATGACAAAGAAACCCAGTGCCTTGACTCCAGAATTTGCCCATGTGGTTAGCGTGGGGGAATTCCAAGCCCGCTCTGTAACAGCCCAAACCCTCGCAAGTGGAAAAGGCAAATGCGCCGACGCAATCACTTGGGGGATGCTCCGATTTTCCCAGCAGTTCTCATTATGTGGGGTAGGCCTCTGGCCTGCCAGTTGCGGTGCCTCTGGCTCCGCAAGAGAGTCGAAAACTTCGTGCGCAGGCAGATCAGCGTTTTTCCCCTTCCTTGCTCAAAATGAAAATTGCTGCGATTTTCCGTCATGAACTTGTTTGTTGACAGAGGGGTGTTATATCTGGCTGGTGTCCACGGAGCCAGAGGCTCCTGGAACCGGCAGACCAGAGGTCTGCCCCACGATTGAGCGACTTCACAGCACCCATTCCTTGATTCATTTCAGCGAACCAAGCGCCTCTCCCTGAAGACGGTTGTAAAGTTGCCCATTTTGGTGATGCCCGGTCTGGTACACTGCATCGATGAGTCGCATCACCTTGAGAGCGTCATTCGAATTGCCCGACTCAATGGGTCGATTAAGCAGCACGGCATCCAGGAAATAATTTGTTTCATCGCTCCACGAATTATCCAAGCTGAACTTGATGGTATCCTCAGCATCCCAAGTTGCCGCCGGAGCGATTGATCTGTTCTTGGCCACCGATAAAATCTCGTCCCCGTAAGATCCGGATTGCGTCTTGATTCCATTGAGCACCATGTAACCTTGCTGTAGAAAGACTTCCAGAGAGAACAAGTGCCGCCACTGCGTCATCGTGCTATGCAGTGAGGCTGCTGTTCCCGTCTTGCTGTTGCGGAAATTGGCAAAAACATTGTCCTCAATCCCAGGGAGATTCCAATAGAGGCTCGATACGATAGCCTGGACTTGGTCAAAATCTCCTGCCAACAACAAGAACAAATCCAGCATGTGAATGCCCTGATCCAATAAAATCCCCCCTCCTGCCATCTCGTTCTTGGCCCTCCAGGTTTCAAAATATGTGTGGTCCACGCTCTTGCCATAACGGCCCCTCATCCACAGGATACGCCCATACTGGCCCGAATCCGCCAGCGTTTTCATTGCGCGGATGCTGCCGTGGTGGCGGTGATTGAACCCATACATCAGTTTTTTGCCGGATGCGATTTCCACGGCCTGTATCTCCTCCACTTGCCTGGCCGTAAATGCTGGCGGCTTCTCACAAAAAACATGTTTGTCCGCCTTTAGAGCCGCGATGGTTAATGGCTTGTTCTGATAGTTCGGGGCGCAGATAAACACGGCATCCACCTGGGGATTGGACAGGATTGCCTCGGGGGTTTCAGCGATTGGATATCCTTGGAATTCCGTGACAAACGGATCATGCACCAAAACAACTTTTGCCTTGCCCGAAGCGGCAATTGCCCGCTCGCGGGTTCGCCCCATTTTTCCAAAACCTATAATGGCGCAACGAATCATGCTGGAGATATGGTTCTTGTTGGTTTAGAGCAAATTGAGAGGGACGTCATGCTGACAACCCAGCATTGCCTCGGCCAACGCCAAGTCCTCCTCGGTTTTGATTACATGTGCCGCCATATAATCCACAGGGTGGAATCCGACCTTTCCACTGTAGGTTGCGCACTTCCCGATCGATATGGCGGCAAGATACGAACTTCGACGCCACCCCGTAATGCTCCAAGTAATTCTCTGAATGGGGCGTAATTCTTGGGAATTGGTCTTTTCTGAGAATGTGAAATTGAGCGGCTTTCCATCGCAGGCGCACTCGATCTGAATCGGTTCAAAGCTCAGGAGAACATCAAAATCACTATTCTGCATGGCCCTGACAAAATCGCTCACCTGATTGGCCGTCAAAAGAGGCGCGATACTGTGAACCTGAAATAAGAATTCACATTCATGTGCCATTAAGAACTCCGCGACGAACTGCTCGCTTGTGGCTTGATTATTCCCCAGATGCTCGGGGCGCTGATGAAAAAGAACGCCTTCACTCCGAGCTATCTCACCAAAAGACGGGTGCTCAGAATTAACCCAAATCTCGTCAAATGCTCCAGCCTCTTTGCACTTGCGAATAGCGCGAGTAATCAGAGGGATCCCGTTGAGTTCTCGCAAGTTTTTCTGTTTGAGGCGCTGGCTGCCCATGCGCGCTGGAATCATGGCTAGGTTCATGTAATAATTCGCTGGTTCGTGTGTTATGATGGCAGTCCCAAATCACGCAACATATTCTGAACCGCTTCTGTTTCCATTTTCAGGCGACAAAGCCGCGTGTAGGTCCCCGTATGCGGGGTTAAAAGAACCTGGTCAAATTGCAGGAGCGGTCCCTTATAGGGCTCGTGCCAGAAGGCGTCGAACCAAGCTTTGGCCACCTGGCCAGATTGAAGCGCGCGAATTAGAGCCGTCTCGTCCACCAATTCTCCGCGCGCGGAGTTCAGTAAAATCAATCCCTGTTTGGCCGCTTGGAATTCGGCCTCGCCCAAGATCGTCTTATCTCCACTGGCGTGGAGTGTAATCACATCGGCCTGAGATAATCCTTCGACCAGAGTAGTCCTGGCAAACTCGCACTCAGCCTCTGCAGGCAGCAAAGGATCGCACACAATGATTTGGCAGCCCATTGAGGTCAGTTGTCGCGCAACGTGTCGGCCAATGCGCCCGAATCCGACAATCAAGACCGTCAATTCTCCAAGGCTGCGGCTGATAGATTTGGCCCATTCTCCCTGGTGCATTGCCCTGTTCATCGGCTCAAGATTCCGTGCCAGGCACAACAGAGCGGCCAGTGTCATTTCTGCCACCGCCTCGGTTGGACCCGCGGGAGTAAAGCTGAACTTGATCCCCATCTCCCGACACACGGCTACATCCACATTCGTAGTACCTGTTCCGACTCGCGCGATTGCTTTCAGTCGGCCTGCGGCTGATTTTAAGACTGCGCGATTGAGCGGTTCCAAACCAGCGAGCAAGCCATCCAATTTCTCGCCGGTAAGAAAGGCGATGGTCTCTTCCTGGGTCAAACGGCGACCGACCGGATTGGGAACAACGATCACTCCTGCAGCTTCAAGGAGTTGCAAGGGCGTTTTATCTTCCTGTGCAAAACTTGTGGGTCCTATTCCAATCCGCATTTCATTCTCCATATTCACTGCGCTCCTATCGCGATGTCCAAGTCGTGTAAATTCGGGTGGAGGATCGCAGCCGAAGCAAATGTCCCAAGGGGGTTCGTGTCTCGGATGATAAGGATGCGGTCAGCGCCTCATCCTTGCCAACGCCGGAGGCCAAAACCCAAACGCGGGATGCGGCGGCAATCGCTGCGTATGTCATGGTAATTCGATTCGGCGGCGGTTTTGGTCCAACGATTGGGAGAAAAAAAGCACGGCTCTCCACCACTTCCCTCTGGGCTTGCGGGAAGAGTGAAGCGATGTGGCCGTCTTCGCCAAGACCGAGGAATACCAGATCAAGCAGGGGCAATCCGACTGACCGACTTGGGGAAATTCGCCGTAACTCGACTTCTGCCTGCTCGGCAGCTTCGCAAGGGTCGATCTCTCCCTTCAACCTATGAATATGGTCCGCTCGGATGCCCAAGGGTTGCAGCAAGAGTCGATTAGCCAGAGCAAAATTGCTCTCAGCATCGGTGGGGGGGACGCATCGTTCGTCGGACCAGAAGAAGCGCACTTTATCGAAAGAAACGGAGCGCAACCGCGCCAGTTCGGAAACTGCGGAAAAGAATCGTTCGGCGCTTCGGCCACCGGACAGGGCTACCCTGTATTCGATGGAGTTGTGGTCGGCTTTCTCTATTTCATCAAGCCAGTCCACGGCAACGCGGCGAGCAAGGATTCCGTCATCCAGACCATCAATTAATTCAACCTTTGAATGCATTCTGTTAAATTCTGTTAAATTGTGTGGACGTGGCGGGTTTGTGATACTTGGCGTATTTGTAATAGTGATAAGATCCGGCGGATGGGTTCGCCCGATTGAATACGAGACCAAGCACCTTGCTTTGGCGCTGGTAGAGCAATTCGAGTGCCCGACGGACAATACCAACTCTGCTGGAACCGCTGCGGGTGACGAACAATACCCCGTCCAGTTTGGGAGCGATCGTTACCGCGTCATCCGCAGCAAACACTGAGACACAGTCCATTATGAAATGGTCGTATTCGGCCTTTCCAAAAGCCAGAAGATCGGTAAACGATTGCCGCAGGAAGAGATCCGCACTGTCAGGGATGCAATGGCCACGCGGGATAAAAGAGAGGCATTGTAGGTCAGTGGGAATGATGAACCGTTTCGGGTCACCTCCCTGCGCCAAGAGCTCCGTCAAACCAGGTTCCACGCTGACTTCAAGCAACTCGTGCAGGGAGCCACAGCGCAGATCGCCATCGACCAGGAGCACTCGAGCGCCGCCCATGGCCAGAATTCGAGCCAAGCTGGCCGCAACGGTGGATTTTCCTTCGTCGGGCGTGGCACTGGTGACTAACAAACTCTTCAGTGTTCCGTTTTCCAAGGGCCAATAGAGAAGGGATGAGCGAAGGTTGCGGCAGGATTCGGTTAGAACATGGCGTGTGTCATTGGGAATAATCAAGGTGGATTGTTTGTCGTGTTTCTTGATTTCAATCTCAGGGATTTGGCCGACGATTTCTTGCGGGAAATAGTGCCGAACCGCATCGAGGGAATCAAACCGGTCATCACGCGCGGCTGAGAGCATGACCGAGCCGACACTGATCATGCATCCGAGCATGAGTATGGCGGAAAGAGCCAGCAACGGGGCTTGCTGCACGGGAGGACTGGCGTGTTCCAGGATGGTGACATTTTCCCCGCTCACATTGCGATTGATATCGACCCCTTGCAGCAATGTCAAAAGACGGTCTTCAAAGCCTTGCAGACGCTGGATGTTGGCTTTGATCCTATCATAATCAGCATAGCGCAAATTGGCTTCCGCCACACAGGCTTCGAGATCTTTGATGGCGTTCTCCAAACTCTGAATGCGAATGACAAGGGCTTGCTTGCTGGTGTTGAGTTGTTCCAGAGACTGCTGGCGAAAGTATTCAATGACTTTATCGGCTAGCGCAATTTCTTCGTTAAGCTTGACAATTTTTGGATGTTTGTCCTTCATGTAAAGACTCAATTGATCGCGTTGGACTTTCAAGGATTTGAGCTGCTGATAGGCGGTGACAAAATCGACCGGCAAAGAGGCGCTGTAAGCGCTCGGGGAATTGAGAGCTCGTCGAGGGTCGGGCGCATTTGACAGGAGGTTGGTTACGAAGCCGCCTGTAGCGGTTTGTTCCAAAGCAGCGGCTTCGAGAAGCTGGATGTCAAGCTTGGTCATGTCGAGCTGCATCCTTAGCTGAGCGAGACGAGCGCCGCCATCGCGAACTTGCGCTTCAAGCAGAGCGACATTGTTGGTGCTTTGAAATGCGTTCAAACGTTCCTGTTCGCTCTTAATCTCCTGTTCCTGCTTATAAACCTGATCAGAAACGGAGGCCAAAGCGCCGCCAGAGGTGGTAGCACGGACTTCAGCTCTGTAGGCAAGGAATTCGTCCATCAGCGCCTCCAGGAAGGATTGAGCCAGCGGACCGTTCGTGTCACGACATTCCAAGGCAAAAACTGCGCTTCTGGGGGCTTGGGCAATCCTTAATTTAGGAACAATCGGTCTGCCATTTCCATCTTCACACAATTTAAACTTTGAGTCTTTGTCTTTGAGTCGTTTGACAGCGCGATCAATGATGGCATCGGTTTGGATAAGTTCCATCTGCGTGCCGAAAAACGTTTGGAGATCTTCGGTGTAACGCGCCCCATCTGGGAGTTGCAGTGTGCCGGAGACCCACATGATGGCTTCGGACTGGAAAATAGGAGGCCGCAGTTGCAGGTACGCGACGGCGGTTCCGATGGTGAGGAGCATCGCGCTGAGAATCAGCCACCATTTACGGCGTAACACGGCCAGATAGTGGTTATAGGAAGATTGAGGAATGGCAGTCGAGAGTGCCGTAATGCCGGGCTGAGAGTGGCTTTCAGGGGTGGGGGGAAAAAGCGGGGAATTCATAGATCAACAAATGAAGAACACAAGGCGCGATGTGTGAAATGCTTATATCGCGGTTTTCGGCGGGAAAATCACTTGCATGGCAGTCTTGAGAATCAACCGCATATCCATTCGGAGAGACCAGTTTTCCAGGTAGGCGATGTCGGCTTGCATTCGCCGCGTGATTCCTTCGGCATCCTTGGGGTCGCCTCGCATGCCTGAAACCTGAGATAAGCCGGTGATGCCGGGTTTGACGAATGTTCGAACATAGGCTTTGCGATAGACATGTGGGAAATTCTGGTTCTGACACGTCAAGTGCGGACGTGGTCCCACCACGCTCATCTCCCCTCGAAGGACATTCCAAAACTGGGGCATTTCGTCCAGGCTGGTTTTGCGCAAAAAACTGCCGACTGGGTAGATGCGTGGATCATCCTTGGACGATGGAAGCTTATTATTATCAGGGTTGTTCACATGCATCGTGCGCAGTTTGCAGATTTCAAATGGCTGATTGCGAACTCCGGGGCGACTTTGGAAAAAGAAAACGGGACCAGGGGATTGATGCCGCTGCGCCAGCCAGACGGCTGTCATTAAAGGCGGCAGAATAAACACTACTACAGGCAGCGATATGGCGATATCGAAACTTCGCTTAATAAAGCGGTTAAATGGGTTCTCCAGTGGCTCCTCACGCAAGCCGAGGAAGAAATAGTCGTCATCGGGGTGGACGGTGACGGAACCTCCAAATTTGTGCTGCAGATCACTCATCACCGTCATTCTGAGACCCTTATACTCACAAAGATCGATTACTTTGCGAAGCAGAGTATCGTCATTCGGTAATTCCGCCAGAATGATGTTAGTAATTCGGTCTCTCTCGATTTGAAACTCTAGTTTTCCAATGACGCTCAAGTCGTTTCCAGAATCGGACACCAGTTCATCCGTCACCAAACCAACCACCACAAACCCGAGTATTCGCTTTGTGGACAACCACTTTCCAAAAACCTGAGCTCTTGCAGAAGAACCAACAATGAGAGTGCGTTCCTGGCTGACACCCTGAAAACTCATTCGGGCAAGCAGCGATGGAAGGAACCGGTTTGTCAGGAAAAGAACTGCGAACAGAGCGAAAACAAATCCAATTGCGAAGAGCAACAGAGGATGCCTATCTTTGGAAACATTGAAGAGCATCAGGTAGAAGACGCAAATTAGCCACTGTCGAGATGAATACCGGATGGCGCTATTAAAATCCGGGGTTACAAGCCGACTGCTGACGCGAGCCAAGCTGCCGCCAGCGAGAATACCGATCAAGAGAGACGCGTTACACCCGAAAAAATAGAAGAGACTGCTGCGAGACTGGATGGCGTTATCTTCGCACAAGAGCACCCAGCCCCAGAAGAAAAGTGATACGATTAAACTCTGGCAAACCAGAGTGATTTCATAAATACCGCGATTCCGGTCTGAAATCATGATGAAAGGAACAAAAAAATATAGTAACTCACAGGGCGACATTAGCGTCTCGCTGACGCTCACCGGAGGGAGGGGCACAGGCAAGGATGCCTATGCTACGTGTATAGTTACCTTTTATTAACGAGTGGACACTCCGTGCCGTTCAGTTCGCAGTAGCTTAATTGCTACATCGCTTACGACACAACGGATCTATAACTTCAGCTTAATTGCGCAGGGTTTATATCGAAGGCGTGCGGATTCGTCAACTACAATTTGAAGAAATTGTGTTGCCACAAATCAGCCAGATTAGCACGGTGGCGAGGGCTGAATGGAGTCAATTCCCCGGTCAAAGAGCTTATCGAGAGCTTCTTTGATTACGAGAAGGTGTGCTGGTTTTTGGATTACCAAATCGAGGTATGTGCGGTTGATCGGCGGATTGCCTGTGTACATGAGCACCAGTGTTGACGGAGATCGTTCTTTAACGAACTGAGCCAACTCAGAGCCCGTCATGCCGGGCATGGAGTTGTCGGTTAGCACGAGAGAATGGATTTGGGGATCGAACAGAGAGACCGCTTCCTCTGCGCTGTGCGCCGTGACCACTGGATAGTCGAAATTGTTCAGAAACCATTTCATCGTGATTCGGGTGGCATCCATGTCATCAACCAGAAGGATCGTTGGTCGTGGTATTGGGGTTGATGATGGCGTTTTCACATGATTAAATCAACTAATCGACAGACGCGGAGAAATCTGCCGACGGGCGCACCCAGTTTTCCTGTTTGCACGCTGACGGGTGGAACCGCTTCGAGAACAGATTCAATTCCACGATTATCAGGTCGTTTCATTTTAATTTGCAGTGAACATGCGAAAGCCCACTCGTCATCCGCCATGAATTATTGGAGCTTCGCAATCAAGTCACATGCTCAATCTACTAATTTCGTGATATCAAAGTCTATTCACATTTGGGACAAGATATATCACTTATGAGACATGGATGGGTTGGTGATAATAATCTTCTATTGGCCTGCGCCACTGCGTCCAGGCCGATGGTCAGTGGTTACACACCAGATCTCGCGCACCTCAATCCGTCCATGAGCTTTGTCGAGTATTGGGCATGAGAGGGAGTATCGGCGGCGTAGCTGCTGGGATTTGGAGAGAGGCAAACGATGGTTATCTTAGTTTGACTTTGTAAAACGACTTGAAACAAATCGAGGTTTAGCGAAAACTGGACCTTGATGAGATGTGTTGAGTCATTGAGACGGGTCATTGTGGATGAGTGCGTCGGACATGAGTCGGCGCTGATTGAGCATTTCAAAGCAACGCTGCCATCGGGGGTTCATCCCGAATTCATTTTCTTGGCTCAGGCGCATCGAGGCATTCCAGATGGCGAGATTCTGAGAAAACTATTGGGAGCAGATACCGTCCTCTTGACACAAGATTGTCTTCTGCATAACCAGGCATGGAACCTTGGGTTCAAGTCTTACACGCTCGACCAGCAGGGCAACTTCACAGCGGAAAGACTTAAATTTGAAGTTATCCAGAGAATTGGCGCGCTTCAGGATCAGACGTCGTGATTATCGGGACAAGCCGCATGGTTCGTTTTTTTGTTATGATGAGCCATTTCCGGCATTCTTGTTCGGTGAATATTTACATTCCATGTCTGGCCTTTGCGCTTGTTGCCATGTCGGCATTTGGCCAGAGCAACATGGTGGCCAAGACCACCAACCAGATGGCCTTTCTCAACAACGCCAACGATCCGGTTGAAAAGGAATATAAAATAATCCTGACCGATGACGATGCCGCCCAAGACGACGCTGAAAGATGGATTCACGAGGCGGACTCTTACCGCAACAAGGGAATCGCCGATCCCAGGACTACCTTGAGGAACCGCCTGCAACAACGGTTCGAGCCGGTCGGAAAAGCATACAAGGACTTCCTACAACGGCATCCCGATCATGTGCGTGCCCGGTTGGCCTTTGGCAGCTTTCTCAACGACACCGGAGACGAAGACGGTGCCTTGGAGCAGTGGGAAAAAGCGCGCGATCTCGATCCAAAGAATCCCGCTGTGTGGAACAACTTGGGGACGCTGTATGGCCACCATCGCAGTCCTGCTTCCAAGGCATTCGAGTGCTTCGAGAAAGCAATCGAACTCAAGCAGGATGAGCCGGTTTATTACCAGAACTTGGCCAACCACGTTTACCTGTTTTGGATGGATGCCACGAACTATTATCACGTCACCGAAATTGAAGTGTTCGGCAAGGCGCTTGGACTTTACCAGCAAGCAATCAAGCTGGACCCTGACAATTTTGTGCTGGCCACCGAGTACGCCCAAAGTTTCTACGGAACCAAACCGCCGCGTCTCAAGGAGGGGTTGCGAGCTTGGGAACAGGCGCTAAAATTGGCGCGAACCGAACTCGAACGTGAAGGTGTTCTGATACACTTTGCGCGTCTCAAAATCGCCTTGGGACGTTTGGATGAAGCCCGTCTGCATCTTGATGCCATTACCAACGAGAGTTACGCCACAACCAAACGAACTCTCACAAGGAACCTGACCAACGCTGAGGCGAAGACGGCAAAAAACAATACGCCAGTGGTGAAATAGTAATTCACATTTCAGGCCGGTCGAAAAATTGAGGCAAAGGGGATAAGAGAAAGTCCATTGGATTTTGCCTATGCTCATTCCCTCGCTAAAAAAAGGTAACAGTTTAGCTTGTTTTTCATTTTTTCTTGCTCGCTTTTTTTACACTGGTTGGTTGACTAGCAAAAAACGATGTGCTTGCTTGGCGTCTTGCAGGAAAATCGTAACAAATTTATAATAAGCATGTTGGGAATAATATGGAGTGCGAATGATTCG
Organism: uncultured Verrucomicrobiales bacterium; assembly: GCA_903898185.1. Classification (GTDB taxonomy): domain Bacteria; phylum Verrucomicrobiota; class Verrucomicrobiia; order Limisphaerales; family Palsa-1400; genus CAIUEN01. Next base: position 19,739 of record CAIUEN010000529.1, read on the forward strand.
AGTGGAATTGCGAAATA
>CAIUEN010000530.1 GCA_903898185.1 uncultured Verrucomicrobiales bacterium
AATCGCGCGGCCATGCCCTCAAGGCCGTTGTGTTTGATTTCATTCTTGAGTCTAGAAGATGTTCTGTTGGATTGTCAACACGCAACAAAGCTGACACAACCGGCGAAAAACTGCAGGATTTATTTTAACAAAGTCAAACTACTTGTTCTTTGCTGTTGCGCTCAACCAGACCAGCTATACCCGCACCGACCTCTCCGGCATCACCCGCGCGGTCAACCGCCTGTTCCAGATGCCGGTCATGCTCCTCTTTCGGCACGGAGAAACGCTCACGCTCGCGCTTATCAACCGCCGGTTGCACAAGCGCGATGAATCCAAAGATGTCCTGGAAAAAGTCACGCTGATCAAAGACATCCGGTTTGCCAATCCCCACCGCGCCCATATCGAAATTCTCTCGGACCTTTCGTTCGACGCCCTGCTGGAAAAACATTCCTTCACCAACTTCGTCACACTTCACGCGGCGTGGCAGAAGGCGCTCGACAGTTCCGAACTCAACAAACGGTTCTTCCTGGAGGTCGCCAACTGGTATTTCTGGGCGCTCAACCACATCGAGTTTCCCAAAGACGCGCCCAAGCAGGACGGACGGGATCACATCAGCGTCATCCGTCTCATCACGCGCCTGATGTTCTGCTGGTTTATCAAGGAAAAAGGTCTGGTCCCGGACACCCTCTTTGACGAACGCAAGCTCGGCCAGATACTCAATGGCTTTGCCCCAAACGGTGAGGCAGACAATCCTGTCTGCCAACAAAACAAGGCCAAAAAGCAGACAGGATTGTCTGCCTCACCCCAATCCGTTTATTACAAAGCGATCCTGCAAAACCTCTTCTTCGCGACGCTGAACACCGAGATGGACAAGCGGGGTTGGACCAAGGAAGAGCAGAATTTCATGGCCCACAGCCTCTATCGCTACCGCGATCTGTTCCAAAACCCCGCCGCCGCCCTGGACCTGTTCAAAAACATACCCTTCCTCAACGGCGGACTCTTCGAGTGCCTGGACAAAGACCTCGGGGAAAAAGCCACGCCGCGCTACCTGCGCATTGACGGTTTCTCCCGCCGCGCCGACAGCCAGGCCGTCGTGCCCGATTTCCTCTTTTTCGGTCCGGAACGCGAAGTGGACCTGAGCGCCGATTACGGCGATCCCAAATTCAAGCGGGTCAAAGTCCGGGGCCTGATCCACACCCTCGATCACTACAAATTCACCATCACAGAAAACACACCGATTGAAGAGGAAATCGCGCTGGACCCCGAACTATCCGGCAAGGTATTTGAAAACCTCCTTGCCGCCTATAACCCGGAAACCGGCGCGACCGCCCGCAAACAGACCGGCTCCTTTTACACCCCGCGCGAAATCGTCGATTACATGGTGGACGAGGCGCTGATTGCTTGTCTAAAGACGAAGGTGGAGCAGACAATCTTGTCTGCTTCCCCCCTCTTTGTCTCCCACAAAAATAGAGCAGACAGGATTGTCTGCTTCACCTTCGTTCAAACCCTACAACCCGGAAATCGAAACCCATCGCACCCACCGCCGCCTGCCCCACTGGACCCAGGAAGGTCGCACCTACTTCATCACCTTCCGCCTCGCTGACTCGTTACCCCAGGACAAATTAAAACAGTGGGTTGAAGAAAAGAATACTTGGTTAAAATTTCATCCCGAGCCTTGGGCTGACAAAGACTGACAGGAATACAATGAACGCTTCGGTCTGAAACTTGAACGGTGGCTTGACGCCGGCCACGGCTCCTGCCACCTCGCCAAGTCCGAAATTCGGGACATTGTAGAGGAATGCATCAACCACTTCGATGGCCAGCGTTACGACTTGGGTGATTACGTTATCATGCCCAATCATGTTCACATGCTCATTCGCCCTCGCGAAGGCTTTGCGCTTTCGGAGATCATGAAAGGAATGAAGGGTGTGAGTTCCCGCAAAGTGAGGCAGACAATCCTGTCTGCCTCCTCAGATTCGAAAGGGCAGACAGGATTGTCTGCCTCACCTCAGTTCTGGATGGATGAATCGTTTGATCACATCGTCCGCAGCCAGGCGCAGTTCGCCAGGTTTCAGAAATATATCGCCGAGAATCCCATTAAAGCTGGTCTGAAACCATCTGCCTACGCCCTCAATGTGGAACAGACAATCCTGTCTGCTTCCAAAAGTCAGGCTGAGGAGCAAGGGCAGGAACAAGGGCAGACAAGATTGTCTGCCTCACACTCACTTGAGTCTCGCCTGCGCCATCTCTTCGCCTACAATCACGAACAGCATCAATTTGCCGCGCCTGAAGTCGATGCCCTGATCGCCGCAATCGACAATCTCAAATCACTCGATCCAGCCGTCGGCTCCGGTGCCTTCCCCATGGGCATTCTCCACAAGCTCGTATTCATCCTGGGCAAGCTCGACCCGCGCAACGAGAAATGGAAGGAACGCCAGGTTGCCCGCGTCCGGGATGCCATGACTGCCGCCGAAAAGATCGAGGATGCCACCGTCCGGGAGCGAGCCGTGCATGAATTGGAGCAGCAAATCACCGGCATCAACGAAGCCTTCGAGCACAACGAATTGGATTACGGTCGCAAGCTCTATCTGATTGAAAACTGCATCTACGGCGTGGACATCCAGCCCATCGCCGTCCAGATCGCCAAGATGCGGTTCTTTATCTCATTGATCGTGGACCAGAAGATTGATGACTCGCAACCCAATCGTGGCGTGCGCCCGCTGCCGAATCTGGAAACCAAGTTTGTCGCCGCCAATACGCTTATTGGAATCGACCGGCCCGGCCAGCAAATGCTTCGTAACCGTGAGATTGATTCCAAAGAAGCCGCACTCCGGCTCGTGCGCGAGCGACATTTCCTCGCCCGCACCCCAGCCACAAAAAACAAATGCCGCGAACAGGATGCCAAGCTTCGCACTGAAATTGCCGAACTGCTGAGAGGGGATGGCTGGGAGGATGCTACATCCAAAAGGCTCGCGTCTTGGAATCCCTACGACCAAAATACCTCATCAGATTTCTTCGATTCGGAGTGGGTGTTCGGTATCCCAAAAGGCTTTGATATCGTAATCGGGAACCCACCTTACCGCGGCGGGAGAGAATGGAAAGAAGAGGAAGGCAATTATTACGATTACTTTGTCAGTAGATATGTAGTAGCCGAATATCAGTTCGACATTTACGCTTTGTTTTGGGAGCAGGGAATAAGAATTGTTTCTCACAACGGTACGATTGCCTACATAACTCCAAATACTGTCGCGGGGCGAGCAAACCAGGACAAATAGCGTAGTTAGCAAACCAGGAATGTTCTTGTCACAAGGATCATCCCCCTGCCCAGCCCTTGAGGAGGCCTGAGCGGAGCGAAGGCCACG
>CAIUEN010000531.1 GCA_903898185.1 uncultured Verrucomicrobiales bacterium
CAAACAACCGTTGGAATTACCAACGCGCCTGGCAGGTTGGAAAACCTGCGGAACGGCAGACAAGAATGTCTGCGCTACAAAAGACATTAGCGATTCACCCATCCGTAGCGCAGGTTTTCCAACCTGCCGTTTCGCCGACTTTCTAGTCGGCAGAGCGTCGGCAGCCAAACAACCGTTGGAATTACCAACGCGCCTGGCAGGTTGGAAAACCTGCGGAACGGCAGACAAGAATGTCTGCGCTACATGAAAAGTCCCCATACTCATCGATCATTTTCGAGCGCTGTTTTGAGCGCATCGAATTGCGTATCCAAGTCATTTACGCGGGCTTGGGCGGCATCCATATCTCCGGCTTTGCCGGCTTGCTCCATCGCCCAGGCAACGGCTCGCAAAGCTTCGCCTCCCACCACCGCGCAGGCGCCTTTGATCTTGCGGGCTTGCTGTTCGACAAGGTGGACATCGCCGGACGCCAGATGGTTCTTCAACTGCATGATTGCTCCGGGCATATCCCCCAGAAAGCCATCAATCACCACACGCGCCAAGTCTTTGTCTTCCATCACTCGGCTCATGAATGCCGTGCGGTCGAAGACAGCAAGTTCCTCTTCATGGTTGGATGCTGCAACTTTTTCTTCAGGCTCGCTGTCCACCGGTTGTTTCACTTCGCCTTTTGGTTTGAGCCACTTTTCCAAAACCGCAACCAAAGCCGGACGTTCGATTGGCTTGCTGAGGTAATCGTCCATGCCCGCCTCCATGCACTTCTCGCGGTCGCCTTGCATGGCATGGGCGGTCATGGCAACTATGGTTATCCGATGGTTGAGAACCTGCGATTGCGGATCGCGGATCGTGCGGGTGGCCTCAAAACCATCCATCTCGGGCATTTGCACGTCCATCAGCACCAAGTCGTAAGGAAAAGTTTCAAGAGCTTTAACTACCTCAATGCCGTTGGCGGCCACATCGACTGTGATCTCCAGATGCTTGAGAATGCCCACCGCGACTTGCTGGTTGGTGATATTATCCTCGGCGAGCAGAATGCGCGCATGACCTAAACTCTGTCCCAAGGATAAACCGGGCGTCGATTTCATTTGGGATGCAGCGGTCTCTTTTCCACTGAGAACAGCCGTCAGCACGTCGAAGAGTTCCTGCCGCCCAACTGGTTTGGACAGAGTGGCGGCAAATCCGATTTCTTTGATATCTTGATCGTTGCCTATCTGACCCAAGGATTCGCACAACACCAACCGAGTCTTATTCAAAGTCCGGTCGCTCTTGATGGCGTGGCCCAAGGATTTTCCATCCATGCCCGGCATTTGCATATCAAGAATGGCGACCGTGAAGGGATCCCCAGCGGCTTGAGCTTGAGTCAGCGCCCGCAGGGCGGACGGACCGCCCATCACATCACAGGGCCGCATGCCCCTGGTCTTCAGCAAAGCCATGAGAACCTCGCGATTGACAAGATGGTCATCGACAATCAAGACACGCACGCCTCGCAGGTCAAAATCTGGCGCTGCCGCAGGTTCGCGAAAGGGCTGTTTGGCCAGAAGCGTCGTAAACCAGAATTCCGAACCCTTGCCCACCTCGGTTTGAACTCCAATTTCACCGCCCATCATCTCCGTGAGTTGCTTGGAAATCGCCAAGCCAAGACCTGTGCCTCCGTAGGCGCGCGTTGTTGAGGCATCCACTTGGGAGAACTTCACAAACAGCCGTTGGAACTTGTCTTTTGGAATGCCGATTCCAGTGTCGCATACGGCAAACCGCAGTCGAACCGATGCCGGTGTTTGCGAAACCATGCTGACGCGAACGACAACCTCGCCTTGTTCCGTAAACTTGATTGCGTTGGAGGTCAAGTTGACGAGAATCTGCCGCAAGCGTCCGGGATCGCCCTTGAGATCGGCAGGAACCTCCGGCGCCACCACGCACCCAAACACCAGTCCTTTCTCGTGAGCCCGCAGAGCCATCATCTCGACGAAATCATCCAGCAATCGGTGCAAACTGAAATTCTGGGTTTCCAGCTCAAGTTTCCCAGCTTCCATTTTGGAAAAATCCAGGATGTCATTGATCAGGGCCATGAGAGCCTGGCCGCTGGAGCGCGAGACCTGAGCGTAACGGCGTTGGTTCTCGGTCAGGTTTGTATCGAGCAACAGGCCGACCATGCCGAGAACGCCGTTCATGGGTGTGCGGATTTCATGGCTCATATTGGCCAGGAACTCACTCTTGGCAGCGTTGGCCAATTCGGCGCGGACAATCGCTTGTTCGAGGTTGCGGTTGATATCGTTGAGTTCCGCCTCGGCTCGTTTTTGTTCTGTTACATCTTCAAACAGGTAAAATCGTCCGAAATACTTATCATTTGAGTCACGCATCTGCGTGGAATATCTGCGGATGGTTTTTCCGTTCGCGCAGGGCATGAAATCTTCTATGATGGCCCGGTTTCCTTCACTCTGAAGCTGCTGCCAGGATTCGGCAAACGCCGACGCATCAGTCAGCGCCTCCAGACAACGTGAAACGATGTGATTGTTGGCAAGTTCGCCCCATGACATCTTTTCTTCCAAATGGGCGATTCCCCAAATCTCGCAGAACCGATGGTTGAAATAGAGTATTTTGTCGGTGCGATCATCGACCACATAAAACGCCAGAGGCGACGAACTGGACATCAGATTCAAAAACGCCACGTTCCACCGCAGTTTTTCCGTCGCCAGCTTAAGCTCGGTGATGTCGCTGAGCACAACACGGTTTACGGGCGCGCCGTCGGCGTCATGGGCGACGGCAGCTTCCATCCGCGCCCAAAATATCGTTCCATCCTTTTTGGCCATCCGCAATTCGGACGCCTGCTGCGTTCCCGTTTCAGAAAGCTCTTTGCGGAGCAGGTAGTAAATGTGCTGGTCTTCCTTGAGAACGAACTGCGAGATCGGTTGGTTGGCCAGCGTGCCTCGCGCGACACCCAAAAGGGTGCTGGCGGTGATGTTGGCCTCCAGGATCACCCACTTGTCGTTCAGTGTGCAGTAGCCCACCGGGGCCAGATCATACAGGTCGAAATAGCGCGACCGAGTGGCGTTCAATTCCACCTGCGCCCGGCGCAGTTCCTCATTCTGCATCTCCAACTCGATTTGATGAACGCGCAGCTCGTGGAGCGTCCGTTGTGTGGCTTCGGACGACAAGGGCGCGATCTGTTCGGGCAATTGCGCCGCGTTTTCTTGCGACAAAGCCTCGGCCCGCTGGCGCAGATCGGCGGCGTAATCGGCATGACTGTCTTTATTTTTCATCCTGATCTTTTGGTTTTCTCATGACCCGGACAATCGCATTGCGCAGCGCCGCCCACTCATAAGGTTTGCTCAAGAACGCCTGGGGCAGTTCGGGATGTTCTCCAGCCATCACCTGCTCTTCGCTGTAGCCGCTGGACAGAATCACCGGAAGTCCGGGAGAAAGCTTGCGCAAAGCCGTCAAGGTCTCCCACCCCCCCATGTGGGGCATGGTCAGATCGCACAGGACGCAGCCAATTTCGTCCCGATGCTGCTGGAAAACCTTCACGGCATCGACGCCATCCACTGCTGTCAGCACCGTAAAACCAGAGCGCTTGAGCACATACCCGATTGATTTAAGCACAACAGGCTCATCATCGACCACCAGCACCGTGCCGCTTTCTGCCATTCGCGGCTCTTGAACCACTGGCGCTGGCTTTTGAGGCACCGGTTCAGTTGACACCGGCAAAAAGACGCGGAAGATGCTTCCCTTCCCCGGCTGACTCTTCACCGTGACACACCCTTTGTGCGCCCGCACAATGCCAAGAACCACGGCCAGACCCAAGCCGCGTCCTGTGAATTTGCTGGAGAAAAACGGGTCGAACAGCTTTTCGATGTCCTTATCCGCGATCCCAGAGCCTGCATCCGCCACTTCCAGACAAGCGCAGGCGACGTTGTCTTGCGACTGCCAGTTCACGGGAAAACGGTTTTCGGTGGGAATCTCGGCTGCGCAAACCGTCTTAACGACCACGCGAATGGCACTTCCAGTGTCCTTAAGAGCCTCCCACGCATTGGTAACCAAGTTTACCAGCGCCTGCTGAATCTGATTCGCGTTGGCATGGATGACCGGGCCGGGTGTGGAGAAATCGGTTTCCAAGACCGCGTCCTTGGGCAAATCAGCTCGAAGAGCTGCCAAATGTTGTTGGCAAACTTCGCAAAGATACAGGGGTTCGTGTTTGGCATTGGTTTGCCCAAGGTAAGTCAGCATCAGGGTGCTCACTTTGGCCGCCTTGCGAGCCGACAGCATGGCGTCGGTCAATCCCTCGACGGCCATCGTATTTTGTGGCAAATTACTCATGGCCACCTGCAAGCCCATCATCACCGCTTGAAGCTGGTTGTTGAAGTGGTGGGCAATGGCCCCGGCCATGCGGCCCAAGCTTTCAGCCTTCTGAAGTTGCCTGTTTTGGAGCTCCAGTTTCTTTTTATCCTCTTCCGTCCGCTTGTAATCAGTAATATCGCGGGCTACAACCACTGCTCCGGCAAGTGTGCCGTCTTGATTGTAAATGGGAGCGAAGCTGTAACTCCCAATCCAGCTTTCGCCCGTGTCTTTGCGACGCAGGAGGTATTCAGCATGGGTGACTATCTCACCCCGCAACGCCCGTGAGACCGCCCACTGTTCCAAGGATGCCAGTTCCCCGTTGGGCATGAAAACATCGAGAAGGTAAGAGAGTTCAGCGAAGCGCTTGGCGCACTGTTCCTTGCTTTGAAACCTGTGAAACGTCGCAAAAGCATCATTGAATTCGATGAACTGACCATGAGCATCGGAAATGAACACCGCGTCAGTCATGCTGGCCAAAGCCGCCTTCAGCTTTGCCCGGTTCTCCAGCACGTCATCCTCAGCCCGCTTGCGTTCGGTGATATCGCTGAGCACAACGCGGCACACAGGCGTGGCGGCGGCATTTCGCCCGAGGGTCGCTTCCATTCGCGCCCAGAATATTGCTCTGTCCTCTTTCACCATCCGCAATTCGCATACCTGCCGCGTTCCCGTTTCCAGAAGCTGGCTCCAGCACAGGTAGAAAATGTCCTGATCCTCTTTGAGAATAAACTGCGAGACCAGGCGGTTGACCAGCGCGCCTCGAACGCCGCCCAGAAGAGAGGCGGCGGTAAGGTTGGCCTCCAGGATCAGCCCCTTTTCGCTGACAGTGACGTAGCCCACCGGGGCCAGATCGTAGAGGTCGAAATAGCGCGCCCGTGTGGCGTCCAATTCCACCTGCGCACGGCGCAGCTCCTCGTTCTGCATCTCCAGCTCGATTTGATGGACGCGCAGCTCGTGGAGCGCCAGTTTTGTGGCTTCAACCGACAACGGCGCGAACTGCTCCGGCGACCGCGCCTCGTTTTCTTGCTCCAAAGCCTCTGCCTGCTTGCGCAGCTCGGCAGCGTCAGTGGAATAAGTGTCTTTATTTTTCATTGGCTATTGGATATTCCTCTCCTTCTCTCGCCCGTTCGGTTGTGGCAATAGCATACATCTTGCCCGCCTCATTGATCAACGCGGTCGAGATCACCGAAACATCCACAACACTGCCGTCTTTGGCGATTCGCTGGGTCTGAGATGGCTCCAGAATTTTAGCCAGGCTAAGCTGATGCAAGCGGGCAAACGCTTTCTCCCGCAGTCCTTCTGGTATCCGGTCATGCACATTCATGGCCAGAGCTTCGGCTTCACTCCAGCCATACATCCTCACCGCTCCCGGATTCCAAGCCAGGATGCGTCCTTCCAAATCCTGCACCGTAATCGCGTCGTGCGCGTCACGCACGACTATGGCCAGACGAAGCTGGTCATTGGCTTTGCGCAACGCATCCCGCGTTTGCTTGATTTCAGTGATATCTACAAACGTGATCACCGCGCCCTCGATCACGTTATTAAGCGTGCGATAAGGCTGGATTCGCATCGTGTACCACTTGCCATCCGTGGTTTGCACTTCCACCTCTTTGGGAACCAGCGTGTTGAGCACGCCTTTCGCGTCCGCCACCAAGCTGCTGTAGCCGATCAGATTGGAGACGATATGGCCCACCGGACGCCCAAGATCGCTCTGGATCAGGTTGATGATCGCACTGACGGTGGGGGTGAAGCGCAGGATCCGCAGTTGATAATCCACGAAGATCGTGCCGATGCCGGTGCCCGCGATCAGGTTGGCCATGTCGTCGTTGGCTCGTGACAAATCCAATACTTTGGTCTCCAACTCGGTATTGATCGTAGCCAGTTCCTCATTCACTGACTGCAATTCCTCCTTGGAGGTCTGCAGTTCCTCGTTGGTGGATTGAAGTTCCTCGTTCACCGATTGCATTTCTTCGTTGGACGATTTGAGCTCTTCGGTGGAGGTCTCCAGTTGCTCATTGGCGCTCTGTAGGTATTCGTCCCTGGCCTTCAATTCCTGCTTGAGCGCCGCAATGCTCTCATCCGCGTCAGATGACTGCTCGCCGCTCGCCGTTGACTGATTACTGTTCTCCATCGCTTCCTCTAGAACGACCAGATACAGAGGCGACTCAGGCTGCGCGGCAGCGCCTGTCGAGACCGGAAGGAGCGTCAGGTTGACCGTCGTGAAGTGGGAGTTGGTTTTGACGCGCAACCCCGGACAGCGCACGATTTCTTTAGTCATCACAACTTCGCGCAGGGCTGTGGTGAGTTTCATCCGCAATCCTTCGCGGGCCATCTTCAAGATGTTCATGATTTCAGGCTGCCCCGGAGCCGGTTCCAAGTACATCCCGGTGCGTCCGTGCAGGTAAAGAATGTCGCCCTGGCTATTGACCAAGGCGCTGGCCGGGGAGACCTGCGACAGAATCGTCTGTTCGGTCAACTCGCGCAACGGCAGTTTCATGGGGAATGCCGTCTTTCTGTCACCCTGCAAAAGCGATGCGCTCACTGCGCTCACAGGCGGGAAAAACTGGCCCAAGGTTACGCTCCGCGAACTATAAGAATCGTCTCTGCGCTGATATATCTTCAACTTGCGGTCCATCACGGTAAACAGATTGTCGGCATCGCCCATGGTTTCGGAAGTGCCCAGCAAAAGCATGCCGCCCGGATTGAGCGCGTAATGAAACAGGGGAATGAGCTTCTTCTGCAAATCTCCGCCCATATAGATCAAGAGGTTTCGGCAACTGATCAGATCGAGTTTGGAGAAGGGCGGATCTTTGACCACATAGTGCTCGGAAAAAACCAGCATGTCGCGAATGCCTTTGTGAATGCGGTAGGCGCTGCGGTCTGGCTCGTGCGTGAAAAAACGCGCCAACCGTTCCCGCGATAGGTCGGTGGCGATGCTGGCCGGATAGACGCCTGCCCGGGCCGTGGCAATCGCCTGACTGTCAATGTCGGTGGCAAAAACCTGCACCTTGAAACTCTGTTTCATCGCCTCCTGACGCTC
>CAIUEN010000532.1 GCA_903898185.1 uncultured Verrucomicrobiales bacterium
CTTGGAAACCGCATTTGGGTTAACCGCAGAACACGCGGAAAGAGGAGGCAGAATGAGGTTTTGAAGATGCCATCCGCCAGATTAGAAAGAATTCTTCGCAATGGGTTCTTCTTCCGCATGTTCCGCGTATTCTGCGGTTTATTTGCAGTTTTTGGATTTTAAATTTCAAATTTCAAATTTGAGATTCACCAAAACTCATATTCCAAGCGTAACACCCAACTCAAGTCGGGTTTTACTGAAAAAGACAATTATCAGCATGAATTATTTTTCCTCAATTCGACACCCTAATCTCTGGCACTTTTATAAAGCGACTATTTCGTTCAACAATTCTCATTTTGAGCAAGGGATGGGAAAAACGCTGATCAGCTTGCGCACGAAGCTTTCGACTCCCAACGGAGCCAGAGGCACCGCAACAGTCAGCACAATAATCACTGCACATCGATAACGAGGTGCTGGCAGACCAGAGGTCTTCCCCACATAATGAGAATTGCTGATTTCGTTAGGCATTATTGGAGTTTTTGGACGTAATCTGCTAAAGTCTATTAGAGTTGTGAACTCGTTACGCAAATACTTTCAATTGCTCTTGCTGCCTGAAACCGCGCCTGTGGGGGATTTCATTGAGATTGATTCTCAACGCATGCCTGTGCTGTACCGGCGACACGCCAGAGCCAAGAATTACGTCATACGCTTGCAGACCGACCGGACGATCAAGGTGACACTCCCACGGCGGGGTTCGATGAAGTTCGCCCAGGAATTTGTTTGCAGCCGCAAGCCTTGGCTTGAAAAACAATGGCGCACGCTGGTAGATCGAAAAATCCCGCCTCTGACACTTCGTCCAGGCATGGAAGTTCTATTCCGAGGCAAGTCCGTTTTCCTGGAAGTGGTTCAGCGGGGCGAAAATTGGGAAATGCTGCTGGAAGATCAATGTTTTGCCATTCCTTCGCCTGAGGGCGATTTGCGTCCGCTGATGGAATCGCATTTTAAAAAACTGGCCCGCGCGGAACTGGTGTTGCGCGTCGAACAACTGGCTTCCAGTCATGGCTCGACAATTCGTCGGGTGGTTGTGCGGAATCAAAAAAGCCGATGGGGCTCCTGCTCCCGTAGCGGAACCATCTCATTGAACTGGCGGCTGATCCTGGTACCCGCCATGGTGAGTGATTACATCATCATCCACGAATTGATGCATCTGCGGGAGCTCAATCACTCCACTCGCTTCTGGTCTGAAGTCGAGCGCGTCTGCCCGAACTACCGTGAAGCCGAGGATTGGCTCAAGTCCAACTCTGGACGCGTCGGCTTCTGAAGCCAAACCCGGAAGACAGGATTTACAGGATATCAGCAAATCAACCACCGGAGGTGTTAATCTAAAGTTTGACTGGATTTTCAAAAAGAAATCGACTAAAATAGCTATGCTCTATTGAACTATTGAAAAATGTTTGAGAATATTACAAATATCGGTGGTTGCGAGACTGTGCTTTGTCATAGTATATTCATTTAGTCATTCATCGTTTTCAAATGCAATCGATTCAGAAACTCAAGCTGACATTGAATTGGACCGCAGTTAGGATGCCCATATACATTCTGGCAAACGGTATGTGGCGTTGCTCATTGACTTTTCCCTTACGTTTGCAGATTTCCTCTCGGAATATGATTTCGATAAATATGTAAAATCGAAACGTGTTTTGGACAAAACCGAAGCACGCACAATAAAAACCCAAATAACAAATACTAAAATAACTACAATGAAAAATATAACGATCGTCCCTTTTTTGTGCGCAGTGTTGATGGCATCCGCTTCTGCTTTCGCGGCGGAAGACGTCAAGCCCACGGTCACAATAGACAAAGCGCCAAACCTGCCACCCGGGCCGAATGGAACAGACGAAATCACTGGGAAGGTATCTGGAGTTAAACCAACCGAATGCAAGGTGGTTGTATATGCTTATGGAGATAAATGGTATGTGCAGCCAACAAAGGAAAACGATGAAGAAATGACCGAAATCAAGAAAGATCTTACCTGGTCAAATACAACTCACGGCGGTATTGAATACGCAGCATTGTTGGTGAAACCAACTTTTGCTCCGGCTGACACATACAAGTCCCATGAACTGCCAAAAGAGGGTGGGGATGTATTGGCTGTTACCAAACTAACGCCAAAGAAGAATTAAGGCAGCGTCTTTGAAGAGATCAGTTTTAGTGAACTGACATCAAGTACAGCAAGGCGCAAGTTCGTGAGCAATGAATTGGTAGATTTTACTGGGTAAAATGATCGTCAATCCGACTCGCGAACTTACGACTTGCTGTAATAGTCTGCTCATTCGCCGTGACTGAGTCCTTGGCTTTCAATTTTGGGGACGACTCCGCCTTGGTCTCAGGCACGGTTAAGACTCATTAACCCGACTTTCGATACTGGGAAGGGTTTTTGACTATTTTCGTTGGAAGGACTTTTGTAACCTGCTGTAAATCAGTTGGCCTCCAGCATCAAAAACCAAAAAGACGCTGTAGTGAAGACCCATCTCCTTGCGCTTGCCCCCGGTGGCTCTGGCATACTCTTGCCAGATTATGTTTTTGCGCTTCATCTCTCGCAAGAAAGACCGCAAAGAGCATCGCTACTATAGCGTCGTTGAAAACGTCCGCCTGCCCGGCC
>CAIUEN010000533.1 GCA_903898185.1 uncultured Verrucomicrobiales bacterium
TAGTGAGTAATATGCTCACTACATGGCTTAATGCCTGCCAGCTAATTTTAAGGACAAAATGGAAAATCTCCCTATGAAATTTAACGACGGTACGTTCTTAACGAATTGTAGTGAGTATTTTTGACCTCGAAGTCAGGTATAGAACTGGAATTCTTGCCGTCCTACTCGCCCAATCTCAATCTCATTGAGCGATACTGGAAGTGGATCAAGAAGCGCTGTCTTTATTCCAAGTATTATGAGAATTTCAGTGCTATGAAATCGGAAATCCTTAATCGGATGAGCAAAGGGCATCAGGAGGACAAAAAGGAACTTTCCAGTCTGATAACCTGCAACTTTCAGACCTTCAGTAATGTTACATTCTTAGCCGTTTAAAGTATATCTCACCGTCTCGAACACATCCAGTTCGTCTGCGCACCTCGGCGTCAATCTGGCATTGCCCGCCGATCTGGCTCCCATCAGCTTGGCGTCTGCGCCTTCGGCTGTAACCGCCCCGACTCAGAATCCGACAGTTACGGTGACTTACACGGTTACCAACAGCGGCCTCGGTTTCGCTTTTGCAAACTGGTACGATCGCGTCTATCTCTCCACGAACACAGATGTGAGAGGAACCATCGCGAGTTGGTACTTCTGGAACTACAATGACATGTCAAGGGGCGGAAGCTACTCCAAAATCAACAGCATAAACCTTGCCACTCACTGCGAGCGGAACCTATTATCTCATATTGGATGTGGACGACAGTAATGTGGTTTACGAAGGAAATAAATCCAATAACACCTCAACGGCGATTCCATTCACGTTCAATCTCGTCCCGCCAGACCTTGCTCCCAATCATTTAAGTGTGGTTGCTGGAACCTCGCTCGTCGTGACGTCTTATACCACTACGATTCCCGTCGCTTGGAGTGTGACAAATTCAGGAACTGGCGCAGCCGTGCCCGCTTCCGCCGCTTGTGCTTACTGGTATGACGCAATGTTCCTGTCCACCAATTCAACAGTAGATGGTAATGCCGTTCAGGTATGGTCTCAAAACCAAAACGGAACTATTCCGGTCGGCAGTGGCTACTCGGGCACGAACCCGTTACCCTTTCAAACGTTCGCAGTTATACAGCTTATTATCTCATTTTTGACGCCAATGCGGGGATTGGGTGTAACCATCTCTATGAGGCAAATGTGAGCAATAACCAGATCTCGATTCCTCTGAGCTTTCTTTTCTCCCCGCAGGTTGTGAGCCAACCAAAGAGCACGATCGCAAAGATTGGTGACGCGGCTGCATTTTCAGTGAGGGCAACGAGGGATTCTCCCATAACTTATCAATGGCAATTCAACGGTTTGGAACAATCCAGTTCAGAGATCCGTCTGCCAGCAATTATCCATACCGTTTCTATCGTGCCTTGACACCTGCCAAGTGAAGACAGATCGACAAATATATCGCGTTTGCAGCCAAAGGCTTGAACTGTGGGCGATAACAGCGAGTATCCATGATGAAACTATTCAGGAGGTGCCGACGTAAGGGACGCTCTGACGCATTATGACTGCGCTGACCGCGCGTCTGCGTGATTTGAGCCTCCTTACGTCGGCTCCTACCTGAATGGTTAGCATTTTTGTTTTGGAAGATCATTGGAAAAAGCATAGTTTACTTAAAGCACGATGAGACGAGAGACTGATTTTGTCCTGGAGCAAGCTGCATGGCCGGCGATGGTATTGGAGGAGACCGGTGCCATTCGACGGTACAATCGCGCCGCGCTCCAAGCTTTTGGCCCACTGGAGCCTTCCGCCACCCTGACCTCACTATGGGCCGGAGAAAGCTCCGCCGTTGAGACCTTCATCGTTGATGCTCAAGGCAAAGCGTGCCCAGCCAGACTGCGGCTGGCCAACAACGCCCAAGGCGATTTCATCGCCCATATCTCCAGGATCACCCGCGAAGAGCACCCGTATTTAGTGCTTCAATTGTTTAAAGAAACCGGCGGCCAGTTCCCAGACATGGTCATCCGCCAGTCGGAGTCGGAGTTGAAAAAAACATCGGTTGTTGAAAAAAGTGAAGCGCCGCCGCCGAGAACGCCGCCGGCAGAGGCTCCGTTTCTGCTGGAAAACTCTCATTGGCCCGCGCTGCTGGTCAACCGCAACGGCATGATTCTCAAGGCCAACCGCGCGGCGGTACAAGCCTTTGGAACGAATATCGAAAAGGGCGGGGCACCCTTTGGCACGCTCTGGATGCCCGAGAACAAGCAAACCGCTTACGATTACTTGCAGAGTTCCAACGAGACGCCCTATTCCGTGCATCTCCGGCTCAAGACCGGCTTGGCATCGACTTACTCGGCTCAAAGCGTTCGTAGCGAAGATACTGTGGTGGTGGTTCAATTCTTCAAGACATCCACAGAAACACCCGCTACTCAGGCTTCGCCCTTCAATGCTCCTCCACCAGCGGGACTTGGAACGGCAGGCGGTGCGCATGCCGAGATATCCTCAGCCCATAAGCAAAAACTTGAGTGCGCCCTCCAATTGGCGCGGTCGGTCGCGCTGGACTTCAACAATGCCCTGACCAGCATTCTCGGCCACACATCGCTTTTGCTTAGCCGCACTGAGGCAAACCACCCATTCCGCGAGTCGCTGGCGGAGATCGAAAAATCGGCCACCAAAGCTGCGGAAATCGCCAATGACCTCGCGGCATTCTCGCGCCAGGAAAAGGAGTCGCGAGTCCAAACAGCCGGCAATTTGAACACTCTGCTGGAACGGGCAATGGAATCGTTCAAGGGCGAGCATCCGTCGATCACCTGGTCGCTCCAGTTCGACCGTAAACTCTATACATCGAGTTTTGATGAAGCCAAATTGCAGCAGGCTCTATCCAAAATCATTGAGAATGCCATCCAAGCGATGAAGCCCGACGGCCGAATTACGCTGCAAACCCGGAATCTGGAACTGACTGAACCGACCCAGGATTGCAACGCCAAGCTGAGCCCTGGCAACTATGTTGTGCTCGAAGTTTCCGATACTGGCGAAGGGATTGCGCCGGACGTTCTGCCTCGCATTTTCGAGCCGTTTTTTACCACAAAAGGCAGGAACCACCGCGGGCTGGGGCTGGCATGGGTTTATGGGATTGTCACCAATCACGGCGGGGCGGTGGCGGTCTCGACCAAAGTCGGAGTGGGCACCTCGGTTCGCGTTTATTTGCCGGCAAACAAAAAGGTGGTGCGCGACACCAAGCTATCCAATGACGAGCTTCGCGGAAAAGAGACGGTGCTCTTTGTCGATGACGAAGAGCTCCTGCTGACGATGGGGCTGATGGTTCTCTCCTCTTATGGTTACACGGTACTAACCGCCGGTAGTGGCCAAAAGGCGTTGGACGTCCTTGCCGGCTCCAAGGCAAAGGTGGATGTGATGATCACCGATTTGGTGATGCCCGGCATGAGCGGCCATGAACTGAGCGAACGCGTCCATGCCCTCTCTCCGCAAACGCGCATCATCTGGGCCAGCGGCTATCCCAGAAACCAAAAAGACCAGCAGTCCGAAAACTACTTGCAGAAGCCGTTCACCGCGCAGGATTTGTTGAGGAAAGTGAAGGAAACGATGACGGAGTGACCGAATCCTCCATCACTTTAAGGGCCATCATCAGATTCGCTTGGGTCCACAACAGTGGCGTGTGATCGTTGGGTAAAAAGAGCCCCTTTTGCAGGCAGTAGAGCTCGGGGCAGCGGAAAGGGCCAGCGGCATCGCGGGGACCGGTCAATTGACACAGGGAACGGTTGAGATGGCGAATCTGTTTTCGCAGATCAGCCCGACGTCCTGTTTGCGCATACCGATTGCCATAGATCACAGAAACGATCGGATCGAAAATGCACCACTGAGCTTCGGCGGCGTCTTGGAAAAAGGCGTCGCGAACGGCAGTGTCGGATGTCTCGGCGATGTGTTGATTGTCGGCAGCCAGCTGCGTAGCGACAATTAGAATTTTCCAGTGGCGATTATTTGATTCGTCAGCGGTTTGGGGAAGATCAGGCAGCGTTCGTTGGAGGCCGAGCGGCCTCGAATTAGGGCGCTGTAAATGATCACCAAACAGCAATACCGACGACTCATGAGCAAACATCAAGTAACTGGA
>CAIUEN010000534.1 GCA_903898185.1 uncultured Verrucomicrobiales bacterium
GACAAGTCCACCAAGACAGCTGGCACTCCGTAATAGCGGTCGCCCAGCAGCAAACTCTTGGCTGGTTGTTCCGACAATACCTGCCTGGCCAGCACCATTTCCGATTCTCCATTGGCACCCAACGCGGCGGCCAGTGGATTGTGCAAGCCCAGTTCCACCATGACGGCTACCCCCACTTTGGGGAACGCAGCTCGTCCACGCCGACTGCGTGCCTTGCGCATTTGCCTTTTGACTTGGGGGGTGTTGGTGATTGAGAAGAGGCTGCCATCAACCCCGCACAGGCGCAGACCGTGATAAAACGCGTCTGGGTGTTGGGTCGGGTCGCCCTTGGATTTGAGAGCCGCTTTCATCATTTGCTCAAAAACCTCTATGGGCAACAAAGCTCGTCGTTGAGATATCGCCCCATCGGTAATGGTCTTGCCAGTAAGTTGTTTGACATGTTGGGCCAATGTTCCAGCGTCGGCGACCGTATGGAACACCATGGACTGGATTAATTCTACGGGGGTAACGTGGGGTGGACAACGGCGACGCAAGCCACATTGACGCAGCAGTGAGTAGATAAAATACCAGGTGAACAACTCTTTGAACAGAGCCTTGAACGGGGCGGCGGCAACGACTGTTTTATTTCTCATCCCCAGTGTAATGACACACTCCAAAAGCTTGTACAAGGCAAAAATTGCCTAGTTGCAATATATTTACTGTAGCTTTGTCAGGGCTGAATTCTTGTCGAATTCCTAAACGGCATTGACACTAGCGTGAATGAGATTTCAGCTCCAAACTGCGTGAGAATTGGTCGTAATCTTCTCATTGCGCTTCTGCTTGGATCCATATTCTCTTTTAAGCCTTGGATCGCAAGATCAGAAAGAAGTGCAAACCACTCATCCCGATCCACATCTTGGATGTGGTTACCCAAGAAGGTCGCCAATGTCTCGATATCATCGAGTGTTTCCACGCGACAAATGTAATCCAAGCATTTGGTGCCATCCAGCAGTTATTGAAAACCTTTGTTCCTGATGCTCAGGAGGGCTTTGGGGGAGTACTATTCAACCGTTGTCACAAAACTGACACAAAAAACGGTGCATATCGACGAAACCCCTATAAACATTGGAGCGGGTGAAGGGAATCGAAGCCTCGCCGCCCAGAAGATTACTCTTGTTTTCACGGCTTAACCAGAGCTGGTTTGATTTCCAACGACTCGGGGGTAATGTTCCAGAACTCCTCGGTTTGTTTTCTTGTCACCAAGCCAAAGTAGCGCTTAAGGAGGACATCTTCGCTGTTTCCTGCCCAGTGCGCCGTAGAAGCGGCATCGGAAGTCTGAGATAGTCGATATGACAAACACGTATGCCGCAGCCCGTCTGCTTGCCAAGGCGGCAGTGTCGAATCGTTCTTGAATCCACCTGAATCGACGAAAAAGCCAGCGGCCCTCTTTGCGTTGTCTTCTGCTCTTCGCCCCGGATCAATCTTGTTTTTTCTGTCGCAGAGCTTGAGCCATTCCATGGCATTCTGTGGAATCTGCGAAACACGGCGGTTTTTGAGTTTCGTAATGGTGGCATCCAGTTTGATATGGCCTTCCAAGAGGTCGATGTATTTCCAAGTCATTTTGTGCGCCTCTTCTCGTCTGAGCCCGCAGAATAGCATCAAAACAACGTAGGATAGCGCCTTTCCGCTCCTATGGGTTGCCGCGAATTTTAGCATATTTTTGACAGATGCGATCGGTAGTATATCTGGTTCTTTCTGCGCGATCTTCACGGCTTTTGACTTGTCCACTGGCGATTCTGCACAGAAGTTCTTCACGATACACCAATTGAAGAACGCGCAGAGGTTTCCTCTTACAGACTGCCGAGTTGTCAAATTTTCAATTGTGTAGAGGTAGTCGCTAATCTGTTGCGTGTTGATTTCAAAAACAAAACAAGCGCCGATCTTTTTTGCAAAAGCGTCCAAGCGATATCCCAGCGGGCTCAGATATGCATCACGGCAACCGTCGGCCTTTTTCTCGGACTTGAAGATGGCGATGGCATCAGAAAGTGATTTCCGCACCTGCTCATCTCTCTTGGCTTTGTTTATTACATATTCCTCCACGGCTTCCAAAAAGGGCTCGGCGTCAACGCGGTTGTAAGGAATCTCTTCTATTCCCGAGAGAACAGTCAAAGCCTGCTCGGCAAACGCAATTTGTACGTCAGTCATCCAGGTCATCCTGGGATGTCGAACCATTGCAGAATCGTAGGGGTCATCGTTTGCATCGGCAGCAATGCAAGTTTGCAAATACTCCTCGGCCTTCGCACGGTCGCGAAATGCCTTGACCATTGTTTGGCCTAACGGGTTTTTTCCAGCAACTCGCCATGCTGGATAGCCCTTTGGCGTCGACGGTTTCTTTCCAAGCGTTATCGGGTAGATCTTCCAATTTGGCATATGGCTTTTTAGGGAGATTCTAGTAACCCTTTCAGTAACCCGCAACACAACAATGAATTTTTCACTCTAAAACGTCCGTGCATTCGTAAAGCATGGGTCGCCGGTTCAAATCCGGCAACTGGCTCCATTATAAATAACTATAAATCAACGGGTTATTGGAGTTCGATGCAGTGAAGCTCTGGGTTGCGAAAAACGCCAAAAATGGTCATTTTCCCCTTGTCTGACAACCCATCTGCCAACCCATAACCCGCCTCACAAACTCAATGGAGGACGACGACGACCGGTCGCAAAACGCATCGTGGCCTTTGAAAGCGGCAAAAGTCCTGATGCCATTCAATGCGAGTATTTGGAATTGCCCCCGTCTAACGCTACGGTTGGGGCGTGATTGTTGGAATGATTGGGTGAATGAGACGGCTTCGCTGTGATCACTATTTATTCCGGCCCTGCTTGGGATGTGGCACCTCGGCATTGTTGTGGAATTGGTCAAACCCAAGCAACAACTGCATTCCGCCTAGAATGGAAATGGTAACCGCATTGCTTTGCGGTTATTCCTCCCTTTTTTTCTCAACCGCCAAAATCTCCGTCACCACCGTTCCGGTGGTGACCTCGGCACGGTCCATTGGAAGTTCCATAATGGCGCAGATCTCGCCTCTGACCAGTGCCCCAGGAATCCTTTGGAGCCCAAAGCCGCTCAATGTCACCACACGACTCCCCCAATCGCATGTGACACTTTCGCCACCGTCATCCTTGTTCCATTCGACGCACGCCAAGTATACAATCGGAAGTGCCAAAACCCGCACCCCATCGGCCCAAATGAGTTCAACACAGCAACACGGAAGCTTTGTAAATCGAATTGATTCATCTATAAGCGCTATATTCATGTCATTTTTCCTGTGAATTGCTTCCAGATTCCGCAGTCGGCAATTGACGGAGGACTATTTCCTCGCCAAGCCCCTCTAGGCCGCAAATGCCATCGACGCGAGTTTCATTTTTTGTGGCCAAGAATATTGCTACCAATCGGCCCAGAGCCACCGCATTCTCGCTTCTGCCAGCTTCAAATTGCTTTCTGATTTCCGTTTCTCTTGCCTGATAGCAGTCGTGTGCGGTAATGATTTGATCAAGTATTTTAGAATCTATAGTTCTTAATTTCATAGATTCCATTTTACACGTTTTTGGCTCATCTCCCTCGTGCATGCCCTGATTCCAAGGCATGCACAACTATGTTGTCCATCGCTCGTGTCCGTAGGATTTTAGTGTCCGGTTTGAATTGTTCCACTTCTGTGGCCACCGCTGTCGCCACCGATTGCAGTGATTTCAACCTTTGCCTTCGTAGATTTAGCGTAAGCATGCTGGGAGCCATTTCAGCGACCAGTTCTGTCGCAGTGGTTCGCTCTCCGGTGTTTCGTCTCAGACAGTCGCGCACAAAATCTTTATCGTCCGTAAAAATTCTGAGGTCTTCCCGTCCGCGTGAAGCCGAAACGTAAAATCCTCGGCGGTCGATTCCGC
Source organism: uncultured Verrucomicrobiales bacterium (assembly GCA_903898185.1). Classification (GTDB taxonomy): domain Bacteria; phylum Verrucomicrobiota; class Verrucomicrobiia; order Limisphaerales; family Palsa-1400; genus CAIUEN01. Next base: position 3,916 of record CAIUEN010000534.1, read on the forward strand.
CGTAGCTTCCTTGGTCGTAAGAAATCGCAACCCTGTCGCAAGTAAGCCCTTGGGATGCATATGATGTGACTGCCCAGCCGTGGGTAAATTGGGTGTAATCCTTGGTGATGGTTTTCCCATTGTTGAGTAGGATTCCGTTGGCATCCAGACCTGTGACAGTGACCAGGTCGCCGTTGTTGTACCCGTTGGGCCGGTCGTTTTGTTGCAGAAGCAATTTATCCCCAACGCGAATCTCGATTTCTCTGGGTCGATGGACGGTCCAACTTGCGCTTCGATTGATCTTTTTCAAATCCAGAACCATTTCCCCATGACCTTGGTCGTTGGTGAGAATCAGGGAGTCTCCTTGGATTGTTTTGATTTTCATTCGTTTCTTCGGTAGTCCAAGGCCACGCATTTCGATTATTTCCATCCCAGGCGCATAGCATCTGGCCTGTTTCTTTTGTGACTTGGTGAAATCAACCCGTTCGCTGACCGTAACTTTCTTTGTTTCGTTGCCAAGGCGTCCGCGTTGAATCAACTCGTGGCGAATTGATTCTGTTACGAGATCAATTTCATGCCACGTTGGAGCCACAGTCAGCACGTCTTTGTCATTTGCTATTCCATTGGCAACCCACTTTGCCAATGCCTCACGACGCTCTTCGCCTGGAACTTCTTCCACCTTCCCTGCTATGTTTAGCATGTCCCAAGCATCAAGCGTCTGATGCTTGCTGAGTTTTTCTACAGCCGATTTGTACAGCTCATCTTGTTGCCTTCTAATGGTCTTTATTGTTGCCGTGTCACAGCCTGAATGCCTGGACAAAAGGCGCAAAATGTCGCCAGCGCAAACCGAGCCATGTTGACGAGCGTCGCCACAAAGAATCAGACGACCATCCACTTGATTCACCATGTCCACGAGACGCGCAAAATCTTTGGTGCCAACCTGGCCAGCTTCATCAAGCAAAACCACAGCTCCTTCTGGAAGTTCTCCATGTTCCAATACTGACGCCAAAGTGCGACTTTCAGTGAGTCCCATTTGTTTCAGTTCGGCAATTTGGCGAGACTGGGGAGCACAACCGACAACAGCGTGGCCTGCGAGTTTGATTCCGGCTAATAGGTCTCGTTGAGAGGTTGATTTGCCTGTTCCAGCTTTTCCGAGAAGCAAAGTGACACGGTCACGGCTGGAAAGTAATGTGTCCACAGCTTGGCGCTGTTCGTCGCTAAGGAGAGTATCACGAAGACGCGATTCACGGCTGGATTGAGATAATAGTGGTACGCGCTGGCCGACGCCGTTGCGGGCAAATGACAATACCCTTTGCTCGGCATCCAAGAGCTCTTTGGTGGTGAGTTTTTTTGATCCAAAAGCATC
>CAIUEN010000535.1 GCA_903898185.1 uncultured Verrucomicrobiales bacterium
AAAATCTCCCTATGAAATTTAACGACGGTACGTTCTTAACGAATTGTAGTGAGTATTTTTGACCTCGAAGTCAGGTTGGTAAAATCTCAAATTTGAAATTTAAAATCCAAAAACTGCAAATGAACCGCAGAATACGCAGAACACGCGGAAAGAGAACCCCTTGCGAAAAATGTATTTTTAATCTGACGGATGGCATCTTCAAAACCTCATTCTGCCTCTTCTTTCCGCGTATTCAGCGTGTTCTGCGGTTAACCCAACTGCGGTTTCCAAGCTAAAACAAATCGATTCACTGACTTGCCCCTGATACTCATCTGTGACTTTCAAAATAAGCCTTTCACTTTTATGTGATTTGAAACGGCATGAATAATGCATGACCTTTCCAGAGCACTATTACCGTGAGTCATAAGTTCGTGAGTCGGATTGAAGCTCCTTTTACCCAGTAAAATCTACCAATTTCTTGCTCACGAACTTGCGACTTACTGTAATAGCATCGTTCCCTTTTCGATTATTATAAAATTAAACCCAATTCTTGCGGATGAGCCACATTTTGATGAGTTGTGTCAGCCCTACATAGCAAACCAGCGTGAGCAACAGGAGCGGCCAGAACGGCCATGGCAACGGCACAAATCCCAAATACTGCGCCAGAATTGAAAACGGCAGCCACATGCCGATGCCCATGATGGCGAATGTCGTCAGGGTCAACTGCCAACTCGCCCGCGATTGAATGAACGGAATCTGATTGGTGCGGATGATGTGAACGATGAGTGTTTGCGTCATGAGTGATTCGACAAACCAGCCCGTGCTGAAGAGCGCGGCGGCATAGGTGTGGTCGGCATCGGCGGCGCTGGCGAAACGCGCGGCCAGTTCCGGCGGCGCGGCCAAAGTCACATTGCTGCATTTGAAGAAAAACCACATCAGCGCGTAAGTCGTATAATCAAAAATGGAACTGATCGGGCCGATGAACAGGATGAAATTGGAGATTTCGCCCATCTGCCACGGACGCGGCTTGGAGATGACAGCCGAGCCGACGTTGTCGGTGGGAATCGGCACTTGGGAAAAATCGTATAGCAGATTGTTCGTCAGCACCTGAATGGGCTGCATCGGCAAATAGGGCAGCCAGGCACTGGCACCCAGCACGCTGAACATATTGCCGAAGTTCGAACTTGCGCCCATGCGGATGTATTTCAAAATGTTCACGAACACTTTGCGACCTTCGAGAACGCCTTCCTCCAGCACCATCAAACTCTTCTCCAACAAAATCATGTCGGCCGATTCCTTGGCAATGTCCACGGCGGTATCGACGGAAATGCCCACGTCGGCGGCGCGCAGAGCGGGCGCGTCGTTGATGCCATCGCCCATGAAGCCGACGACATGCTTGTTGCGCTGAAGCGCCTGCACGACTCGTTTTTTGTGAGCGGGCGAAAGGCGCGCGAAAACATCCGTGTTTTCGACTTCCCCGGCCAGTTGTTCATCAGTCAAAATTTCAATTTGACTGCCCAGCAGTATCTTTTCCGCGTGGATGCCGACTTCGCTGCAGACCTTGCGTGTGACAAGATCGTTGTCGCCAGTCAAGACTTTCACGGTGACGCCGTTTTGCCGAAGCGCTTCAATCGCTTTTGACGCGGTGTCTTTGGGCGGGTCGAGGAACGCAAGGTAGCCCGTCAAAACCATGTCGCTTTCGTCCGATTTGGAGAACGTGGTTTGCGCGCCGAGTTTCTTGGTGGCCACAGCAAGCACGCGGAAGCCGTCCTCGCTCAATTCGTTGACCTGCTGCACGAGATCGCCTACGAGGATCGGTTCCATCGGCAGGATTTCTCCATCGCTCTCGAAATGCGTGCATTTGGCGAACACCGCCTCCGGCGCGCCTTTGGTAAGTAATTGGCGCTCGCCGTCCGGGCATTGAATCGCCACGGACATCATGCGGCGGGAGAAGTCAAATGGAATTTCATCGACCATTTTGTATTTTTCGACGCCCAATTCGCCATGCAATTCCTTGTATTTGAGCACTGCGCGGTCGAGGACGTTTTTCAGGCCGGTCTGGAAATGGCTGATGAGATAGGCGTCGCGCAGCACGGACTCGCTTTCGTTTTTGAAAACATCGACATGCAGTTCGAGGATGACGTGGTCAATCGTGAGCGTGCCTGTCTTGTCTGTGCAGAGCACGTCCATCGCGCCAAAGTTTTGGATGGAATTGAGTTTCTTGACAATGACCTTTTTCTTCGACATCGCCAGCGCTCCTTTCGAGAGGCAGACGGAAACAATCATCGGCAGCATTTCCGGCGTGAGGCCGACGGCTACCGCCATCGCGAAGAAAAAGGCATCCTTCCAGTTGTGCTTGAACAAGCCGTTGATGAGGAAAACCATCGGCACCATCACCAGCATGAAGGAGAGCATCAGCCAGACATATTTCTTTACGCCTTTGTCAAAAGCGGTCTCCAGTTGCTGGCCGGTGAGGCTGCTGGCCATCTTGCCAAAGTAAGTCTGCGCGCCGGTCGCAACGATGACTGCGGTGGCTGCTCCGCTTTCAACGCTCGTGCCCAGAAAGCAAACGTTTGTGCGCTCGATCGACGAAACATTTGCCCGCGAATCGCGCACGTCGTTCTTTTCCACCGGCAAGGATTCTCCGGTAAGGGTGGCTTGAATTATGAACAAATCCTTCGCCGCAATCAACCGCACGTCGCCGGGGATCATGTCGCCAGCAGAAAGTTTCACGATGTCGCCGGGAACAAGTTGCTGAAGGGGGACTTCCTTCGCCTGGCCATCGCGGATGACGGTGGCAGTGACTTTGATCATTGCCTTGAGTTTGGCCGCCGCTTTGTCGGCCTTGGTCTCTTGCACGAAACGCAGCGTGACGCCCAACACAACCATCAACAGCATCACCGTTCCGGCGCGAAGATCTCCGGTGGCATAGGAGATCGACGCCAGAATCATCAGCAAAATCACCAGCGGGTTGCGAACAGCCACCCACAGCCGGTGCAACCATTCGTGCTTTCTTTCTTGCGCGACTTCGTTCGGACCGAACACGTTGAGCCGTTCTGCCGCTTCATCTTCACTCAAACCAGCAGGGGAGGTGTTTAGCCTCTGTAAAACTTCTGCGGTTTCTTGAGTTGCCGCATCGCGCGCCAAGTCGGTGTGCTGGCCGTTGTTTTTTTCAATCGGCATAAGTCTGACTCAAAGAATTAAACAGACAGCTTGCAACGGCGTCATTGATATTCTGTATCGCTTTCTCGCGAGTGACGTCTTGGGAAATGCAACCAGACAATGTGGAGCACTCCGTCACGAACACCCCCTTCTCATCCTGTACAATATGAACGCGAAATTTCATCGCTCAATCCTATAGGCGGCCCTCTGGTTCAGCAAGCATCTCATCTTGGACGTAGCAATTCTCATTATGGCAGGCAAAGCAAGAATGCTTAGGGCCCATGCAAAAACAACTGCCGATATTCTGGCATATAGCAAACAAAACAAGCAGTCTTGTTTTTCTATTTGTTTTTAGCAGGCTACGACGTAATAGCCTGTATTTAAGGCGTAAATGTGTTTTCATTTGTCAATTAGA